>CAXSHO010000025.1:10183-13203 GCA_964237305.1 uncultured Caulobacteraceae bacterium
CCAGAAGGCGGGCTTCGTCCGCGGCGAGGCGCGCGACACGCCGTGGGGCCCGGCGCTGCTGATGACCAGGACCGCCACATGACCGAGTTCTCCCCCCGCGAGATCGTCTCCGAGCTCGACCGCTTCATCGTGGGCCACGCCGAGGCCAAGCGGGCGGTGGCCATAGCGCTGCGCAACCGCTGGCGGCGCCAGCGGCTCGACGCCGACCTGCAGGGGGAGGTGACGCCCAAGAACATCCTGATGATCGGCCCCACGGGCGTGGGAAAGACCGAGATCGCGCGGCGCCTCGCCCGGCTGGCCCAGGCGCCGTTCCTCAAGGTGGAGGCCACCAAGTTCACGGAGGTCGGCTATGTCGGCCGCGACGTGGACCAGATCGTGCGCGACCTCCTGGAGGCGGCCATCGGCCTCGTGCGGGAGCGCCGCCGCGCGGGCGTGCAGGCCAAGGCGGAGGGCGCGGCGGAGGAGCGGCTCCTGGACGCTCTGGTGGGCGCGGGCTCCTCAGCCCCCACCCGCGACAGCTGCAGGAAGAAGCTCCGCGCGGGCGAGCTGGACGACAAGACGGTGGAGCTGCAGCTCGCCGACACCGGCGGGGGCGCGCCGATGTTCGACATCCCCGGCCAGCCGGGATCATCCATGGGCATGATCAACCTGTCGGACATGATGTCCAAGCTCGGCGGCGGCCGCACAAGGACGCTGAAGGCCACCGTGGCCGAGGCCCGTGCGCCGCTCCTGGCCGAGGAGGCCGACAAGCTGGTGGACGCGGAGGCCGTCACCCGCGAGGCGATCGCGCTGACGGAGAACCACGGGATCGTCTTCCTCGACGAGATCGACAAGGTGGCGACCTCCAGCGAGCGGCGCGGGGCCGACGTCAGCCGCGAGGGGGTGCAGCGCGACCTCCTGCCGCTGATCGAGGGCACCACCGTCTCCACCAAGCACGGGCCGGTGAAGACCGACCACATCCTGTTCATCGCGTCCGGCGCCTTCCACGTCGCCAAGCCCAGCGACCTCCTGCCCGAGCTGCAGGGCCGCCTGCCGATCCGGGTGGAGCTGAAGGCGCTGACGCGCGACGACCTCCGCCGCATCCTCACCGAGCCCGAGGCCAACCTCGTGCGCCAGCACCAGGCGCTGATGGCCACCGAGGGCGTGGAGCTGCACTTCACCGACGACGCGGTGGACGCCCTCGCCGACGCGGCGGTGGAGGTGAACAGCCGCACGGAGAACATCGGCGCGCGGCGCCTCCAGACCGTCTTGGAGAAGGTGGTGGAGGAGATCAGCTTCACCGCCGGCGACCGCAGCGGCCCCGACGCGAAGTCGGTGACGGTGGACGGCGCCTACGTCCGCGACAGGGTGGGGGCGCTGGCGCAGGACGCGGACCTGAGCCGCTTCATCCTGTAGGCGCTTCCATCGCGCCGGGTCGCTGCGGCGAGCGCCTGCGGACCTCAGGCGTGCTCGCGCCAGCGCCTTCCCGCCCTTGCTCACCTCACCTCACCTCACCTCACCTCTTCCGCGTTCCCTTCCTTTCCATGCAGCCCTGTGTTCGACGCCCCGCAGGGCGTTGAACTGATTGCAGGGACGCCCCGCGTCCCGACGCCTCCGCGTCAGCCGTCGCGCGCAGGGGGGGTCAAGGGCGGCGAAGCCGGCGCGGAGCGCGCACCCTTGACGCGCGCGAGCACGGCGGCGCCGCCCGGTGTCCGGATGAGCTGCAAGCGGCGATGGACCCGGCCATCGCCGCCGGCCGCCCTCAAGGGACGCCTTCGGCTCTGCGCCCTTGACCGCGTCCGCCCGCGACGGCTGACGCAGGGGCGTCGGGACGCGGGGCGTCCCCTCTGAAGTTCGACGCAGCCTGCGGCGCGTCGAACACAGGGCTGGAGCTAAGGAAGAGAAGAAGTACGAGAACGGCAGAAGCTACCGTTCACCCTGGACTCAGCGCGGTCGCCGCGCCCCGCGGCGGGCGCGGCGCCTACAGCATTGACGGAATCACCCGGTCCGGCGGGCGGTGTCCGTCCATGAAGGTCTTGATGTTGACGATCACCTTCTCGCCCATGTCCGTCCGCGCCTCCACCGTGGCCGAGCCCAGGTGGGGCAGGAGCACCACGTTGGGGAGCTTCAGGAGCTTGGGATTGATGGCGGGCTCGTTCTCGTAGACGTCCAGCCCCGCGCCTGCGAGTTCGCCCCGCGCCAGCATGTTGGCCAGCGCCGCCTCGTCGATCACCTCGCCGCGGGCGGTGTTCACCAGGATCGCCTCCGGGCGCAGCAGCTTGAGCCGGCGCGCGGAGAGCAGGTGGAAGGTGGCGGGAGTGTGCGGGCAGTTGACCGAGACGATGTCGGTGCGCGCCAGCATCTGGTCCAGGCTCTCCCAATAGGTGGCGCCCAGCTCCTCGGCCAGGCGGGGGCTCACGGGCTTCCTGTTGTGGTAGTGCACCTGGAGGCCGAAGGCGCGGGCGCGGCGGGCCACGGCCGTGCCGATCCGGCCCATGCCCACGATGCCCAGCCGCTTGCCCGTGATGCGCCGGCCCATCATCCAGGTGGGGCTCCAGCCGGTGAACCGGCCCTCCTGGACGACGGTGGCGCCCTCCACCACCCGGCGCGCGCTGGCCAGGATCAGCGCCAGCGTCATGTCGGCGGTGTCCTCCGTGAGGACGCCCGGCGTGTTGGTCACGGTGATCCCGCGCCCGTTGGCGGTGAGGACGTCGATGTTGTCCACCCCCGCGCCGAACTGGGCGATCAGCTTCAGCTGCGGCCCGGCCCGGCTGAGGAGACGGCCGTCCAGCCGGTCGGTGACGGTGGGCACCAGCACCTCGGCCTCGGCGAGGGCGCGGCCGAGCGCGTCGGCGTTCAGCGGGCGGTCGTCCGTGTTGAACGCGACGTCGAACAGCTCGCGCATGCGCGTCTCGACCGCGTCCGGCAGCTTGCGCGTGACCACGACTTTCGGCTTGTTGGCGGCCATGGACCCCGAGCGGACGGCGGCGCGCCCACGCGCGACGGACAGGGCAGCGCATAGCAGGCCGCTTCCCGGGGGC
>CAXSHO010000025.1:13213-26540 GCA_964237305.1 uncultured Caulobacteraceae bacterium
CCAACGCCGCGTCGGGGGGCTGGCCGTGGTCCTGGCGCTCGCGGGGTCGGCGGCGGCGGCGGCCCCGCCCGCGCACGACACGCCCTCCGGGCTGCCCGTGCCGCGCTACGTGTCCGTCAAGTTCCGCGAGGTGAACGCCCGGGGCGGCCCCGGCGACGATCACCGCATGCTGTGGACCTATCGCGCCCGCGGCCTGCCGCTGCAGGTGGTGGCCGAGACGGAGGAGTGGCGGCGCGTGTGCGATCCGGAAGGCGGCGTCGCCTGGGTGAACAAGCGCACCGTGGCCGAGGCGCGCACCGTGATGCGCACCGCCGGACGCGACCTCCCCATGCGCGTGCGGCCGGTGGAGAGCGCGCGGGTGAACGCCGTGCTGGCCTCGCGCAGCCTGGCCTCGCTCGGCAGGTGCGACCGCGGCTGGTGCCGCATAACGGCGGACAAGACCTCCGGCTGGGTGCGGGCCGCGGAGGTCTGGGGAGTCGACCCCGCCCCCCGGTGCCGCTGAGGCGCGAGGGAGCGTCGGTTGAGCGCCCCCCCGCCGTCGTGTAACCCGGACGGCGGGCCGCCACACCGGAGCGCCCGGCGAGACACGAGCCCGATGAGCGACGTCCACCAGCGGGTCTCCACCGACGCCTTCCCTCGGTCGAAGGCCGGCTACACGCGCGACGAGCTGCTGGCCTGCGCCCGGGGAGAGATGTTCGGACCCGGCAACGCCCAGCTGCCCGCCCCGCCCATGCTGATGATGGACCGCATCGTCGAGATCAACGCGGACGGCGGCAAGCACGGGCGCGGCTTCATCCACGCCGAGTTGGACATCGACCCCTCCCTCTGGTTCTTCGACTGCCACTTCCTCGGCGACCCCGTCATGCCCGGAAGCCTGGGGGTGGACGCCCTGTGGCAGCTGGTGGGCTTCTTCCTGGGCTGGTCGGGCAAGCCGGGGCGCGGGCGGGCGCTGCACGCGGGCCTGGTGAAGTTCTCCGGCCAGGTGACGCCGGACGTGAAGAAGGTCACCTACTGCATCGACATGCGCCGCATCATCGACCGCAAGCTGATCATGGGCATCGGCGACGGCGTGCTGCTGGCCGACGGCAAGCCCATCTACCACACCGAGGATCTGCGGGTCGGCCTGTTCGACCCGTCGACGCTCTGAAGGAGCCGCGGAGGTCGCCGCCATGCGTCGCGTCGTCATCACCGGGATCGGGATCGTCTCGCCCATCGGCTCCTCGGCCGAGGAGGTGGCCGCCTCCCTGCGCGCGGCGCGCTCCGGCGTGGTCGCCGCGCCCGAATACAGGGAGCTCGGGTTCCGCTGCCAGGTGCACGCGCCCCCGGTGAAGGACGGGGCGGCCGTCGACTGGGCGTCGATGGTCGATCGCCGCGCCGCCCGCTTCCTCGCGCCCGGCATGGCCTACGCCCACATCGCCATGGAGCAGGCGATCGCCGACTCGGGGCTCACACCCGCCGAGTTGAGCCACGATCGCACGGGCATCATCGTGGGCTCGGGCGGCCCCTCCACCTCCGCCATCGTCCAGGCGGCGGCGACCACGCGGGAGAAGGGGCCCAAGCGCGTCGGCCCCTTCGCGGTGCCCAAGGCCATGTCGAGCGGGCCGTCGGCGGTGCTGGCCACCTGGTTCGAGATCAAGGGCGTGAACTATTCCATCAGCTCCGCTTGCGCGACCAGCGCCCACTGCATCGGCGCCGCCGCCGAGCAAATCCAGCTCGGCAAGCAGGACGTGGTGTTCGCCGGCGGCTGCGAGGAGCTGGACTGGACGCTGAGCGTGATGTTCGACGCCATGGGCGCCATGTCCTCCGGCTACAACGACCGCCCCGCCGCGGCGTCCCGCGCCTATGACCGCGACCGCGACGGCTTCGTCATCGCAGGCGGCGCGGGGATGGTGGTTGTGGAGGAGCTGGAGCGCGCCAGGGCGCGCGGCGCGACCATCTACGGCGAGGTCGTGGGCTACGCGGCCAACTCCGACGGCCACGACATGGTGGCCCCCTCCGGCGAGGGCGCCGTGCGCTGCATGCGCCTCGCGCTGGAGCAGGCGGGCGGGCGGCGGATCGACTACCTGAACCCCCACGGCACCTCGACCCCCGTGGGCGACTCCAGGGAGATGGAGGCGGTGCGCGAGGTGTTCGGCGCCGACGCGCCGTTCATCAGCTCCACCAAGTCGCTCACCGGCCACAGCCTGGGCGCGGCCGGCGCGCAGGAGGCGATCTACACGCTCTTGATGTTGCGCGACGGCTTCATGGCGGAGAGCGCCAACATCGACACGCTGGACCCCGAGTTCGACGGCTTGCCCATCCTGCGCGCGCGCCGCGACGGCGCGTTCGACACCGCCATGAGCAACAGCTTCGGCTTCGGCGGCACCAACGCCACCTTGATCTTCGGCCGGGCGTCCTGAGCCGCCGCTTGCGCGCAGGCGCGAGGCCGTGCATCCGCTGAAGCCCTAGCGGAGCTCCAAGATGCGCCACCTGATCCTCGCCGTGGTCGTAGCGCTGGCGCCGGTCGCGGCGGTGCATGCGGCGGCGCCCACCTACGTCCGCACGCCCTGCGTCGGCGACTTCACGGGCTCGCCCTATAAGGTGGAGTGCGGGACGCTCACGGTCGACGAGACGCGGGGGTCGCCCACGTCGCGCCGGATCGCCATGCCCGTGGCGGTGGTCAAGGCCATGCACCCCAAACCCGGCCTGCCGCCCTTGATCTACCTGCACGGCGGCCCGGGCGGCGGCGTGGTGGAGAGCGTCCCGCGCATCGTGACGAGCCCGCGCTCGCAGGAGCTGATGGCCCAGGACCAGGACTGGATCTACTTCGACCAGCGCGGCGGCACGCTGTCGGCCCCCTCGCTGGACTGCGGCCACGCCGCGCTGAACGACGCCGGCCCGATCTCGCCCGGCGACCTGGACGCGCTGAAGGCGTGCGGCGCGCGCTGGGCGGCCTCGGGCGTGGACCTGACGCGCTACAACGCGAAGGAGGTCGCACTCGACGTGCAGGACCTGCGCCGGGCGCTGGAGCTCGAGAGCTTCGATCTCTACGGCGGCAGCTACGGCACGCGCATCGGCTTCGCCGTTCTCACCCACGCGCCGCAGGGCGTGCGGGCGGTGGTGCTCGACTCGGTGTGGCCGCCGGAGGCCATGTGGGCGGAGGGCGGGCCGCAGATGGTCTCCTCGGCGGTGAAGACGCTGTTCGACCGCTGCGCCGCCGACGCCGCCTGCCGCGCCGCCTGGCCCGACCCGGCGGGCAAGCTGAACGCGCTGTCGCTCAAGCTCCTCGCCGGGCCGATGACGGTGGGGCGGCGCACCTACACCGCCGACGACCTGGGCGGCTTCCTCATGGACCAAGTCTACTCCAACGCGGGGGCCAAGAGCCTGCCGCGCGACGTCTACGCCTTCGGCCGGGGCGACTTCTCCGCCCTGGACGAGCAGATCGCCGACCGCAGCCCCTACGTGGAGGGCCAGCACCTGACGCACCTGTGCAAGGAGGAGTTCCCCTTCGAGCACCGCGACCGGGTGGCCGCGGGCACGGCGGACGATCCGGTGGCGCGCCTGTCCGTGAAAAGCTTCGAGCGCTATTTCGACGTGTGCGCCGCCTGGCCGGTGGGCCCCGCCGACCCGGTGGAGCAGCAGCCGGTGGTGAGCGCCGTCCCCACCCTGTTCCTGTCGGCCGAGATCGATCCGGGCTGCCCGCCGCCCCTGGCGGAGGCCGCCGCCAAGCGATTCAGCCACGGCCGGTTCGTCATGATCCCCAACACCACCCACGGCGTGCTGGGCCAGAGCACCTGCGCGCGCAAGATGACCCGCGCCTTCCTGGCCGACCCCTCCAAGGCGCCCGACACCACCTGCCTGCACCCCGAGCACGACCGCTTCGCCTTCGTGACGGCGGCGGCCGCCGCGCCGTGAGCGGCCGCGCCTTCCTTGCGCCGCGAGAGGGTGGCTGATCCCCGCATGATCGCCGCCGCCGCCCCGCCCGCGCCGCCCGCCGCCGCCGCACCCGCCGCCGCCCCCGCGCGAGGGCGGCCCGGCGAGGCGGACGTCACGGTGGTGGCGGCACGCGGGCCCACGCCGCAGCTGGTGCGCTCCCACCCCGCCGCGGGGACGACGGCGCCCTTCGGGGTGCTGGTGCTGACGCTGGCCTTTGACCAGCCGATGGACGCGGCGTCGGCCCCCGGCGCCCCTTCGGGGGCCGACGCGCCCGCCTGCCTGCCCGACTGGCGCCTCCTGGCCGACCGCCGCACCTTCGTGCTCCTGTGCTCGCTCAAGGCGGGGACCGCCTACCGCGTGCGGCTCCCCGCCCCAGGGGCCGGCGCCTTCCGCAGCACGGGGGCCAGGCCCGCGGAGCCGCTGGACCTGGCCTTCTCCACCGACGCGGACAAGACCGACCCCGACCTGGGCGAGGCGCTCCGCTCCGCCGGGCTGACGGCCAAGGACGGCCCGGTGATGGACTGGCGCGGGCCCCGCACCCCGCCGACCGACATGGCCGCTTCGCCGCAAAGCCGCTAGGAACAGGCTCCCGAAGACGCCGCCGGAGTCCCCATGGCCGACGAGATCAAGCCGCCCCCGTCCTCGTTCCCCACCGGCGACCTGATGCGCGGCAAGCGCGGCGTGGTCATGGGCGTGGCCAACCGCAACTCCATCGCCTACGCCATCGCGAGCCAGCTCGCGGCCCAGGGCGCGGAGATGGCCTGGACCTATGTGGAGGCCATGGAGCGCCGCGTCCGCCCGCTGGGCGAGGCGCTGGGCGTGGAGCGTTTCGTGGAGGCCGACGTCGCCTCCGACGCCAGCATGGAGGCGGCCTTCGCCCGGCTGGGCGAGCTCTTGGAGGGCCGGATCGACTTCCTGGTCCACGCCGTCGCCCACGCCGACCGCGACCACATCCAGGGTTCGTTCGTCGAGAACACCACCCGCGCCGGCTTCGCCCACGCGCTGGACGTGTCGGCCTTCTCCTTCGTGGATTGCGCGCGACGGGCCGCGCCGCTGATGGGGCCGGGCGGCTCGCTCCTGACGCTCACCTACCTCGGCAGCGAACGGACCATCCCGAACTACAACGTCATGGGCGTGGCCAAGGCGGCGCTGGAGGCCTCCACCCGCTACATCGCCCGCGACCTGGGGCCGAGGGGCATCCGGGTGAACGCCATCAGCGCGGGCGCCATCCGCACGCTCAGCCTGGCGGGCATCTCCGGCGGGCGCTCCATGATCGCGCAGGGCCGCGCCTGGTCCGCGCTGAAGGAGGACACGGCGCCGGAGGGCGTGGCGGGCTGCGCCCTGTGGCTCCTGTCCGACCTCGGCCGCTCCACCACGGGCGAGGTGGTGCACGTGGACGCCGGCTTCCACATGATCGGCCTGCCGGAGGAGGCGGGGGCCGAGCAGGCCTAGGAGGGCGGCGCGCCCACGCCCTCCTGCGGCAGGGCGGGCTTCAGCCGGCCGCCCACGCGCACCGGCTCCACCCGCACGGCCAGCCCGGTGCGGTCGTCGGTCTCCACGTACACGCCGCACACCGTCGCCGGACCTCCCGCGGGCGTGTTCCTCGCGCCCGGCAGGCGGGAGGAGAAGCGGCGGACGGGCTCCGCCTTGTCCATGCCGATCACGCTGTCGTAGTCGCAGCACCCCCCCGCGTCGGTCTGATAGGCCGTGCCCCCCGGCAGCACCTGGGCGTCGGCGGTGGGCACGTGGGTGTGGGTGCCCACCACCAGCGAGGCCCGCCCGTCGCAGAAGTGGCCCATGGCCATCTTCTCGCTGGTGATCTCCGCGTGCATGTCCACGATCACGGCGTCGGCGACGTCGCGCAGCGGGGCGGCGGACAGCTCGCGGTCCACGGCGGCGAAGGGGTCGTCCAGCGAATCCATGTGCACGCGGCCCAGCACGTTCATGACCAGCACGCGCCGCCCGCCCGGGGCGTCGTACAGGTTCGCGCCCCGCCCCGGCGCGCGGCTGGCGGGCGGATAGTTCACCGGGCGCAGGATGCGCGGCTCGCGCTCGATGTGGGTCAGCATCTCCCGCTGGTCCCAGCTGTGGTTGCCGAGCGTCAGCACGTCGGCCCCCGCCTCGAACAGGTCGTCGGCGATGCGGGCGGTGAGGCCGAAGCCCCCCGCCGCGTTCTCCGCGTTCACCACCACGAAGTCGAGCGCCAGCGTGCGGCGCAACGACGGGAGGTGCGAGGCGATGCCCTCGCGCCCGCTGGCGCCGATCACGTCTCCGAAGAAGGCCAGCCGCATCCCGTCTCCTCAAGCGCCAGGGACAGGGATGTAGGCGCCTTCGGTCAGGATCGCATGGAGCGGGTGGTCGTGCGGCTCCACGGGCAGGCGCTCCACCTCCTGCGCGGCGTAGGCGAGGCCCACGGCCCGAAAGCCGGGGAGGGCGCCCAGGCCCGGCAGCGTCCGGTCGTAGTGCCCCGCGCCGTAGCCCAGCCGTGCGCCGGTGCGGTCGAAGGCCAGGAGCGGGACGAGCACGAGGTCGGGGACGACGAGCGGAGCGGTGCACGGCGGCTCCAGGACGCCGAAGGCCGAGCGCACCAGCGGCCCGCCCCGGCGATGCCGGCGGAAGACCAGGGCCTCCGGAGCGCCGCGCGGCGGGGTCACCGGCAGGGCGAGCGCGCAGCCCGCCGCCTCCAGCACCTCCATCAGCGGCCACGGGTCGATCTCGGTCCGCAAGGGATGGTAGCCCGCCACGACCGCGCCGGAGGAGGGCCGCAGCCCGGACGGCCACAGCGCGGCGAGGCGCGCGCCCGCCCGCGGCTCGGCGACGTGGGCGGCGGCGCGGCGAGCGGCGGCCTCCGCCCGGAGCGCGCCCTTCGTCACCGGCGGTCGAGGGCGCGGTTGTGCCCGGCGACGTGCAGCACGTGCGCCGCCCAGGCCAGAGCGACCGCCGCCACAGCCGCCCGGAACAGCCACGCGGGCAGGACGAGCACGTAGATCGCCGCCGTCGCCAGCACGAGAGCCGTGACCAGCGCCGCCCCGAAGAGCAGCGACAGCCTCCGCCGGGGGGCGGAGGGTGGCGGCGCCGCGAAGAACCGTGGAGGCGTGTTCAATCCCCTCGGACCTGGATGACCAGGTGGGAGCCATGTGTCCGGACCCACGGGTCCGGCCAGGGACAGCCCCCGCGCGAAGCGATTAAGGTCCCCGGGATGTGAAGCCTCCGACGAGAGCCGCAGCAAGACCCGCCGGTGGCCAAGGTAGGCGCACGAGGGTCGCGGCTCAAGGCGCAAGGTCCTCCCCCATATCGCCGCGCGACCTCTCCACCACCCATCGCGCGGCCCCCTCCCGGGAGAGGACTCACGGCAGCAGGATGGTGGAGCCGGTGGTGCGGCGGCCCTCCAGCGCCTCGTGCGCCGCGCGGGCCTCCGCCAGGGGGAAGCGCTGACCGATGTCGGCGCGGACGACGCCCCGCGCCAGCACGCTGAACAGCCGCGCCGCCGCCGCGTCCAGCTCCGCGGTGGTCACGACGTAGTCGAACAGGCTGGGACGTGTGAGGAACAGCGAGCCGCCGCGGGCGAGCTCCAGCGGCTCCACCGCCCGCGCCGGGCCGGAGGCGTTGCCGAAGCTGACCATCAGCCCCCGCCGGGCGAGGCATCCCAGGCTGGCGTCCAGCGTGTCCCTGCCCACCGAGTCGTACACCACCTGCACGCCCGCGCCGTCCGTGAGCGCCCGCACGCGCCCGGCGAGGTCGCCCTCGCCCTGCACCAGCACCTCCGCGCAGCCGTTCGCCCGCGCCTTGGCCGCCTTCTCCGCCGAGCCCGCCACGCCGATCACCCGCGCCCCCAGCTCCGCCAGCCAGGGGGCCAGGATCGAGCCGACGCCCCCCGCCGCCGCGTGCACCAGCACCGCGTCCCCGGGGGCGAGCGGGCGGATGCGGGTGAGGAACTCGGCGGTGAGCCCTTTCAGGAACACCGCGGCGGCCGCCTCGAAGCTTACGTCGTCGGGCAGGCGCACCGCCCTGTCCGCCCTCACCACACAGGCCTCGGCGTAGGCGCCCGGCTGGCCCTGGTGCACGACCCGGTCGCCGGGCTTCAGCCGGACGACGCCCTTGCCCACCGCCTCCACCTCGCCCGCCGCCTCCAGGCCCGGCACGGCCGGGAGCTTCACGGGATAGAGGCCGCTGCGCTGGTAGGTGTCGATGAAGTTCAGCCCCACCGCCCGGTGGCGGACGCGCACCTCGCCCGCGCCGGGCTCGGGCTCGGGAAGATCGACCACCTCCAGCACCTCCGGCCCGCCGTGGCGGGCGATGCGGACGGCCTTCACACGCCCGCGCCCAGGTGCAGGCGGAGGAAGTCGTGCGTGCGCCCGTCGGCGATCTTCGCGGCGCCGGCGTCGTAGTGGTCGCCGCCCGGCCGCGCGAAGGCGTGATCGCTGCCCTCGTAGCGGTGCACCTCCACCCCCGGCCGGTCCTTCAGCCCGGCGATGATCCGGTCCTGCGCCTCGCGCGGCACGAATTGGTCCTCGCCGGCGATGTGCAGGAGGAGGGGATGGGCGATCTGGTCCGCCTCGCCCAGGAAGGCGTCGATATTCACGCCGTAGTAGCTCACCACCGCGTCGGCGTCGGTGCGGGTGGCGGCGAGGTAGGCCTGCAGGCCGCCGAGGCAGAAGCCCAACGCGCCCACCTTGCCGCTGGCCTGCGGCAGGCGCCGCACGGCCTCCACCGTGGCGCGCACGTCGTCCACCCCGCGGTCGACATCGTATTTGGGGAAGAGCTGGAAGGCGCGCTGGAGGTCTTCGGGGTCGCGGTCGTCCAGCACGATCCCCGGTTCGAACTGGTGGAACAGGTCGGGCGCCACGGCGGTGAAGCCGTCCGCCGCCAGCCTCTCCGCAACCTGCACCATGGCCGCGTTCACGCCGAAGATCTCCTGGATCACCACCACCGCGGGGTGGGGGTCGGCGCCCGCGGGCCGGCGCACCAGCGCCTGGAAGGCTCCGCGCGGGCCTTCGATGGTCATGGTCCCGCCCAGCATGACGTGTCTCCCGGTTGACTTGCGCCCGCCTCTTAGCGTCTCCCCACAGGCGGCGGGATGACTTTTCCGTGGCCGGAGGCCGAAGCGCCGTGAAGATGACCATCGAGATCGACCTCACCCCCGTGGAGGCCCGCGCCTTCTTCGGCCTGCCGGACGTGACGCCGCTGAACGCCCACATGGTGGACGAGATGAAGCGCCGCCTGGACGCCAACATCGCCATGCTGGAGCCGGCCGAGCTGATGCGCAGCTGGATGAGCCTGGGCGGCCAGGCCACCGAGCAGTTCCAGAAGCTGATGACCACCGCCGCCCAGAGCGCGATGACGGGGGCCATGGGCGGCGCGGGCGCGTCCTCCCGGAAGTGACCGACACCGTCTACGCCCCCGCCACCGCGCCGGGCCGCGCCGCGGTGGCGGTGGTGCGCCTGTCCGGGCCGGACAGCGGCGGGGCGTTGCGGGCGCTGGCGGGCGGCCTCCCCGCTCCCCGCCGGGCGTCGCTGCGCATCCTGCGCGACGCCGACGGCGCGCCGCTGGACCAGGCGCTGGTGCTGTGGATGCCCGCGCCCGGCAGTTTCACCGGAGAGGACGCGGTCGAGCTCCACCTCCACGGCGGCGCCGCGGTGGCGGAGGGGGTTGTGACCGCCCTCGCCGCGCTGGGCCTGCGCCTCGCCGAGCCGGGCGAGTTCACCCGCCGCGCCTTCGAGAACGGCCGCCTCGACCTGGTGGAGGCCGAAGCGGTGGCGGACCTCGTGGATGCGGAGAGCGCCGCCCAGCGCCGCCAGGCGCTGGATCAGCTGGGCGGCGCCATGTCCGCCCGCCACGCCGCTTGGCGCGAGACGCTGCTGGACGCGCTGGCGCACCTCGAGGCCGCCATGGATTTCCCGGACGAGGACCTGCCCGACGCCGTCGCCGGCCGCGCGCGTCCGCCGCTCCTCCTTCTGAGGTCGGAATTGGAGGCGGCCGCCGCCGACCGCCGGGGCGAGCGGGTGCGCGAGGGCCTGCGGGTGGCGCTGATCGGCGCACCCAACGCGGGCAAGTCCAGCCTCCTCAACGCGCTCCTCGGCCGGGACGCAGCCATCGTGACCGCCACGCCGGGCACCACCCGCGACGTGCTGGAGCACCCCCTGCGGCTCGCCGGCGCGTCCGTGCTCCTGGCCGACACCGCGGGGCTGCGCGACACCGACGAGGCGATCGAGGCCGAGGGCGTGCGCCGCGCCCGCGCCTGGGCGGCGGGGGCGGACCTGCGCCTGCACGTGGTGGACGCCTCGGGCGAGGAGCCTCCCAGCCCCGCCGAGCTGTGCGGCGGGGACTGGCGCGTGCTCAACAAGCGCGATCTCCCGCCCGGGCCGGCGAGCCGCGCCCAAGTCGACGGCGTGTCGCTGCTCGTCTCGGCGCACGACAAGGCTGACGTGCAGGACCTCCGTTCGAGGCTTGACGCTTGGGCCGCCGAACGGCTGGGCGGGGCGGAGCCGCCCGCGGCGACGCGGCTGCGACATCGGCAGGCTCTCGCCGACGCGGCCGCGTCGCTGTCTCGGGCGACCTCCGCCGACCCCGCGGAACCCGAGTTGATGGCGGAAGACGTGAGGCTGGCCGTGCGCGCGCTGGAGCGCCTCTCCGGCCGGATCGGCGCGGAGGAGGTGCTCGGGCGGGTGTTCTCCTCCTTCTGCATCGGCAAGTAGGTGTTTCACGTGGAACATGCGCGGCCGCTCGACGCGCCAGCCGTGGGCGACTAGACAGCCTCGCGCATGCCCGCTTTCGACGTCATCGTGATCGGCGCCGGCCACGCCGGATGCGAGGCCGCGGCCGCTTCCGCCCGCACCGGCGCGCGCACGCTGCTGCTGAACCACCGCCTCGACACCATCGGCGAGATGAGCTGCAACCCGGCCATCGGCGGCCTCGGCAAGGGCCACCTCGTGCGGGAGGTGGACGCCCTCGGCGGGCTTATGGGCAGGCTTGCGGACGAGGCCGGCATCCAGTTCCGCCTGCTGAACCGATCCAAGGGCCCGGCCGTTCGCGGGCCTCGCGCGCAGATCGATCGGCGGCTCTACCGTGAGGCCATGCAGCGGGAGCTGGCCGGCCACCCGGGCCTGACCGTGCGCGCCGCCGCGGTGGAGGACCTCGTCGTCGAGCACGGCCGCGTCGTCGGCGTCCGCGAGGCCGGTGGCGGTGAGACGCGCGCGGGCGCGGTGGTGCTCACCTCGGGCACCTTCCTCAACGGCGTCATCCACCGGGGGGAGGTGCGCACACCCGCCGGCCGTCACGGGGAGGCGCCGGCGCTCGGCCTGTCAGAGCGCCTGTACGGCTGCGGCCTGCGCCTGGGCCGGCTCAAGACGGGCACCCCGGCACGGCTGGATGGGCGCACGATCGCGTGGGAGCGGCTGGAGATGCAGCCCGGCGACGTGGAGCCGTCGCCCTTCTCCTTCCTCAGCGGCCCGATCACCCGGGAGCAGGTGGCGTGCGGCGTCACCTGGACCACGGCCGACACGCACGCGATCATCGCGGGCGCCCTGTCGGAGAGTGCGGTCTACGGCGGGCGCGCCACGGGGGTGGGCCCCCGCTACTGCCCGTCCATCGAGGACAAGGTGGTGCGCTTCGCCGACAAGTCCGCGCACCAGGTCTTCCTGGAGCCGGAGGGCCTGGACGACGACACCGTCTACCCCAACGGCATCTCCACCTCGGTGGGGGAGGCGACGCAGGACGCGTTCCTCCGCACCATCCCGGGCCTGGAGGCGGTAGTGGTGCGCCGCTACGGCTACGCCATCGAGTACGACTACGTGGACCCCCGGGAGCTCGATCCGAGCTACGAGGTGAAGCGGCTGCCCGGCCTGTTCCTCGCCGGCCAGATCAACGGCACCACCGGGTACGAGGAGGCGGCGGCGCAGGGCTTGATGGCCGGGATGAACGCGGCGCGCACCGCCGGCGGGCTCGACGGCGCGCAGCTGGGGCGCGACCAGGCCTACATCGGCGTGATGACCGACGACCTCGTCACCCGCGGCGTCAGCGAACCCTACCGCATGTTCACCAGCCGCGCGGAGTTCCGGCTCCTGCTGCGCGCGGACAACGCCGACCAGCGGCTGACGCCCCTCGGCGAGGCGTGGGGGCTGGTCTGCGGCGAGCGCTCCGCCCGCTTCGCCGCCAAGCGCGACGCCCTGGACGCGGCGCGGCGGCGGGCGGCCGAGCTGCGGCTCAGCCCGCAGGAGGCGGCGACGCATGGCCTCCGGGTGAAGGCGGACGGTCGGCGGCGCGACGTGGGCGAGCTCCTGGCCTACCCCGACATCGGCCTGGACGACCTCGTCCGCGTCTGGCCCGAACTCGGCCTCTGGCCCGCGGAGGTGCGCGAGCAGGTGGAGGCGGACGCCGGCTACGCCGGCTACCTCGACCGCCAGGCGGACGACGTCCTCGCCTTCCGCCGCGACGAGGACCTGCAGCTGCCGAGCGGGCTGGACTACGCGGCGGTGGGCGGCCTCTCCGCCGAGGCGCGCGCCAAGCTCGCCGCCGTGCGCCCCACCACGCTGGGCCAGGCGGGACGGATCGAAGGCGTCACCCCCGGCGCGCTCACCGCGCTTCTCGCCCACGTCCGCCGCCGTGCCGCATGACGCGGCCGCCCCCCCGTCGGATGGGGAAGGTGTCACGGACGCCGCCTCCTTCCAGGCGACCACCGGGGCTTCGGACGCCGCCATGGCCGACCTCCATCGCTTCCGCGACCTCCTGGAGGCCGGGTCGGCGCGGATGAACCTCGTCGGCCCCTCCGCCATGGCCGAGTTCTGGCCGCGCCACGCCTGGGACTCCGCCCAGCTGCTGCCGCTGATGCAGGGTGCGACCACGGTGGCCGACATCGGCGCGGGCGCGGGCTTCCCGGGCGTGGTGCTGGCCGTCATGCTCAAGGGCGTGGCCGGCGCGCAGGTGCACCTGGTGGAGAGCCTGGCCAAGCGATGCGTGTTCCTGCAGGAGGTGGTGCAGGCGCTGGACCTGCCCGCGGTGGTGCACCGAGCCCGGGCCGAGGCGCTGGACCCCGTCCCCGCCGTGGCGGTCGTCACCGCCCGGGCCTGCGCACCCCTGCCCCGGCTGCTCGGCTACGCCGCCCCGCTGCTCCGCGGAGGTGCGCGGGGCCTTTTCCTCAAGGGCCGGGGCGCGGAGGCCGAGCTGGCCGAGGCGCGACGCGCCTGGCGCGTCCGAGCCGAGCTCGTGGCGAGCCGCAGCGATCCGTCCGGCCGCATCGTCGTCGTGGAGGCGCTGAGCCATGGCCGCCGCTGAGCGCCCGCCCCGCGTGCTGGCGGTGGCCAACCAGAAGGGCGGCGTCGGCAAGACCACCACCGCCATCAACCTCGCCACCGCCCTGGCCGCGGTGGGCGAGCGGGTGCTGGTGGTGGACGTCGACCCGCAGGGCAAAGCCTCC
>CAXSHO010000025.1:26550-26768 GCA_964237305.1 uncultured Caulobacteraceae bacterium
GTCGGCGCGCACCCGCACCATCTACGACGTGCTCCTGGGCGAGTCGGCGCTGCACGAGGCGGTGACGTCCACCGCCGTGCCGGGGCTGGACCTCGTGCCCTCCGACGCCGACCTCTCAGGCGCGGAGCTGGAGCTGGGGCAGGCGCCGCGCCGCTCCTACCGCCTGCGCGACGCCATCGAGGGCCTGGCGGGCTACAGCTACGTCCTGATCGACTGCC
>CAXSHO010000025.1:26778-28668 GCA_964237305.1 uncultured Caulobacteraceae bacterium
GGGGCTCGCTGAACCCGCGCCTTGAGCTGCAGGGACTGGTGCTGACCATGTACGACCGGCGCAACAGCCTGTCAGACCAGGTGGCGGCCGACGTCAGGAAGCACTTCGGCGACAAGGTCTACGACACGGTGATCCCCCGCAACGTTCGGGTGAGCGAGGCCCCGTCCTTCGGCAAGCCCGCACTGATCTACGACCTCAAGTGCGCGGGTAGCCAGGCCTACATGCGGCTGGCCTCCGAGGTGATCGGGCGCGAACGGGCGCGGGCGGCGGCATAAGGAGCGACGACGATGGCCGAGGCGCCGAAACGCGGGCTGGGACGGGGATTGTCGGCGCTCCTGGGCGAGGCCGACGTCGTCTATGCGCCTGGGCGCGCCCAGGCGGCGGAGTCGCGCCGTCCCGCCACGGACGGCCCGCCCGCGAGCGTTCCCATCGAGCTCCTGCGCCGCAACCCGGACCAGCCCCGCCGCCGCTTCGACAAGGCGGAGCTGGAGGAGCTGGCCGACTCCATCCGCGTGCGCGGCGTGCTCCAGCCCATCCTCGTCAGGCCGGCGCCCGGCGCGCCCGGCGAGTGGCAGATCGTGGCGGGGGAGCGTCGCTGGCGCGCGGCGCAGATGGCCTCGCAGCACGCCGTGCCGGTGATGGTGCGCGAGCTCACCGACGCGGAGGTGCTGGAGATCGGCATCGTCGAGAACGTGCAGCGCGCCGACCTGGACGCGATGGAGGAGGCGCAGGGCTACCAGACACTGGTCGAACGCTTCGGCCATACCCAGGCCGAGGTGGCGCGGGTCGTGGGCAAGAGCCGCAGCCACGTGGCCAACGCCCTGCGTCTGCTCACCCTGCCCGACGGTGTCCGGGCCCACCTGGAGGCCGGTCGTCTCTCCGCGGGTCACGCCCGCGCCATCATGACCGCGCCCGACCCCGCCCGCCTCGCCGAGCAGGTGGTCACGCGGGGGCTCTCAGTACGTCAAGCCGAGGTTCTGGGCCGGCAGGCGCAGGACCGGCCCGCGCCGCGCGTTCGCGCCGCGCGCCCGTCCGACCAGGAGAAGGATCCCGACATCGCCGCCATCGAGCACGACGCGAGCGAGGCTCTCGGCTTGGTGGTGACCATCGACGACGCGGACGGGAGCGGTCAGGTGCGGATCGCCTATCGCACGCTCGACCAGCTCGACGAGGTGCTGCGGAGGCTTACCGGGGTCTGACCCAGGCCCACCGGCGTCGTTGTTTCACGTGCAACAGCGCCGGGACGATCCACTGAGCCGATCTGCGTCGCCTCCTCGACGAGCGTCGGCAGGAGGGGTAAGACCGGCGAGGCTCGTGTGACTGGCGCTTGAGGGGATCACCCCTGGGGAGCGCGGGCCGCAACGCCGCGCGCCTGGGCTCCGCAAGCTTGACGCCTGAGGCTCGCCCATGCCCTCCGCTCCCCACTTCCCGCCCCCGCCCGATCGGGTGGTCCCTCGCCGCGCCCTCCTGTCCCTCAGCGACAAGAAGGGGCTCGTCGATGTGGGACGAGCGCTCCACGGCCTTGGCGTCGAACTCGTCTCCACCGGCGGCACGCGCGCGGCGCTGGCCGCCGCAGGACTGCCGGTCCGAGATGTGGCCGAGCTCACCGGCGTGCCGGAGATGATGGACGGGCGGGTGAAGACGCTTCACCCCGCCGTCCATGGCGGGCTCCTGGGCGTGCGCGACGCGCCGTCGCACGCCGAGGCCATGCTGGAGCACGGCATCGGTGGGATCGACCTCCTCTACGTGTCCCTCTACCCGTTCGAGCAGGCGGTGGCGGGCGGGGCCGACGCGGCGACGGCGGTGGAGAACATCGACATCGGCGGCCCGGCGATGATCCGCTCCGCCGCCAAGAACCATGGCTACGTGGCCGTCTGCACGGACGCCGAA
>CAXSHO010000026.1:0-4086 GCA_964237305.1 uncultured Caulobacteraceae bacterium
ACCTCGGGTGCGGTTCAGCTCGAATCAGCCCGCCAGAAACGCGCGCAGCCCCTCCACCACCGCCGCATTGTGCTCGGGCAGGCCCACGGTGATCCGCAGGCTGTCGCGCAGGCCGTAGTTGGCGAGGCCGCGCACCAGGAGCCCGCGCGCGGCCAGGAAGCCCTCCGCGTCCACGGCCGTGCGGCCCGGCTCGTCGGGCAGGCGGAGGAGCGCGAAGTTGCCCTGGCCGGGATACACCTCCACCGCGTTGCTCAGCGCGCGCAGCGCCGCCTCCAGCTTCGGCCGCTCCTCCCACACCAGCGCCTGCGAACGGCGCACGAAGGCGTCGTCGGCGAGCGCGGCGCCCAGAGCCTCCTGCGCGGGGAGGTTGACGTTGAAGGGCGCGCGGATGCGGTCCATGGCCTCGATCATCGCCGCAGAGCCGTAGCCCCATCCGACGCGCAGGCCCGCCAGCCCGTGGATCTTGGAGAAGGTGCGCGTGCAGACGACGTTGCCCGCCTCGCGCGCCAGGGCGAATCCATCATCGTAGCCGGGGGCGTCGACGCACTCGGCGTAGGCGCCGTCCAGCACCAGGATGCAGCTGGCGGGGAGGCCCCGGTGCAGCCGCTCCACCTCCGCGCCCGCAAGCCAAGCCCCGGTGGGGTTGCCGGGGTTGTCGAGGAAGACGAGGCGCGTGCGGGCGTCCACGCAGCGGAGCATCTCGTCCACGTCGATGCGGCGGCCGGGCTGCTCGGCGAAGCGCACCTCCCCCTGCGCGGCGCGGATGGCGATGCGGTAGGCGAAGAAGCCCCACCGGTTCTGCACCGCGTTGTCGCCCGGCTCCAGGTAGGTCTGGCACAGGAGGGAGAACACCTCGTCCGAGCCGCAGCCGAAGATCAGCCGCTCGGGCTCCAGCCCATGCTTGTCCGCCACCGCCGCGCGCAGCCGCTCGGAGCGCCCGTCGGGATAGAGGTGCAGCTTGGCGGCGGCGGCGGCGTAGGCCTCGGCGGCGGCGGGGCTGCAGCCCAGCACGTTCTCGTTCGCGGAGAGCTTCAGCGGGTGCGCATGCCCGGCCGCCTGCGCCTTGCCGGCGACATAGGGGGCGATCTCCAGGATGCCGGCCTTGGGGCGGGGCGCGTCGGAGGGCGTGGGCGCAGGCGGTGTCATGGAGAGGCCTGGAAGATGGGCCCGGGGGCGGCGCCCACCACGCCGGTGAGGCGGCCGGGCGCACGGGCGAGGCGGGGGTCGTGCGCCTGCACATAGCCCGCCAGCGCGAAAAGCATCAACCCGCCCGCCTCCGCCGCCAGGTCCGCCACCAGGCCCGCCTCCGCCAGGGCGTCCTCCACCCGCGCGGGCGGGCCGGCGGCGTCGGTGACCCAGAAGGTGCGGTCGTCGCCACCCGCGTCGGTGGGGACCGCGCCTGCGGCCAGGGCCAGGGGCGACCCGTGACCCCCTTCCGGCCAGGCGGCGGCGAACACGCGCAGCCGCGGCCGCGCCAGGAGCCGCCCCCACCACGCCCCCTCCAGCGGCAGGACGGCCGCCACGCCCGGCGTTCCCGCCGCGTCCAGCGCCTGCTCGGGCGTGCGGGTGAAGGCCAGGGGGGGCGCCGCGCCGAAGCGGCGGCGGGCGTGCGCCGCCACGGCCTCCGCGTCGCGCGTCCCGGGCCACACGGCCAGGCGCAAGCTCCCCGCCCGGGCCAGCCGCGCCCCCTCCAGCTCGCGCCAGACGGCGGCCACGGTGCGGGCCGGCAGCCCGCCCCGCGCGGCCAGGAGGCGCTGCAGCTCCCGGGCGCGGTGCACGGGGTCGAGCGCGTCCGCCGCATCCGGCCGCACGCCCTGCGCGACCGCAGCCTCCAGCGCGGCGAGGAGCGCGGCGGCGAGCGCCGGGTCGTAGCCGGGGAGGTCGGGATCGGGGCCCTCGGCCATCAGCCCACCTTGGGGGCCGGGCCGACGACCACGGGGCCGAGCCGCACCTCGCCGTCCTTCAGCATGAGGTCGAACGCGGAGCCCTGCGTCTCGCGCCCCGCCCGGTCGAGCGGCTGCACGGCGACGGCCTGCGCCCCGGCGGGGCCGGAGATCAGCACGGGCGCCTGCCGAAGCCGCAGCGGCACGGCGCCCGCGAGCCGCCCGTCCGCCCCCACCGACACAGAGCCGCCCGCCGCCCACAGCTCGGTGGGGCCGCCCGCGGCCTCGACGTGGCCGAGCTCGAGCGCGCCGCCCGCGTCGCGCCAGCGGCGCACGGCGTCGCCCCAGCCCCCGCCGGCGAAGGCGGCGAGCCGCGTCAGCCTGCCCTCCACCGCCGCGTCGAAGGGGGCGTCGGGGGCGAGGTTCCAGGCGAGCCCGCCCGGCGCGCCGCGCGCGGCGTGGATGTCCAGCAGCACCGCCCCGTCGCCCGCCGCCCCGCCGGGTGCGGGCTTGAGATACAGCGCCAGCCGCTCGGCGGCGGCGAGCGGAAACGGCTTGGCGGTGGGGGGTGTGGTGAAGCGGAGGTCGCGGCCCTCCAGCACCACGCGCCAGGGCCGCCCCCTCACTCCCGCGAAGCTGGCGCGCAGCGCGGAGCCCCGCACGACCACCGGCTGGCCGGGCGCGCGCACCACGGTCAGGCCCTCCGGCGCGCTCACCACCCAGTGGAGCGGGTCGTAGGTGAAGGCCTGGGCGACCAGCGAGTCGGCCTCCACCGCCCAGCCCGCCTCCGTCGCCGCGATCACGGGGCCGGTCCGCACCCGCAGGCGGAAGGGGAAGCCGCCGATCCGGGGGGCGGGCAGGGTCAGGAGCACGCCGCCCCGCGCGGCGGAGGCGGGCGCGGCGGCCAGCGCCTTCGCCACGACCCCGCGCTCCACGACCCACGCCGCCGACATCGCCGCGAGTAGCAGGACGGCGACGGTGAAGGGCGCGGCGATGAGCAGGCGGCGGCGGGCGCGGCGGCGGCGGGCGGACGGGTCGTGGGGGGCGGACATCAGCCCTCCGCGAGAAGCCGTGCGCTGGCCTCCTCGATCCGGTCCTCAAGGACCGCCATGAAGCTGGCGCGCTTGAGGCCGGGGGGGATGGCGGGGAGGAACTCGTACACGACCACGCCCGGGAACCGGATGAAGCCGTGCGGCGGCCAGTGGGCGCCGCTGTTGGTGGCCACGGGCGTGCAGGCGACCCCAAGCTCGCGGTAGAGCCCCGCCACGCCCGGCTTGTAGTCGGGCGCGACGCCCGGCTCGGCCCGCGTGCCTTCCGGGAAGATCATGATCTGGCGCCCGTCGCCCAGCCTGTCCCGGGCGCCGTGGACCAGGGAGCGGATCGTGGCGGAGCCGCCCTCGCGGTCGATCGGCAGCATGTCCATCTTCCCGGCCCACCAGCCGAAGAAGGGTAGGCGCATCAGCTCACGCTTCAGCACGTAGGCCGGGTCGTGCAGGAGGTCGAGCGGCGCCACGGTGTCCAGCATCGACTGGTGCTTGGCCGCCAGCAGGGCCGGACCCAGCGGCAGGTGCTCGCGCCCGCGCACCTCCACCCGCACGTCGCAGATCACCCGCAGCCCCCACACGACGCCGCGCACCCACAGCCGCACCAGCCGCCACCCCGTCTTGCGCGACGCCAGGAGCAGCGGCGAGCCCAGCGTCGCGAAGCCCGCCATGGTCACGTAGAGCCACGCCGTGAACAGCGCCGAGCGCAGCACCACGCCCGCGGTGGCCGGCGGCCGGACGAACGCCGCGGCCGTCATCGCACGGTGGCCCTGGCGGACGGCCGCGGCTTGTCCATGCCGAGCTTGCGGCCGAAGCCGAGCACCGCCTCGCGGCCGAGAATGACAAGATACTTGTCGTACTCCAGCACCATCCGCTTGGCGTCGCCCCCGTGCGACCACCAGTGGCGCGCGTCCAGGTCGGTGGCCACGGGATAGCGCTGCAGCGCCACGTCGGGGATCTGGGCGTGCAGCTCCAGCATGGCGCGGGGCATGTGGTAGTCCGCGGTGACCACGATCAGCGAGCGGTAGGCGTTGTGGCGCGTCCAGCCCGCCACCTCCTGCGCGTTGCCGCGCGTGTCCTCCGCCCGGTAGCCCAGGTCGACGCAGCAGTCCCACGCGCGGCCGACGCCCCGGGCCACCTCCTTCACCTGCGAGCGCGTG
>CAXSHO010000026.1:4096-9413 GCA_964237305.1 uncultured Caulobacteraceae bacterium
CGGTACACGCCGGAGATGAGCAGGCGCTCGCCCTTGCCCAGCTCCAGCAGGTGCTCGGCGGCTTCGAGCCGGATGTTGGAGGTCCCCGTCAGCGCGACGAGGCCGTCGGCGGGGCCGGGCTCCTTGGCGGGGGTGGAGGCGGCCACGCGCTCGGCGAAGGCCCACAGGCCCGACGCCCACAGGAGCGCGAGCAGGAACAGCAGCCCGAGCAGCCTCACCTACGCCCCCCGCCCCTCGCCCGGCGGTCAGGGCCGCGACCTGAGGAGCCGCAGCGCCGTGCGCCGCGCCGCCCAGGCCGCCGCCAACGCCGCCAGACCGGGGCACGGTAGCACGAACAGGAGATCGCCATAGTGGAGCGGCAGCGCGGGGGTGAACCCTCCCCGCCCGCCGCCGACCCGCAACAAGGCCCCCGCCGCCGCCGCCGCCAGCGCCCCGAGGAGCCCCGCCTGCGCCCCCAGGAGCGCGAAGCGGCGCTGGAACAGGCCCGCCACGTAGCCGTCCTCGGCCCCAGACAGGTGCAGCACCTCCACCACCTCGCGCCGGGCTGCGAGCGCGGCGCGGGTGGCGTAGGCGATGGCCGCCGCGGTGACCATCGCCAGCAGAAGGCCGGCCCCGCCCGCGGTCCAGGCCAGCGCGCCCGCCGCGCGCTCCACCTCCCCCAGCCACCGCGAGTGGTCGTCCACCGCCCCGTCCACGCCGGCGGCCACCAGCGCGGTGCGCAGCGCGTCGGGGCGTGGAGGCGCGCGACGGTCGAGCTCCACGGCCACCAGCTGCGGCAGCGGCAGGTCTTCGGGCAGGTTCCCCTTGCCGAGCCACGGCTCCAGCAGCCGCTCCGCCTCCGGCCGACCGAGGGCGCGGGCCTCCTCCACCCCTGGGACGCCGGCCAGCGCCTCCGCCGCGCGGGCGGCCGACTCGGACGGCGTCTCGCCCGCCTTGGCGCGGACCTGCACGGTGGCGGAGGCCTCCAGGTCGGACCGCCAGAGCGACGCGGCGCGGCCACCGGCCACCGCCGCCAGGGCGGCCAGGCAGGCGAGCGCGGCTAGGACCGCCACCACGAACACGAGCGCGGCCTCCCCCTCGCCCCGGTGCGGCAGGAGCGGAGGAGGACGGCGCGCGCTCAAGACGGCGCTCCCAGCCGGCCGTCCTGCAGGTGCAGCACCGGGCGCTGCGCGCGGGCCGTCAGCCCTTCATCATGGGTGGCGATGAGCACCGTGGCGCCCAGCCGGTTCAGCTCGGTGAAGAGGCGCATCAGCCGCGCCCCCATCTCCGCGTCCACGTTGCCGGTGGGCTCGTCGGCCAGGATCAGCTCGGGGCGGCCCACCACCGCGCGGGCGATGGCCAGCCGCTGCTTCTCGCCGCCGGAGAGCGTGGCGGGCATGGCCTCCAGCCGGGGGCCGAGCCCCACCCAGGCGAGGAGCTCCTCCACGTCGTCATGGTAGGCGGCGGGCTTGAGCCCGGCGAGCCGCAGCGGCAGGGCCGCGTTGTCGAAGACGCTGAGGTGGTCCAGCAGCCGGAATTCCTGGAACACCACGCCGATCCGGCGGCGCAGGTGCGGCAGCTCGCCGCGCGCCGCCGAGGCGATGTCGCGCCCGAACAGGCTGACGAGCCCGCGCGAGGGCCGATGCGCCAGGTAGATCAGCTTGAGAAGCGAGCTCTTCCCCGCCCCCGACGCGCCGGTAAGGAATTGGAAGGAGCCCGTGGTTAACGTCAGGTCGAGGTCGCGAAGCACCTCGGGCGCGCGCCCGTAACGCATGCCGACGCCTTCGAAGCGCACGGTCGGCCCCGTCACGGGGGCGGGCGCGGTCACTCCGCGCCGGGCCATGGGCGGGTCTGGGGCGGCGGGAACGGCAAGCGGGCGTGGACCGGAGCGGGAGGCGGACATGATACTGACCTGCCCGTCGTGCGCCACACGCTATTTCGTGAAGGACGACGCCGTGCCGCCCGCCGGACGCACCGTGCGCTGCGCGGGCTGCGGCGGCTCCTGGCGCGCCACGCCGGAGCCGGGCGCCCTGGAGATCACCGGGGAGCCGACCGCCGCCGCCGAGGCCGCCGCACCCCTGCCCATGGCCTACCGCGCCAAGGTCGCCGCCCAGCGCCAGACGCGCCGGGCCGTCGCCGCGGGGGTGGTGTGGGCGGGGCTGTCCGCCGCGTTCGCCGTGACGGCGTCGGCGGCCGTGCTGTTCCGGGTGGACGTGGTCCGCGCCTTTCCCCGCGCCAACGCCGCCTACGCCGCGGTGCGCATGCCCGTGAACCCCACCGGCCTGGCGCTGGAGGGGGTGCAGGGAGGCCCGGGGCTGGAGAACGGACGGCAGGTGCTGGTGGTCACGGGCGCGCTGCGCAACGTGGAGACCGCCGCCCGCGCGCCCGCCGTGCTGCGCGTATCGCTTTTCGAGCACGGGGGGCGCCGCGCCGTCGCCGCGCTGGTGAGGCCCTCGGGCGGGGAGATCGGCCCCGGCGAGACCCGCGCCTTCCGCGCCGTCTTCCTCGACCCGCCCATCGCCGCCGCCGAGTTCGGCGTGGACTTCGCCTGGGACGTCCCGGCCCCCGGCCGTCGCGCGGCCCCGCACCCCTCCGTGGTCGCCACCGCGCCGGAGGCCGCAGCACCGCCCCGCGGGCCGGTGGCGCAGGCGCAGGCCCTGCCCGCCGACAGCCCCTACGCGCTCGCCCCCACCGCGGCCCGCCCCACGGCTGCGGCGACGGGGCGCTGAACAGCGGGCGGTGCGGCTGCTAGGCCGTCGCCATGCCCGAGATCCTGCTGGACGAGGCCGCCGTCGCCGCCCGCGTCGAGGCCGCCGCCGAAGCCCTCCTGCCGCACGTGGACGACGAGACGGTGGTGGTGTGCCTCCTCACGGGCGGCCTGTGGTTCGCCGCCGACCTGACGCGCGCCCTGTCGCGCCGGGGCGTGCACCCCCTGTTCGACTGCCTGTGGCTGGCCTCCTACGGCGACGAGCGGCAGGCGGGCCACCGCGTCGTGGAGCGGGCGGGGCTGCAGCGGCCGGTGGCGGGGCGGCGCGTGCTCCTCGTGGACGAGGTGATCGACTCGGGCGCCTCGCTCCTGGCCGCCCGGCGCATCTGCGAGAAGGCGGGCGCGGCGGAGGTCAGGGTGGCGGTGTTCGCCTCCAAGCCCTGGCCGACCCCCCGCGACGTGGAGCCCGACGTCACGGCGTGGACCGCGCCCGGCCGCTTCCTGGTGGGCTACGGCATGGACGACGCGGGCCGCCTGCGGGGCCAGGGCGGCGTGAGCGCGCTCGACTAGCGGTTGGCGCCGGGAACCCACAGGACGTCGTCGCGGCCGCGCCCGTTGCTCCAGCGCGCCGCGACGAACAGGAGGTCGCTCAGCCGGTTCAGGTACTTCACCGCCGCGGGGGAGACGCGCTCGCCCTCCAGCCCCGCGAGGGTGACGGCCGAGCGCTCGGCCCGGCGGCACACGGTGCGCGCCAGGTGCAGGTGCGCCGCCGTCGCCGTCCCCGCGGGCAGCACGAAGGAGGTCAGCGGCTCCAGCTCCGCGTTCAGCCGGTCGATCTCGCGCTCCAGCCGGTCCACCTGCGCCTCCACCACGCGCAGCGGCTCCCAGCCGAGCGGCGGGCCGTCGCGCTCGGGGGTGGCGAGGTCGGCCCCCAGGTCGAAGAGGTCGTTCTGGATCGCCGACAGCACCGCGTCCAAGTCCGGGTCGGCGTGCAGCCGGGCGAGGCCCAGCGCGGAATTGCACTCGTCCACGTCGCCGTAGGCGGCCACGCGGGCGTCGTCCTTGCGGACGGGCTCGCCGGTGGAGAGCCGCGTGGTCCCGCCGTCGCCCGTGCGGGTGTAGATGCGGTTCAGGACCACCACGGCGAGGCGCTCCGGCTCAGTGCTGCGACTTCCACCAGAAGCCGATGAACAGCACGCCCACCGCCACCGCCTGCATGGTCACGCGCCAGCGCATGAAGCGGTTGCCGTTCAGCCGGTTGTACTCGCCGCCCCGCACCAGCGAGACGCCGCCCATGACCAGCGGCACCACCACGCCGAAGAGCGCCAGCACGATCAGGATGTTGATCACGGTGTCCATGGCCGACGATCTAGGAAGCCGGCCCGCCGCGCGCCAGCGGGGTGACGCACGAGGCGATGGACGACCACGCCCTCGACTTGCGATATAGCTCCAGACGAACAGCTTCGCCGGACGACGCGCCTGAACGCTCCCGCCCTCCGCACCCGTGACCTCCAGCGCGACCGCAGCCGCGGCCGGGTGCTGTCCGCGGCCGCCGCCCTCTTCCAGGAGCGGGGCTACGCCGAGACCACGGTGCGCGCCATCGCCGAGCGGGCGGGCCTGTCGCCTGCGGGCCTGTTCACGACCTTCACCGACAAGGCCGACATCCTCCACCACGTCCGCATGGCGCAGACGGCGGAGCTGCGCGCCGGCCTGGAGCGCGAGGCCCGCGCGCTGGACGGCCCGGCGGTGGACCGCTTCTGCTCCCTGGTGCGCGTCGCCTATCGCGCCGAGTGGCCCAATCTCCCGCTCGTGATCGCCCACATCGGGGCGAGCTACGGCTGGAGCGAGGAGACGGAGCGTTCCATGCAGGAGGACCTGTGCGGCGTCTCCGACGCCTACCGCGCGGTGCTGGCGCACGGCGTGGCGGAGGGCGAACTGCGGGCGGACCTCGACCTCGACCTGGCCGTGGAGCTGATCCACGGCATCACCAACGGCAACTACCGCCTGGCCTGGGCCCGGGGCTGGACCGCCGACCAGGCCGCCGACCACGTGGACCGCAAGCTGCGCCTGATGTTCGAGGGCGTCGCCGCCTGAGGCGTCAGCCCCAGCGCACCCCCGTCAACCGCTCGCTCTCCTCCCACAGCCTGCGCGCGTCGGCGTCGCGGTCGGCGGCGGGCGGGGCCTTCGTGCGGTGCGGCGGCCCCTTCATCTCGCCGAAGCCCGACGGGCCGTAGTAGCCGCCCGCCTGCGCGTCCGTCGACGTCGCCGCGTAGAGCTGCGGCCGCGCGCCCTCCTCCGCGGACTGGCCGAGCACCGGGGCGATCAGGTCGAAGGCGGCGAACACCGGGTTCGCCCGCGCGCCCGGACGGGCCTTGGTGAGGTCGGTGCGCGACCAGCCCGGGTGCGCGGCCACCGACATGACGCCCCAGCCTCCCGCCTCGCTTCGCCGCCGCAGCTCGTGCGCGAACAGGAGGTTGGCCAGCTTGGAGGCGCCGTAGCCGCGCCAGGCCGAGTAGCCGCGCCGAGCGGCGCCTGGAGTCTTCGCCCCGGCCGCGGCATCGCCGACCGTTGGGCGGCGGCAACCGAGGTTCGCGACGACGAGGTAGAGGGCTACGGCTCGAGCGCCCGTTG
>CAXSHO010000026.1:9423-28516 GCA_964237305.1 uncultured Caulobacteraceae bacterium
AGTAGCCGCGCTCCAGCTGCAGGTCGTCGAAGTCGATCCGCCCCATCCGCGCCGCCAGGCTCCCCACCGTCACCACCCGGGGCGCGGCCGCCTGGCGCAGGAGCGGCAGGAGGCGCCCGGCCAGGGCGAAGTGGCCCAGGTGGTTGGTGCCCATCTGCAGCTCGAACCCGTCGCGGGTGATGGTGCGGTCGGGCGGGGCCATGACGCCGGCGTTGTCCACCAGGACGTCCAGCGCCCTGCCCTCGGCCAGGAGCGCGTCGGAGAAGGCGGCCACCGAGCCCAGGTCGGCGAGGTCCAGCCTGCGGAACGACGCCCGGCCCCCCGCCTGGGAGACGGCGGCGCGGCCCTTCCCTTCGTCCCGGGCGGCCACGATGACCTCGGCCCCGCGCGCCGCCAGCGCCCTGGCCGTGGCCAGGCCCAGCCCGCCGCTTGCGCCGGTGACCAGCACCAGCCGGCCGCTCTGGTCGGGGATGTCGTCGGCGGTCCGGGACATGACGAAGCTTTCACGAGGAGGAGCCGGACCTTACCCCGTTTTCACTGGACCGGGCACGGGGCCGAAGCCAACCTTTCGCCATGAACACGCGCAACCTCCCTTCGGCGACCTCCCGCCTCCTCCTCGGCGGCGCGCTCCTGACCACGGCGGCGGCCATCGCCGCTTGCCATCCCGCCAAGCTCGGCCAGGGCCGCGACCGCGGCGACCGGCCGCTCCTGGTGAACGCCCGGCTGGACTGCCCCCCGCGCCAGGGCGAGCTGCGCCGCGCCGACGCCGCCGCGGACGGCCGGTCGTGCCGCTACACCGGCGCGGACGGACGGGAGGTGACGCTCAGCTACCTCCAGCTCGACGGTCGCTCGGTGCAGGACGCGCTCGCGCCCATGGAGGCCGCCTTCCGCACGGAGGTGCCGGGCGCCGCCGCCCCGGAGCCCGGATCGCTGAGCCGCGGAGGCGACGGCTCCGACGACCGCGACAAGGAGGCGGACGAGGCCGAGGCCGGCAAACCCGACACCTCCGCCTCCGGGGTCCCGACGCCGCCAAGGCCGCCGGAACCGCCGCGGGTCGATCGGGCGTGGACCGCCGCGACCTCGCACAAGAACGAGCGCGTCACCGTCGACCTGCCCTTCCTGCACATCGACACGGACGGCGCCGGCAAGGCACATGTGAGCTCCGCCTTCGGCGAGGTGAACGCCGACGAGCACGGCGGCGCCACCGTGATCGGCCGCTGGAACGGCCGCAAAGCCGAGATCAACGCTCGTGAAGGCGGGGCCGAGATGCGCTTCGGCGCAGTGGGCGAGCACCGGGCCGACCTCACCTACATGGTCGCGTCGGACGGGGCCGGGCCGCAAGGCTGGCGCGCGGCGGGGTACGTCGCCAAGGGCCCCGTCGCCGGTCCGCTGGTGGTGGCGATGGTGCGCTCCCGGGAGGAGCTGCACGACGTGCACGACCACCACCTCAACGACCTCAAGCGGCTGGTGGACCGCAACGTGCGCTCCGACCGGAGCTGACCGGAACGCGACCCGGTTGATCTCGCGCCCGCGATGCGGTTGATCGCGCCCGCAGCGGAGGTCGAGGGGTTGGCGCGCAGTCTCAGGCGGATCGAGCGCGCGCCGCGGGCGTGGCAGCGCATGCTGTCCGGCCGGCGGCTCGACCTCCTGGACCCCTCGCCCATGGACATCGAGATCGAGGACATCGCCCACGGCCTCGCCCGCGTCGCCCGCTGGAACGGCCAGACCACCGGCGAGCACGCCTTCTCCGTGGCGCAGCACTCGGTGGTGGTGGAGGAGGCGGCCGCGGCGCTGCAGCCGGGGCTCGAGCCCCGCTGGCGGTTGGCGGCGCTGCTTCACGACGCGGCCGAGTACGTGATCGGCGACATGATCTCGCCCTTCAAGGCGGCGCTGGGCGTGGACTACAAGGCGTTCGAAGAGCGGCTGGAGCACGCCATCCACCTGCGCTTCGGCCTGCCGCCGAGGACGCCCGCCGAGATCAAGCGCCTCATCAAGGCCGCCGACCGGGCGTCCGCCTGGTTCGAGGCGGTGCGGCTGGCGGGCTTCAGCGCGGGCGAGGCCGACGGCCTGTTCGGCGCGCCCACGGCCCACCTGTCGATCGACGTCACGCCCGAACCCGCAAGCGTCGCCCAGGCGCGCTACCTGCAACGCTTCCGCGTCCTCCTGGACGCTGTGACCGGCGGCGAGACCGACGCCGCCTTCGCCACCGAGTGAGCCCCATGCCCGACACGCCCGTGATGCCCCGACCCGTGATGATCGTCTGCCCGCTGCACGAGATCGAGGACGTGGTGCGCGAACGGGGCGCCAGCCACCTCCTCACCCTGATCGACCCCGCCACCCTGCCGGAGACCCCCGCCTCCATCCTGGCCGACCGCCACCTGAAGCTCGGCGTGAACGACATCACCGAGGTGGTGGACGGCCTGGTCTGCCCCGACGAGTCCACGGTGGACGCCGTGCTGCAGTTCGGTCGCGCGTGGGACGGCGCCTCGCCGCTGGTGGTGCACTGCTGGGCGGGGATCAGCCGCTCCACCGCCGCCGCCTACATGATCGCCTGCGAGCGGAATCCCGGCACGCCCGAGGCCGAGATCGCGCAGACGCTGCGCCAGGCCTCGCCCACCGCCTACCCGAACCGCCGCCTGGTGGCGCTGGCGGACGCGGCCCTCGGCCGGGGCGGGCGCATGACGGAGGCGGTGCGCGCCATGGGTCCGCCCGACTTCGGCGACGGCGGCGAGCAGATGGGTCGCGCCTTCGACCTGCCCGCGACCTACTAGGCCGCGGCCGTGGCCGCCGGCGTCGCCATCGGGCTCTCCGCCGTGGTGGCGGCGGTGCGCGGCGGCGAGGCGCTGGCGCTCACCGTGCGCCCGGCCGACGGCGGCCCGGCCGCCCTGCCCTCCGGCCCCTTCGATCCGCTCGGCGACCGCACCTTCGAGCTGGCGCTGCGCCGCTTCGTGGCCGAGCAGACGGGCTTCGAGCTGGGCTATGTCGAGCAGCTCTACACCTTCGGCGACGCCGGCCGCGACACCCCCACCGCCGACCTCGCCGGGGCGGCGGAGGCGCGGGTCGTTTCGGTGGGCTACCTGGCGCTCACCGCCGCCGCCGCGGACGCGCCGGGTGCGCGCTGGTCGCCCTTCGCCGCCTTCTTTCCCTGGGAGGACCACCGCGCGGGCCGCCCCCCCGCGCTCGCCGCGCTCGAGCCCGCACTCCGCGCCTGGGCGGGCGGCGGGCCGCGCCTGGACCGCCTGCGCAGCCTGTTCGGCCTGGACGGCGCGCGCTGGAACGAGGAGCGCGTGCTCGACCGCTATGAGCTGCTCTACGAAGCGGGGCTGACGCCGGAGGCGGCGCGCGACCGCGGCGGGCCGAGCCTCGCCGGGCCGGAGGCGGGCGCGCCCATGGTGTCCGATCACCGCCGTATCCTCGCCACGGGCCTGGGGCGGCTGCGGGGCAAGCTGAAGTACCGCCCCGTGGCCTTCGATCTCCTGGGCCGCGAGTTCACCCTCTCCGCCCTGCAGCGCACGGTGGAGGCGGTGGCGGGCGTCTCGCTGCACAAGCAGAACTTCCGCCGCGCGCTGGAGCGCACGGGGCTGGTCGAGGGGCTCGGCCGGCTGGAGCGCGGGGCCGGCGGGCGCCCCGCCGAACTGTTCCGCTTCCGCCGCGAGGCCGCCGCCGCCGCCCCCGCCCTGGGCCTGAGCCTGCCGGCCGCGGGGGCGGCGGCGGCATGATCGCCCACTCCGCTCATCCCCAGCGCATGCGGGGATCAGGTTTGCGACGGTGCAGAGGGGGAGCAGCGAGAACAGCAAGTCTGGATCTCCGCATGCGCGAGGATGAGCGGATCAGAGCGTCGTGGAGAGTCCGCCCCCTTGCATTCCGCCGCCATCGCCGCGACCGGCCTGTACACGCCGCCGCACGCGGTCTCGAACGCCGAGCTGGTCGAGGCCTTCAACGCCTACGTCGCGCTCCACAACGCCGAGCACGCCGACGCCATCGCGGCGGGCGAGGTGGAGCCCCTGCAGCCCTCCTCCCCCGAGTTCATCGAGAAGGCCTCGGGCATCAAGAGCCGCTTCGTGGTGGACAAGGCCGGCGTGGTGGACCCCGCGGTCATGGCCCCGCGGATGCCGGAGCGCTCCAACGAGGAGCTGTCCGTCCTGGCCGAGATGGCGGTCACCGCCGCCCGCGAGGCGATCGCCGCCTGGGGCAAGCCGGTCTCCGGCATCGACGCCGTGCTGTGCGCGGCCTCCAACATGCAGCGCGCGTACCCCGCCATGGCCATCGAGGTGCAGCAGGCGCTGGGGATCGGCGGCTTCGCCTTCGACATGAACGTGGCCTGCTCGTCGGCCACCTTCGGCGTGAAGACGGCGGCGGACTATGTGGCCACGGGCTCGGCGCGGGCGGTGCTGATGGTGAACCCGGAGATCTGCTCGGGCCACCTGAACTTCCGCGACCGCGACAGCCACTTCATCTTCGGCGACGTGGCCACCGCGGTGATCGTGGAGCGCGCGGAGGACGCGGCCCCGGGCGTCGGTTGGGACATCCTGGGCACGCGGCTGAAGACGGTGTTCTCCAACAACATCCGCAACAACTTCGGCTTCCTGAACCGCACCGCGCCCGAGGGGATCGGCAAGGCGGACAAGCTGTTCGTCCAGCAGGGGCGCCGCGTGTTCAAGGACGTGGTGCCGATGGTGAGCGATATGATCGTCGCCCACGCGGCCGACCTGCATCTCGACCCCACGCGGCTGAAGCGGCTGTGGCTGCACCAGGCCAACATCAACATGAACGACTACATCGCGCGCAAGGTGCTGGGGCGCGAGCCCACGCCGGAGGAGAACGTGATCATCCTCGACGAGTACGCCAACACCTCGTCGGCGGGCTCGATCATCGCCTTCCACCTGCACAACGACGGCTTCTCTGCGGGCGAGGAGGGCCTGATCTGCTCTTTCGGCGCCGGCTACAGCGCCGGCACGGTGTTCGTCAGGAGGCGCTGAGCTCGCGCATCTCGCCGCCGCGCACCTGCTTGCGCCACAGCGAGGCGTACTCGCCGTCGCGGGCCAGGAGCTCGGCGTGCGTGCCGCGCTCGGCGATGCGGCCGGCGCGCACCACCAGGATCAGGTCGGCGTCGGCCACGGTGGAGAGGCGGTGCGCCACCACCAGCACCGTGCGCCCCGCCTTTGCGCGGCGCAGCGTGGCCTGGATCGCGGCCTCCGTCCGGCTGTCCAGCGCGCTGGTCGCCTCGTCCAGGATCAAGACGCGCGGGTCGGCCAGGAGCGCGCGGGCCAAGCCCACCCGCTGGCGCTCGCCGCCGGAGAGCTTGAGGCCGCGCTCGCCCACCCGCGTCTCCAGCCCCTCCGGCAGGTCCTCGACGAAGCGGCCGAGCTCGGCGGCGGCGGCGGCGGCGCGCACGTCGGCCTCGGAGGCGTCGGGGCGGGCGTAGGCGATGTTGGCGCGCAGCGTGTCGTTGAACAGCGCCACGTCCTGCGGCACCAGCGCCACCGCGCTCCTGAGGGGGGCGACCCTGGCGCGGCGCAGGTCGACGCCGTCCAGCGTTACCCGGCCCGACTGCGGGTCGATCAGGCGCAGGGCGAGGCGGACCAGCGTGGTCTTGCCGCCGCCCGACGGGCCCACCAGCGCCACCGTCGAGCCGGAGGGCGCGGTGAAGCTCACCCCCTCCAGACCCTCGGCGCGGGCGTCGTGGCGGTAGCCCACGCCCTCGAAGGCCAGGCTCCCGCCCCGGCCCGGCTGGGCGGGCAGGTCCACCGCGTCCGGCGCCTCGGCGATGTCGGGGACGAGCCTCCGCACCGCCATCATGCTCTCCATGTCGATCATGGACTGGCGCACCTCGCGGTAGGCGAAGCCCAGGATGTTCAGCGGCTGATAGAGCTGCACCATGATCAGGATGGCCGCGGTGACCCCGCCGATGCCGAGCCGCCCCTCCGCCACCTGCAGCCCGGCCAAGACCGCCATGAAGGCCAGCCCCAGGCTCTGGACCAGCCCCTGCACGAGGTTCAGCACCGCCAGCGACAGGTTGAACCGCTCCTCCACCCGCCCGTAGGCGGCCAGCGCGCGCTCGTAGTCGCCCGCCGCCCGCGCCTCCGCGCCGAAGCTCTTCACCGTCTCATAGTTGAGGAGCGCGTCCACCGAGCGGCCGGAAGCCTCGCTGTCGGCCTCGTTCAGCAGGCGGCGCTGGCCGATGCGCCAGTCGGAGATCAGGAAGGTCAGCACGCCGTAGACGGCCACGGTGGCCACCGCCGCCGCCGCGAACCGCCAGTCGTACACCTTGGCGAGGACGCTGGCGGCGAACACCAGCTCCAGCGCCGTGGGCGTCAGGTTGAACAGGAGCACGCGCAGCAGGAAGTCCACCGCCCGCGCCCCCCGGTCCACGGTGCGCGACAGGCTGCCGGTGCGCTTGCTCTGGTGGAAGTCGAGGCCCAGCGACAGGGCGTGGGCGAAGGTCTCGCTCGCCGCCCGGCGCTGCGCCGCCTGCGCCACGGGGCCGAGCACGATGTCGCGCAGGCTCGGCGCGGCGGAGGCGAAGAAGCGGATCAGCGCCCACCCCGCCGCCAGCGCCCCGAACGCCAGCCCGAGCTTGACCTCCACCCCCCTTCCCACCCCCAGCGAGGTCACCGCGCGGCCGAGAAGGAGCGGGGCCAGCACGCCCGAGATCTTGCCGCCGGCGGTCAGCACCAGCGCCGCGGCGATCCGCCAGCCGAGCCCCCGGGCGCCCGAGCGCATCACCAGGCGCGACACGTCCGCCAGCGCCGAGCCGAGCGTCACGCGCAGTTCGCCGTCGTCCTCGCGCGCCCGCGATCGCCGGCTGGGGGCGGAGCCGCGCAGGCTCACCGCCCCACCGGCTGCGCATCGGGAACGAAGAGGCTCTGCACGCCGCCGCCCGGAGGGCTCCAGTCGAGCCGCCAGCCCCCCGCCGCCCGCGCCGTGCGGAAGGGCGAGGCGTCCAGCCCGGGGCCGGGCGCGGTGTCCACCGCCACCTCCGTCACCGCGTCCGCCGACGCCACCTGCACGCGATGAGGTCCGGGCCGCGGGGGTGCGCCGACGCCGAGCAGGCCGAAGCGCCCCTGCGCATCCGCGCGGCCGACGCCCGCAGGCTGGCCGTCGAGCATCAGCTTCAGCACCGCGCCGGGCGTCGCGGCGCCCGAGACGGCCAGGCCGCCGCCCCCGTCGAAGTCCACAGCCGCCACGCGCACGCCACCCCCGCCCGCCGCCGGCGACACGGCCGGCGCCCCCGCCCGTGCGAGCAGCGCGACGGCGGCGGCGGGCGGCGGGAGCACGGCGAGCGCCCCCTCCGCGCGAACGGTGCGGCCGGCGACCTCCGCCGAGAGCGCCCACATGCCGGGTGCGTCGGCGGGCGGCAGGTCCACGCTCCAGCCGCCCTGCGCATCGGCGGCGACGCCCAGCGACCGGCCGTCCGGCGAGAGGAGGCGCACCGTCGCGTCTGCGGGTCCGCTTCCCTGCAGGCGCACGCCGCCGCCGGGCAGCCGCAGCGCCGCGACCAGGGCGGGGGCCGAGGCGAACCCCGGCGTGGACGGCGGTTCGGGGCTCCGCGCCTGGGGAGCGCAGGCCGCCAGCGACGCCAGGGCGATCGCCGCGGCTCGACCGCCCCGCGCCGCGCCTGCTACACGCCGCCGCTCCGGCCTTCCGAGGCGGCGGCCGCCGACAGCAGGATCCATCTCCGTCATGCCCGTCATTCCCGCGCCGGCGCCCGACGCCGCCCGCGCCCCCTCCGTGTGTCTCTACTGCGGATCGTCCAACTCCGCCTCCCCGGCCTTCCTGCACGCCGCCGCCGAGTTCGGCGCCGTGCTGGCGCGCGAGGGGGTGCGGCTGGTCTATGGCGGCGGCGGCATCGGGCTGATGGGCGCGGCGGCCAAGGCGTGCCAGGCGGCGGGCGGCGAGGTGCTGGGGATCATGCCCGACTTCCTGCGCCGGATGGAGGTGGTCTACGACGAGGTGCCCACCGTGATCGTGTCCGACATGCACACGCGCAAGCGGATCATGTTCGAGCAGGCGGACGCCTTCGCCATCTTCCCGGGCGGCATCGGAACGCTGGAGGAGGTGGTGGAGCTGATGAGCTGGCGCCGGCTCGACCTGCACAGGAAGCCCATCGTCTTCCTCAACGCCGACGGCTTCTGGGAGCCCTACTACCGCCTCATCGAGGGCTTCGTGGACGCCAAGGTCTGCCCCTCCTGGCTGCCCGACACGTGGGGCAGCGCGGCCACCGTGGCCGAGGTGCTGCCCACCATCCGCCGCATGCAGGCGGAGGCGGCGCGCGGCCCCGGCTTCTTCGGCTACCCCGACCGCGACGGCGAGGTCGCCGCCAAGGCCTAGGGCAGGCGCGCGAAGCTCGGCTCGGCGCGGAGCGCCTGGGCGCGGGCGAGGGCGGCGGGCACGCCGGCCCTCCAGTAGGCGGTGTCCACCCCGTTCTCCCGGTCCCGCGCCTCCAGCGCCGCGCGGCGGCGGCCGGCGGCGTAGGCGAGCGCCCGGGCGTGGGAGGCGCGCAGGCCCGGCTCCACGATCACCGGGTCGCCCGGAAGGGCGGCGTGGATCGGGTTGCGGGACGGGGTGAAGAAGCTGGCGAACGCGGCTTGGAACATGGACGCCTCCGGGGAGGAGAGCGCCGCGCCGGCCGCGTGCTGCGGACGATCCGGCTCGGTTGAGACGGCGCATCCTGCACCGTCGCTGCATCACCAACCGGTCGAGGGCTCGGGTTGTTCCCGGATGGTGACCACAGGATTCACCATCTTTGCGGCGGGAGTGCGACTATTCATCCACAGGATGCGGCGGTGGATGTCCGGCCTGCAGCAAACGCCGTGGCCGGCCTGTGGAGCGTCAGTCGTCCCGGTGGACGCGCTCGCGGCGCTCGTGGCGCTCCTGCGCCTCCAGGCTCAGCGTGGCGATGGGGCGGGCCTCCAGACGGGCCAGGCCGATGGCCTCCCCCGTCTCGTCGCACCAGCCGTAGGAGCCGTCCTCGATACGGCGCAGGGCCGCATCGATCTTCGAGATCAGCTTGCGCTGCCGGTCGCGGGTGCGGAGCTCCAGCGCCCTGTCGGTCTCCGAAGATGCGCGGTCGGCTATGTCGGGGTGGTTCTCCGTCTCGGCCTGGAGATGCCCCAGCGTCTCACGCGACTCCCGAAGGATGTCGTCACGCCAGTGGGAGAGCTTCCGGCGGAAGAACTCCAGCTGAGCTTCGCACATGAACGGTTCGTCTTCGCCCGGCCGGTAGTCCGGACCAAACACGGGCTCTCTGGCCTTGAGCAACACTGCGGCCGCCTGCATGTCGACGCCCTTACGCTCACCATAAGACGCCCCCTGGGAGCGCGGCCGCCTTATAGCAGCCTCAAACCGCCGTTCAACGCGTTCCCCACCCCGCCAGGGCGCGCGCGCTGCGACCGATCGTCCGCAACGCGACCGCGGATCGGTGGAGGCGCCTCCGCCTTGGCGAGTTCGACGGCGGCGCGCAGGTCGATCTGGTCGAGCACGTCGTCCAGGGCGGGCTCCTCGCCGCGTTCGCGCGTCTCCGCGACGCCCGCGCGCAGGGCGCCGAGCACCGCGGCCGGGTCGCCGCCGTCCAGCAGCGCCAGCTTGATCTTGTCCAGGTCGTCGAGGAGGCGCCCGCCCCGGGCGATGGCCCGACGACGCCGCTCCAGCGGTCCGCCCACGTCCTGCAGCGCCAGCAGCGCCTCCAGCCCGGTGACCGGCCCGGCGCCGGTGGCCGGCGCCGAAGCGGCGGCGAGGCCGGCGCCACCCGCCTCCGCGGTCGGCGAGAAGCCGCCGGCGCCTGCAGGGCGACGCGCGCCGGCCACCCCCGCGGCCGCACCGGCGCCGGACGAGCCGCTGATCTTCACGGGCGAGGCGCCTGGCGCATCCGGCAAATCTGACCCGGCCCGCTTGCCCGATGGTTAACGCCCCCGGCAGGATCTGCCGCCGCGGCCCGGCTTACGGTCGGCGGGAAGATCACGAACCGTGGCTCGGCTAGGCTTCCACGCCCTGGCACGGGCTTCGCAACGAGGGCGTCATGGCTCCCGTCCGCCTGCGTCCCATCCTTCTCATGCTGCTCGCCGCAATGTTCGGCGCGGCGGCGCCCGCGCATGCGGGCTCGCGCATCAAGGACATCGTCTCCTTCGAGGGCGTGCGCGAAAACAAGCTTGTGGGTTACGGCCTCGTGGTCGGCCTGAACGGCACGGGCGATTCGCTCCGCAACTCGCCCTTCACCCAGCAGAGCCTGCAGTCGATGCTGGAGCGGCTGGGCGTGCAGACGCGCGGCCTGAACCTGGACACTAAGAACGTGGCCGCCGTCATGGTCACCGCCAACCTGCCCGCCTTCGCGGCCACGGGCTCCACCATCGACATCTCGGTCTCGGCCATGGGCGACGCCAAGAGCCTGCTGGGCGGCACGCTCCTAGTCACGCCGCTCATGGGGGCGGACGGCGAAACCTATGCGGTGGGGCAGGGCACGGTGCAGACGGGCGCGATCTCGGCCTCGGGCGCGTCCGGCTCGTCGGTCATCAAGGGCGTGCCCACCTCCGGCAAGATCGCCAACGGCGCGGAGGTGGAGCGCGAGATCGCCTTCAAGCTCGCGAGCCAAGGCTCCATGCGCCTGACGCTGCGCAACCCCGACTTCACCACCGCGCGCCGCATCGCGGAGGCCATCAACCGCGAGCACCCCGGCTCCGCCCGCGCCGACAACCCCACCATCGTCACGCTCCAGCCCCCGCCGGGTGCCGACATCGTCGGCTTCGCCACCGCCGTGGAGCTCCTGGACGTGGAGCCCGACGCCCCCGCCAAGGTGGTGATCGACGAGGTGAACGGCGTGATCGTCATGGGCGCGGACGTGAAGATCTCCACGGTGGCCATCGCCCAGGGCAACCTGACCATCAGCGTGGACGAGCGCCCGCAGGTGAGCCAGCCCCTGCCCGAGAGCAACGGCCAGACCGCGGTGACGCCCCAATCGACGCTGTCGGTGAAGGAGGAGAAGGGCAAGCGCCTGATGGTGCTGAAGTCCGGCGCCTCGATCTTCACCCTCGTGCGCGGGCTGAACGCGCTGGGCGTCACGCCGCGCGACATGATCTCCATCCTGCAGGCAATCAAGGCGTCCGGCGCCCTGCAGGCCGACATCCAGGTGATGTGATGAGCGACGCCGCAGCCGCCACCCCCGCCCCCGTCCTCCCGACGCTCCCGGTCGCCACCGCCGAGCAGAAGGCCAAGATCGGAAAGGTCAGCCGCGACTTCGAGTCGTCGTTCCTGTCGGTGATGCTGGGTGCGGTGAGCTCGGGCGTGAAGACGGAGAGCTTCGGCGGCGGCGAGGGCGAGGACGCGTTCAAGTCCTTCATGAATGAGGCGGTCGCCAAGTCCATGACCGCCCGCGGCGGGATCGGCCTCGCGCCCAAGCTGCAGGCCGAGCTGCTGAAGCTGCAGGGGCTGGCGGCGTGAGCGGCCTCCACGCCGCGGGCGCGGACGACCGCGCCGACCAGCTCGCCGACCTGACGATCCGGCTCACCGCCGCCATCGAGGCGCAGACCGCGCTTTTCGAGGCGCGCCGCCCGCACGAGGCCGCCGCCTCCGCCGCAGCCACGGCCGAGCTCGCCGCGGCCTACCGCCAGGAGTGCGCGCGGGTGAAGCGCGACCCGTCCCTGCTGTCGGGGGCCACGCCCGAGCGGCGACGCCGCCTCACCGCCGCCGCGGCCGTTTTCGAGGCCGTGCTGGCGCGCCACGGCCGCGCCATCGCCGCCGCCAGGACCCTCACGGAGGGACTCGTCCAGGCCATCGCCGCGGAGGTGGCCGCCTCGCGCGCTCCCGCCGCGGGCTACGGCGCGGGAGCGCGCGCCGCGGTGGGCGACGCCTCGGCCATCACGTTGAACGCCCGGGCCTGAGTTCCCCTGTCATCCCGGACGGCGCAGCTGATCCGAAACCCAGGAGTGCATGTCGCGCGCGCGGTCCTCGTCCCGGGCCGCTGCGCGCCCGGGATGACAGGGATCAGGCGGCGACCTCGACCGGCGCACCGTCCAGCCAGCCGTCCAGCGCGGCGAGCGCCCGCACGCTCACCGCGCGCTTCTTCGCCCGGCCGCGCTCCACGCCGGAGAAGCGCGACCCGTCCGCCCGCCGCTTCGGCCCCGCGTCCTCCATGGGCGGCAGGAGGCCGTAGTTGATGTTCATCGGCTGGAACGAGCCGCGCCCGCCGGTGAGGTGCCCGCCCGTGACGTGCGCCACTAAGGCGCCCAGCGCGGTGTCGGCCGGCGGCGGCGCGGGCGCGCGGCCCCCCGCCTCCGCCGCGGCGAAGCGCCCGGCCAGGAGCCCCACGGCGGCGCTCTCCACGTAGCCCTCCACCCCCGTCACCTGGCCGGCGAAGCGCACCCGCGGCTCGACCCGCAGCCGCAGGAGGCCGTCCAGCAGGCGCGGGCTGTTGACGAAGGTGTTGCGGTGCAGCCCGCCCAGCCGCGCGAAGGCCGCGCCCTCCAGCCCCGGGATCATGCGGAACACCTCGGCTTGCGCGCCGTGCTTCAGCTTGGTCTGGAAGCCCACCATGTTGAACAGGGTGCCCAGCGCGTTGTCCTGCCGCAGCTGCACCACCGCGTGCGGCTTCACGCCCGGCGAGTGCGGGTTGGTGAGCCCCACGGGCTTCATGGGCCCGTGCCGCAGCGTCTCGCGCCCGCGCTCGGCCATGACCTCGATGGGCAGGCAGCCGTCGAAGTACGGCACATACTCCCAGTCCTTGAACTCGGCCTTGGGGCCGGCCAGGAGCGCGTCGACGAACGCCTCATAGCCGTCGCGGTCCAGCGGACAGTTGACGTAGGCGGCCGCGTCGCCGCCCGGGCCTTCCTTGTCGTAGCGGGACTGCCGCCACGCCTTGGACATGTCGATGGTCTCGGCGTGCACGATGGGGGCGATGGCGTCGAAGAAGCTCAAGGCGTCCTCCCCCGTGCGTTCCAGCACCGCCGCCGCCAGCGCCGGCGAGGTGAGCGGCCCGGTGGCCAGGATCACGCGCGCCCAGTCCGCCGGAGGCCAGCCCGCCACCTCGCCCCGCTCCACCCGCACGCGCGGGTGCGCCAGGAGCCGCTCGGTGACCCGGGCGGAGAAGCTTTCGCGATCCACCGCCAGCGCGCCGCCCGCGGGCACCTGGCTCCGGTCGGCGCAGGCCATGACCAGCGAGCCGCAGCGGCGCATCTCCGCGTGGAGCAGGCCCACCGCGTTATGCTCCCAATCGTCCGACCGGAAGCTGTTGGAGCAGACGAGCTCGGCGAAGCCGTCGGTCTGGTGCGCGTCGGTGCCCACCACGGGCCGCATCTCGTGCAGCACCACGTCCGCGCCCGCTTGCGCGGCCTGCCAGGCGGCCTCGGAACCGGCGAGGCCCGCGCCGACGATGTGTATGGCTGACATGAAGATGTCCTAGACGCCCGGAGCGCTTGCCGAAAGCGCGAGGGCGGCTAGGGTCGCGCCGGGTGTTTCAGGGGTGGGCGGATGACTGACGGGGCGACGGTTCGGCATGAGCGACGATTCAGCGCGACGGAGGCGGCCTTCGCGGGCTTCCGCCTCGCCCGGCGCGAGCCGCTGACGCTCGCCATCTGGGCGGCCGTGCTGGCGGTGTTCGGGCTCGTGTTCGGCTCGCTCATGGTCCTCATGGCCGGCCCCGCCATGATGGACCTGCGCAACCTCCAGCCGGGGGCGTCGAAGGACCCGGCCGCCGTGCTGTCGGTCTTCCAGAAGCTCGGGCCGTTCTACGCGCTCACCTTTCCGGTGACGCTGCTGTTCTACGCGGTGGCCTACGGCGCGGTGAACCGGGCGGTGCTGCGGCCCTCGACCCCGCCGCGCTTCGGCCGGCTGGCGGTGGGCGGCGACGAGCTGCGCCAGCTGCTGGTGCTGGTGCTGCTCGGGCTTCTGTTCTTCGCGCTGTACATCGTCACGGCGATCGTCGCGATCGTGGCCGCCGTCGCCCTGGGGATCGCGGCGCAGTCGGCGGGCGGGGTGGTCGTCGGGATTCTCGTCGGCGTGGTGGCGGGGTTGACGGTGGTGGGCGTGTTCCTCTTCGTTGCAGTGCGGCTGTCGCTGGCGAGCCCCCTCACCTTCGACACCGAACGCGTGTCGATCTTCGCCTCCTGGCGGCTGACCAAGGGAAGGTTCTGGGCGCTGCTCGGGGCCTACCTGCTCTCGGGGGTAATGGTGCTCCTCCTCTCGGTGGTGGCGTTGGTCGTCACGGCCGTCATCGCGACGGTGGTGGGGGGCGGCCTGTCGGCGGCGGGGGTCATCTTCAGGCCGGACATGACGAGCCTTGCGACCTACTTCACCCCGGTCTCCGTGGTGTGGATGGTGATCGCCGCCTGCCTCAACAGCCTCACCCTGGCGCTCACGATCGGCGCCCCCGCCGCCGCCTATGCGCAGCTGCGCGAGCTGGAACAGCCCCTCGTCCCCACGACGGGGTTCTAGCACGCCGCTTGCTCTCCCGACCCGCGAGTCCCTCTGCGGGGCGGCGGGGACGGGTGCATGCGCGCGGCGGTTCGGGCGGTCGGGGCTGGGCTGGACGAGGCGCGTGACGCGTGGCGCGGGGCCTGGCTCCCCCTCGCCGTCGCTGCGGCGGGGCAGGCCGCCATCTTCGCCGCCGGTCGCGCCGACCTGCCCGCGGGCGCGGCGCAGGGGCTCGGCTGGACGGGCGCGCTGCTCTTCACCGCGGCGCTCGGCCCCAAGCTCGCCCGCCTTCACGGAGCTCACGCCGGCGGGGAGGCGGGGCTGCGCTGGGGACGGCTGCTCGCCACGGCCGTCGCCCTGGCGGGGCTCGCCCTGGTCCTGGCGGCGGCGCTGACGACCACCACCGTGCTGCTGCTCATCCTGCTCCGTCCGCTCGGCTCCATCCCGGCCGGACCGTTGGGACGGCTGGGCGTGGGCTTCCTCCTGCTGCTGCCCGTCATCGCGGCCGCGGCGGCCGGCGGCCTCCTCGTCCTGGGGCGGTTCGCCCTGACGCTGAGCGCCGACGCGGTCGAGCCGAACGCCCGCTTCTCGCGCGGCTGGCGGGTGTCGACCGGCGAGCCGTCCGCGCCGGGCCTCGTGCTCCTGGCGACCACCGTGGCGCCCACCCTGCTGCTGCTCGCCGCCCAGGCGGGTCTGGACATCCTGGCCGACGACGGCGCCGCTCCCGCGACCCCGTGGCCGCTGTGGGACGCGCTGGCCGCGGGCGGTGTCCTGGCCGGGGTGACGCAGTTCGTCTTCGCGCCGGTGAACGCCGGGGCGCTCCGGCGGCTCTACGCCGAGGGCTTGCGCCGCGAGCGCGGGGGGTGCGATGGGCCGCAGGTCCGGCCGGTGCAAGCGCCGGCTCCGCCGCCCTTCACGCCCGAGCGCCTCGCCTCATGACCGACTTCCCCGTCGTCGACACCGCGCTGGAGGGCTTCCGGCTCACGCGCGAACGCCCCGTCGCGGTCCTGAGCTGGGGGCTGGTGCTGCTGGCGGCGCAGGCGGGGGTCACCGCCGTGCTCGTCGCCACGGGCGCGGGCGCGGCGATGGAGGACCTGCGACGCCTCGCGCCCGTGCTCGGGACCGTGGCCACGCCGGAGCAGCAGGAGGCGGTGGCGCGCGCCGGGCCGGGCATCCTGCTGTCCGGCGCCGTCGCGGTGCTGCCCAACGTGGTGGTGTACGCCGCGCTGTTGCGCGCGGTGCTGCAGCCCGAGCGGCGTCGCGGCGGCTTCCTGCGCTTCGGCCTGGAGGAGCTGCGGCTCCTGGGCGTGTCGCTGGCCTACGGCGTGCTCATCGTCCTCCTGTTCATGTCCTTGCTGCTGGGCCTGCTTCTGATGGTCACGTCCGTGGCGCTGGCCACCGGCGCGGGGCCGTCCTTCGCCGCCGCGCTGGCGCTCGCGCTCGCCAGCGCGGCGGTGCTCTACCCGGCCGTGCGCCTGTCGCTCGCGCCGGCCATGACGCAGGCGCAAGGGCGCTTCGCCCTGTTCGGCGCGTGGGAGGTCACGGCCGGCCGGTTCTGGCCGCTGATGGGCGCCTTCACGCTGGCGGCTCTCCTGGCGGCGGTGGTCTCGGTGATGGCGACGCTGCTGCTCACCGCAAGCTGGGCGCTGGTCACCGGTGGAGGACTGGCGGCGGCCGCGGAGGTGCTGCAGCCCGACCTGCGCACCGCCGCCGGCGCGCTCTCCCCGGCCTCGGTGACGGCGCTGGTCTTCAACGCCGTCCTGTCCGCCTTCGTGCTGACGGTGGCGGCGGGGCCGATCCCCGCCGCCTATCGCGCGCTGGCGGGGGCGCCGGCGCGGCGCTAGGCGCGGCGGCGCGTCTTGGCGGGCGGGGCGAGCGCGGCCGCCCGCTCGAGCCGGCGCGTCTCGTGGCGGTCCAGCAGCGTGTCGAGGTAGCGGCCCGTCCAGCTGGCCGGGTTCTTGGACACCACCTCCGGCGTGCCCACCGCCACGACCTCGCCCCCGCCGTCACCGCCCTCCGGCCCGAAGTCGAGGAGCCAGTCGGCGGTCTTCACCACGTCGAGGTTGTGCTCGATCACCACCATGGTGTTGCCCTGGTCCACCAGCTCGTGGAGCACCTCCAGGAGCTTCTTAACGTCCTCAAAGTGCAGGCCGGTGGTGGGCTCGTCCAGGATGTACAGCGTGCGGCCGGTGGCCCGGCGCGACAGCTCCTTGGCCAGCTTCACCCGCTGCGCCTCGCCGCCGCTAAGCGTGGTCGCCTGCTGGCCCACCTTGACGTAGCCCAGGCCCACCTGGATCAGCGCCCGCATCTTGTCGCGGATCGGCGGCACCGCCTTGAAGAAGTCCGCCGCCTCCTCGACGTTCATGTCGAGCACGTCGGAGATCGACTTGCCCTTGAACAGGATCTCCATCGTCTCGCGGTTGTAGCGCTTGCCCTTGCACACGTCGCAGGTGACGTAGACGTCGGGCAGGAAGTGCATCTCTATCTTGATGACGCCGTCGCCCTGGCAGGCCTCGCAGCGCCCACCCTTGACGTTGAAGGAGAAGCGTCCCGGGCCGTAGCCGCGCGCCTTGCTCTCCGGCAGGCCGCTGAACCAGTCGCGGATCGGGCCGAAGGCGCCGGTGTAGGTGGCCGGGTTCGAGCGCGGGGTACGTCCGATCGGGCTCTGGTCGATGTCGATGACCTTGTCGAAGTGCTCCAGCCCTTCGAGGCGGTCGTAGGGAGCGGGCGCGTCGCTGGCGTTGTTCAGCCGGCGGGCCGCCGCCTTGTACAGCGTCTCGATGGTGAAGGTGCTCTTGCCGCCGCCGGAGACGCCGGTGACGCAGGTGAAGGTTCCGACCGGGATCTCGCCGGTGACGCCCTTGAGGTTGTTGCCCCGCGCGCCGGTGATGCGCAGGCGCTTCTTGCCGATGGGCCGCCGCTTCTCGGGCACGGCGATCTCTCGGTCGCCCGTGAGGTACTGGCCGGTGACGCTCGCCTTGCACGCCATGATGTCGGCGGGCGTCCCCTCCGCGATCACCTCGCCGCCGTGGACGCCGGCGGCCGGGCCCATGTCGATCACGTGGTCGGCGGTGAGGATCGCCTCCTCGTCGTGCTCCACCACCAGCACCGAGTTTCCGAGGTCTCGCAGGCCCTGCAGCGAGTTGAGCAGCCGGGTGTTGTCGCGCTGGTGCAGGCCGATGCTGGGCTCATCGAGCACGTAGAGCACGCCCGTCAGCCCGCTGCCGATCTGCGAGGCCAGCCGGATGCGCTGGCTCTCCCCGCCCGACAGCGTGCCCGACGCCCGGGCGAGGCCCAGGTAGTCGAGCCCCACGTCGTTGAGGAAGCGCAGCCGGTCGTTGATCTCCTTGAGGATGCGCCGGGCGATGGCGGCCTGCTTCTCCGTCAGCTGCTCGTCCAGCGCGGTGAACCACACGCGCGCGTCCTTGATGGCCAGCGACGACACCTCGGCGATGGAGCGCGCGTCCACTTTCACGGCCAGCGCTTCGGGCTTCAGCCGCTGGCCGCCGCACGCCTCGCACGGCGTCTGCGCCTGGTAGCGGCCCAGCTCCTCGCGCACCCAGGCCGAGTCGGTCTCGCGCCACCGCCGCTCCAGGTTGGGCAGCACGCCCTCGAACACCTTGGACACCTCGTACTTCCGCGCCTGGTCGTCGTAGGTGAACTTGACCTTCTCCGCGCCCGTGCCGTGGAGCACCACCTCGCGGGCGCGGTCGGGCAGCTCGCGCCACGGCTTGTCCATGCTGAAGCCGTAGTGGCGGGCCAGGGCCTGCAGCGTCTGCGTGTAGAGCGGGCTCGGCCCGCGCGCCCACGGCGCCACGGCGCCCTTGTGCAGCGCCTTGTCCGGGTCGGGCACGGCCAGCTCAGGCGTGAACTTGAGCTTCTGGCCCAGGCCGTCGCACACCGGGCAGGCGCCCGCCGGGTTGTTGAAGGAGAACAGCCGCGGCTCGATCTCGGTGATGGTGAAGCCTGAGACGGGGCAGGCGAACCGCTCGGAGAACAAGAGCCGCTTCGGCTCGGTCTCGCCCTCCGCCAGGTCGGCCCATTCGGCGGTGGCCAAGCCGTCCGCGAGGCCCAGCGCCTGCGTCAGCGAGTCGGCCAGCCGCTGCTCAATGCCCTCGCGCACCACCACGCGGTCCACCACCACGTCGATGTCGTGCTTGAACTTCTTGTCGAGCGTCGGCGCGTCCTCGATCAGGTACAGCTCGCCGTCGATCTTCACGCGCTGGAAGCCCGCGCGCTGCCACTCGGCCAACTCCTTGCGGAACTCGCCCTTGCGGTCGCGCACCACGGGCGCCACCAGGTTCAGCCGCGTCCCCTCCGGCAGGGCCATGACGCGGTCGACCATCTGGCTGACCGTCTGGCTCTCGATCGGCAGGCCCGTCACCGGCGAGTACGGCACCCCGATCCGCGCCCAGAGCAGGCGCATGTAGTCGTGGATCTCCGTCACCGTGCCGACGGTGGAGCGGGGATTTTTGCTGGTGGTCTTCTGCTCGATGGAGATGGCGGGGGAGAGGCCCTCGATCAGGTCCACGTCCGGCTTGCCGGCCAGCTCCAGGAATTGGCGCGCGTAGGCCGAGAGGCTCTCGACGTAGCGGCGCTGGCCCTCGGCGTAGATGGTGTCGAACGCCAGGCTCGACTTGCCCGACCCCGACAGCCCCGTGATCACCACGAGCTTCTCCCGCGGGATGTCGAC
>CAXSHO010000027.1:0-15462 GCA_964237305.1 uncultured Caulobacteraceae bacterium
CCCCGCCACCGCCGCCGCCGTAACCGCCGCCACCGCCGCCACCGCCGCCGCCGTAACCACCGCCGCCGCCGCCGCCGTAGCCGCCGCGGTCGGGACGCGGCGAGCGCGGCGCATCGCCGTATCCGCCGCCGCCACCACCACCGCCGCCGCTCGTGGGCGCGCCGTGGCCCGTGACCGTGAGGTTGTCCGCCGAGGACTTGCCCGTGCGCCGGTCGGCCACGAGTTCATACTCGACCGTGTCGCCCTCGTTCAGGGCCGAAAGCCCCGCCCGTTCGACCGCGCTGATGTGCACGAACACATCGCCCGAGCCGTCCGTCGGCTCGATGAAGCCGAAACCCTTGGTTCCGTTGAACCACTTGACCGTACCGTTCGCCATAGAAAGTCCCGCCGTCCCGCTCTCGTCGCCCCTCATGGGCTCCGGCTACATGGCACATATCCGCGGCTCCGTCAGGCGAATCCTTGCGCGCCGCTCAGCTTCTCGCTTGAAGGCCGAATCAGGCCCGGCCGCCGGACGCCGCGAGATAGGCCAGGGCGGCGGCGGTGAGCTCGAACTGCGGCTCCTCCTGCGACGTCGGCCCGGCGGGCGTGGCGTCCATCCGGTCGCCGGCGGCGGCGTCCAGCACGCGGAAAATCTCGTCCTCGCACTCGTCCCAGACCACGGCCACGTCGGCCAGCCGCGGCCCCTCGCGGCCGAGCGGCCCGGTGATCACCGGATCGGCCATGCGCCGCGCCGACAGCCGCAGCAGGGTGCGCCCGCCGCCCATGTCGGTGGACACGTCGGCGTACTGCAGGATGGCGTTGATCAGCTCGCCGGACGGCGCAGTGTGGCGCAGGGCGCGTCCGGAGGTCATCAGCGTGCGGCGGCCCTGAACGGTGAGGCGCTTGGGTTGGCGGGCGGCGGCCATGGGGATCGCTCCATCTGTCTCGACGAATGCGGTATGAAGGGGTGCTGCGTCACTTGCGGTCGCAGCGGTGGAGAGCTCCATGCGGCACGAGAAGGCGGCCAACCTCCTGCGGCTCGCCCGCGCCCTGGCGGGCTCGGCGGAGGGGCTGACGCTCGACGAGATGGGGCGGGCGATCGGGGCCGACCGCCGCACCACCGAGCGCATGCGCGACGCCCTGTGGGAGCTGTTCCCCGAGATGGAGGCGATCCCCGATCCGCCGACCAAGCGCTTCCGCATCCCCGCGGGGCTGGACGGCTTCCTCAACGCGCCCACCGCCGACGAGCTGGCGGCGCTGTCCGCCGCGGCGGGCGAGCTGGAGGCGGCGGGCGCGGGGGTGCGCTCCGCGGCGCTGCGCACGTTGGAGCGCAAGATCCTGGCCGCGCTGCGCGCCCCCGCCCGCCGTCGCATCGCCCCCGACCTGGAGGCGCTGCTGCAGGCCGAGGCCATCGCGGTGCAGGCCGGCCCCCGCCCCTCGGAGAGCGAGGCGGTGCTGGGCGCGGTGCGCGAGGCGATCAAGGCCGGCGCCATGCTGCGCTTCGCCTACGCCGGCGGATCCACGCCCGGACGCGGGCGCGAGGTGACGCCCTACGGCCTCCTGTTCAGCCGCGCCAACTACCTGGTGGCGGCGGAGGGCGAGGGCGAGCCGCGCAACTGGCGGCTGGACCGGCTGGCCGAGGTCGAGGTGCTGGACCGCCCGGCGATCCGCCCGGCCGGCTTCTCGCTCCAGGCCTACGCCGACCGCTCCTTCGGCATCTACCAGGACGCGCAGGAGGACGTGGCGCTGCGCTTCTCCCCCGCCGCGGCCGCCGGCGCGCTGCGCTGGCGCTTCCACGTGGGGCAGACGGTGGAGCGCGAGGCGGACGGCGGGGTGGTGGTGCGCTTCCGCGCGTCAGGAATGCGTGAACTGGCGTGGCACCTGTTCAGCTGGGGGGCGGAGGTGCGGGTGCTGGCCCCCGAGCGGCTGCGCTCGCTCCTGGTGGAGGCGCTGCGGACGGGGCTGGCGGCGCATGCGGGGTGACGGGTCGCCGCGCGTCACTTCAGCGGGTCGTGACCCCAGTTCATCAGGCTGGCGCGCCAGCGGCTGTGCTCCACGTCGTCCTTGGGGCCGCCCTGGGCGAGGTGGCGGTGGACGTAGCCGACCACCTTGTTCATGTCGGCGTAGTCGGCGTCGGTGAGGTCGGCCTTCTTCTTCGCCTTGATCTCCACGATGCGCTGGCCCTGGTGGTGGCCCACCGACTCCGGGCCGGAGCTGTCGTGCTTGTTGGCGCCGCCCGCCCAGCCGACCGACTTGGACTCCTCCGTCTCCAGCCACTTCGAGAGCGCGGCGGGGGTCATGTTCACCGCCTCCGCAAAGGCGTGGGCGATCTCCTCGTGCGACTTGTCGGCCATGTCGGCTCCTCCGTTCCGGCGGCGAACGCGCGAGCGGGGCGGGAGGTTCGCGCTTGCCGTGCGGGGCTCGGCGGCTAAGGTCCGGCCCGCATGACTTCCGGCGCCGACCTGCTGCACCTCGCCCTCCCGGCGCTCGGCGGCTACGTGATCGGCTCCATCCCCTTCGGCGTGGTGGTGATGCGCGCGGCCGGGGCGGGCGATCCGCGCGCCATCGGCTCCGGCAACATCGGCGCGACCAACGTCCTGCGCAGCGGCCGGCGGGGGCTGGCGGCGCTGACGCTCCTCGGCGACGGGCTGAAGGGCGCGGCCGCGGTGCTGCTCGGGCGCTGGCTGGGGCACGAGGACGCCACGGCCTACGCCGGCCTCCTCGGCGCGACCGCGGGGGCGGCGGCCTTCCTCGGCCACCTGTTCCCCGTCTGGCTCGGCTTCCGCGGCGGCAAGGGGGTGGCGACCTTCTTCGGCGTGATGCTCGCCGCCGCGTGGCCGGTGGGCGCGGCCTGTGCGCTCACCTGGCTCGCGGTGGCGGCGCTCATGCGCTTCTCGTCGCTGGCCGCGCTGGCGGCGGCGGCCGTGGCGCCCGGCCTGTGCCTCCTGTTCCACGCGCCCGTGGTGCTCATGTGGATGAGCCTGGGGCTGGCCGTGCTCGTGTTCGTGCGCCACGCAGCCAACATCGCGCGGCTGCGCGCCGGGACCGAGCCGCGCATCGGCGCGACCGCCGCCGCCGCCCCCGCCGCGTGAGCCTCGCCGCCGCCGAGCGCGTGGCGCGGCTGCGGCTGGCGCGGACGGAGGCGGTCGGCCCGGTCACCTTCCGCGAGCTCCTCGCCCGCTACGGCGGCGGCGTCCGCGCGCTGGAGGCGCTGCCCGACCTCGCCCGACGGGGCGGGCGCTCCGGCCCCCTGCGCGTGGCGTCGGCCGCGGACGCCGCGCGCGAGGTCGCCGCCGGGGAGGCGCTGGGCGCGTCGCTGCTGGTGCTGGGCGACGCCGCCTTCCCGCCGCTCCTCGCCGCGCTGGACCCGCCGCCGCCCGTGCTGTGGGCGTGGGGGCACCCCGCGCTCCTGCTGAAGCCCGCGGTGGCGGTGGTGGGCGCACGGGTGGCCTCCGCGGGCGGCCAGCGGTTCGCGCGCCAGCTGGGGGCGGAGCTGGGCGCGGGCGGGCAGGTGGTGGTCTCCGGCCTCGCCAGGGGCATCGACGGCGCCGCGCACGAGGGCGCCCTGCCCCACGGCACGGTGGCGGTCCTGGGCGGAGGCGTGGACGACGTCTACCCGCCCGAGCACGCCGACCTGCACCGCCGCCTCGCCCGGGAGGGCTGCCTCGTCAGCGAGAACGTGGTGGGCCGGCGCGCCAAGGCGCAGGACTTCCCGCGCCGCAACCGCATCATCTCCGGCCTGTGCCGGGCGGTGGTGGTGGTGGAGGCCGAGCTCCGCTCCGGCTCACTGATCACCGCGCGGCTGGCGAACGAGCAGGGGCGCGAGGTGTTCGCCGTGCCCGGCTCGCCGCTGGACCCCCGCGCCAAGGGGCCGAACGACCTCCTCCGGCAGGGCGCGCACCTGTGCGAGGGCGCCGACGACGTGCTGCGGCTCCTCGCCGACCTGCCCGGCCTGGGCGAGCCCCAGGGCGACCTGTTCGCGCCCCGCCCCGTGGACCACGCGGCGCTGGACCGCGAGACCGACGCGCTGCGCGCCCGGGTGGAGGCGCTGCTCTCCCCCACGCCCGTGAGCCGCGACGAGCTGGTCCGCGCCACGGGCGGGCCCGCGCCCGCGGTGTTCGCCGCCCTGGTGGAGCTGGCGCTCGCGGGCCGCGCCGAGCTCCTGCCCGGCGGCCTGGTGGCGCGGGTCTAGCCTTCCGCCGCCCGGGCCCGCACGCCCGCCTGGATCGCCGCGATGGCGAGCGACGCCGCCAGCGCCTGCTCGCCCCCGGCCGAGGCCATGTGCGCCAGCTCCAGCAGCATGTCCTCGATGTAGCCGACGAGGCGCGCGCCGCGCACGGGAGCGGGCTGGAAAGGTGTCGCGGCCTCGGAGTGTGACATGCGTCGACTCTCGTTCTGAACGCATGTTTAACATACACAACCATGACGGGCAACACGCACGCGCATTGACGGCGCCTCCCCGGGTCTCCACCTTCCGCGCCGCTCCCGCCTTCCCCGGACACCCCCACCGCGTGACCAACGTCGTCGTCGTCGAGAGCCCGGCCAAGGCCAAGACCATCGAGAAGTACCTGGGCTCCGGCTACACGGTGCTCGCCTCCTACGGCCACGTGCGCGACCTGCCGGCCAAGGACGGCAGCGTGCGGCCCGACGACGACTTCGCCATGGACTGGGAGGTGGACGCCAAGGCCTCCAAGCGGCTGAGCGACATCGCCGCCGTCTCCAAGACCGCCGACATCGTCATCCTGGCCACCGACCCGGATCGCGAGGGCGAGGCCATCAGCTGGCACGTGCTGGAGGTGCTCAAGAAGAAGAAGGCGCTGAAGAAGGACGGCGAGGTCCGCCGGGTCACCTTCAACGCCATCACCAAGTCGGCCGTGCTCAGCGCCATGGCGGCGCCCCGCCAGATCGACATGGAGCTGGTGGACGCCTACCTGGCGCGCCGCGCGCTGGACTACCTGGTCGGCTTCACCCTCTCGCCGGTGCTGTGGCGCAAGCTGCCGGGCGCGCGCTCGGCCGGGCGCGTGCAATCCGTCGCCCTGCGGCTGGTGGTGGAGCGCGAGAAGGAGATCGAGGCCTTCCGCGCCCGCGAGTACTGGACGGTGGAGGCCGACGTTGCGGCGGGCTCCGATCCGTTCCTGGCGCGGCTCGTCACGCACGACGGCAAGAAGCTCGGCCGCTACGACCTGCCGGACGAGGCCACCGCCCACGCCGCCCGCGCGGCCGTGCAGGCGGGCGCCTTCACCGTGCGCTCGGTGGAGAAGAAGCCCGCGCGCCGCTCGCCCGCCCCGCCCTTCACCACCTCCACCCTGCAGCAGGAGGCCAGCCGCAAGCTGGGCTTCAACGCCCAGCGCACCATGCAGGCGGCGCAGAAGCTGTACGAGGGCGTGGACGAACAGGGCGGCCTGATCACCTACATGCGGACGGACGGCGTGGCCGCCGCGCCCGAAGCGATCAGCGAGGCGCGCCGCGTGATCGGCGACCGCTACGGGGCGCAGTACGTCCCCGAACAACCCCGCTACTACAAGGCCAAGGCCAAGAACGCCCAGGAGGCGCACGAGGCGATCCGCCCCACCAGCCTTGCACGCCGCCCGGAGAGCCTGCGGCTGGAGGGAGACCTCGGCCGCCTCTACGAACTCATCTGGAAGCGCATGGCCGCCAGCCAGATGGAGTCCGCCCGCATCGAGCGCACCACCGTGGAGCTGGAGACCGCCGACGGCCGCACGGGCCTGCGCGCCACCGGTCAGGTGGTGCAGTTCGACGGCTACCTCGCCGTCTACGAGGAGGGCCGCGACGACACGCCCAAGGCGGGCGACGCCGACGAGGACGACTCGCGCCGCCTGCCCGCCATCTCGGAAGGTGCGAAGGCGCAGGTGCGCGAGGCGCGTTCCGACCAGCACCACACCGAGCCGCCGCCCCGCTACTCGGAGGCCAGTCTCGTCAAGAAGATGGAGGAGCTGGGCATCGGCCGCCCCTCCACCTACGCGTCGATCCTGACGGTCCTGCGCGACCGGTCTTACGTCGTCATGGACAAGAACAGGTTCGTGCCGGAGGACAAGGGCCGGCTCCTCATCGCCTTTTTGGCCGAGTTCTTCGCCCGCTACGTCGAGTACGACTTCACCGCCGACCTCGAGCAGCGGCTCGACGAGGTGTCGGACGGCAAGCTCGCCTACAAGGTGCTGCTGCACGACTTCTGGCGCGACTTCCACGCCGCCATCGCCGGCATGGGCGACAAGGGCGTGCGCGAGGTGATCGACGTCCTGGACGCCGCGCTGGGCCCCGCCCTGTTCGCCCCGCGCGAGGACGGAGCCGATCCCCGCGCCTGCCCCACCTGCCTCGCGGAGAGCCGGGACGGCGGACGGCTGGGCCTGCGCATCAGCCGCAACGGCGCCTTCGTCGGCTGCTCGAACTACCCCGACTGCCGCTACACTCGTCCCTTCGCCACCGGCGAGGCGGCGGAGGGCGAGGCGCCCGCGGGCGACCGCGAGCTGGGCGTCGATCCCGCCACCGGCAAGCCGGTGCGGCTCAAGGTCGGCCGCTTCGGGCCCTATGTGGAGCTCAGCGCCGAAGGCGAGGAGAAGCCCCGCCGCTCGTCCCTGCCCAAGGGCTGGACGCCGGGCTCGCTGGACCTGGAGCAGGCGCTCAAGCTCCTGTCGCTGCCGCGCGAGGTGGGCCGCGACCCGCAGGACGGCGAGCCGATCCTGGCGGGGCTCGGCCGCTACGGCCCCTATGTGCAGCACGGCAAGACCTACGCCAGCGTCGACTCCATCGAGGACGCATTCGAGATCGGCCTGAACCGCGCCGTGACGCTGATCGCCGAGAAGAAGGCCGGCGGCGCGCGCGGCCGCGGCGCGGGCGCCGCCCCCACCCGCGTGCTGGGGGCGCACCCCGTGCGCGGCGACGAGGTCTCCATCATGCCCGGCCGCTACGGGGCCTACATCAAGGCCGGCAAGGTCAACGTCACCCTGCCCAAGGGCGCCGACGTGGACGCGCTCACGCTGGAGGAGGCGGTGAAGCTCGTCGATCTCAAGGCGGGTGTCGAGGGCGTGGAGAAGAAGGCCAAGCGCGCTTCCGCCAAGAAGCCGGCCGCCGCGAAAGCCAAGCCGACCGCCAAGGCCGCCGCCAAGCCGAAGCCCGCGCCCAAGCGTCCGGCCAAGGCGGCGCGCTGACCATGGCGGACACCGGCGACGACGTGGTGGCGGGCATCCGCGAGGACCTCGCCAAGTGGCGCGAGCGGCTGGCCGCCATCCCGGACGGCTCGGGCTTCGACCAGCAGCGCTCGATGCTCAACGCGTGGATCAAGGAGGGTCAGCGACTGGTGGACCGGTTGGACTGACACACCGCGGCTGTCATCCCGGCCGAAGCGTAGCGGAGAGCCGGAACCCAGGACCACGCGCGCAACCGTCACTCCTGGATCCCGGGTCGGCTCCGCCGCCCGGGATGACGGTCGTGGTGATGCGCAGTCCGGAGAAGCGCCCTAGGTAACGCGCATGCCCCGTCCGCGCCGTCCGGCGCCCGCCTCCGCCCCGCCCTCGACCCCCGGCCTTCCCTCGCGCGAGGAGGTCGCCGCCTTCATCGCCGAGCGCGGCGAGACCGACCTCGCCGAGATGGCCCGCCATTTCGGGACCAAGGGCGGCGACCGCCGCGCCCTGCGCCAGCTCGTGAAGGAGATGTCCGGCGAGGGCGAGACCAGCCGGCGGGGGCGCAAGGGCGTGGCGCTGGCCGGCGCCTTTCCGCCGGTGGGCGTGGCCGACGTGGTGGGCCGCGACGCGGACGGCGAGCTGCAGGTGCGCCTGTCCAACGGCGGCGAGGAGCTGCCAGCCGTGCGCCTCGCCCCCGGCCGTGAGGACGCCCGCCGGGGAGCGCCGGGGCTGGGCGACCGCGTGCTGGTCCACTTCGACCGCCTGCCCGACGGCGAGCACCAAGCTCGCCTCATCAAGACCCTGGGCGCCGCCTCGCCCAAGGTGCTGGGCGTGGTGCGCAAGGGCAAGCGCGAGGTCCGGGTCGAGCCCGCCGACCGCCGCGGCCGCGACGTGTGGCTCCTCACCGGGCCGGAGGCCGAGGCCCTGCGCGACGGCGACCTCGTGCGCGTGCAGGGCGCCGGAGACGCCACGGGACCGAGGGGCGGCTACGGCCCCAAGCCCGCCCGGCTGATCGAGGTGGTGGGCCGCGAGGACCATCCGCGCGCCGCCTCCATCCTGGCCATCGCCGCCCACGACATCCCCATGGGCTTCGACCCGCGGGCGGAGGAGGAGGCCGAGCGCGCGCCCAAGCCGTCGCTCGGGAGCCGCACCGACCTCCGCGACCTGCCCCTGATCACCATCGACCCCGCCGACGCCCGAGACCACGACGACGCCGTGTTCGCCGAGCCCGACCCCGACCACGAGGGCGGCTGGATCGCCTGGGTCGCCATCGCCGACGTGGCCGCCTACGTCCGCCCCGGCTCCGCGCTGGACAAGGAGGCCTGGACCAAGGGCAACAGCGTCTACTTCCCCGACCGGGTGGAGCCCATGCTGCCCGAGCGCCTGTCCGCCGGCCTGTGCTCGCTGGTGGAGGGGGAGGACCGCGCCACCCTGGCCGTGCGCATGACCTTCGACCGCGAGGGCAGGAAGACCGGCCACCGCTTCGTGCGCGGGCTGATGCGGTGCGCGGCGGGGATCAGCTACGAGCAGGCGCAGGCGGCGGTGGAGGGCCGGACGGACGACGCCACCGGGCCGCTGCTGGAGCCCGTTCTCCAGCCGCTCTGGGCCGCCTACGCCGTGCTGAAGCGCGGCCGCGACGCCCGGGCGCCCCTGGCGATCACCTCCGCCGAGCGCTCGATCCGCCTCTCCGCCGAGGGCGAGGTGGCGTCGATCAGCGCGCGCCCGAACCTGGAGGCGCACCGGCTGATCGAGGAGTTCATGATCCAGGCCAACGTCGCCGCGGCGGAGGAGCTGGAGAAGCGCAAGACACCCCTCGTCTACCGGATCCACGACGCGCCCAGCCAGGAGAAGCTGTTCGCCCTGGCCGACTTCCTGGACGGCCTGGCCATTCCCTGGACCAAAGGCGCGCCGCCCGACACCCGCCGCTTCAACGCGCTCCTGGCCGAGACGCGGGAGGGTCCGGCGGCGGAGATCGTCAACGAGGTGGTGCTGCGCTCGCAGTCGCAGGCGGTCTACGCCAGCGAGAACATCGGCCACTTCGGCCTGCACCTCGACCGCTACGCCCACTTCACCTCGCCCATCCGCCGCTACGCCGACCTCGTGGTGCACCGGGCGCTGATCCGCGCGCTGAAGCTGGGCGACGACGGCCTGCCGGACTCCGACGCCGTGCGCCTGCCCGAGACCGCCGAGCACATCACCGCCACCGAGCGCCGCGCCATGGCCGCCGAGCGCGACGCCACCGACCGCTACGTCGCCGCCTTCCTGGCCGACCGGGTGGGGGCGGAGTTCGAGGGGCGCATCACCGGCGTCACCCGCTTCGGCCTGTTCATCCGGCTGGCCGACACGGGGGCGGACGGGCTCGTCCCCGTCTCCACGCTGGGGGGCGAGTACTTCGTCCACGACGAGCGGCTGCACGCGCTGGTGGGCGAGCGGTCCGGCGTGCGCTGGCCCCTGGGCAAGCCCGTCACCGTGCGCCTGCGCGAGGCCACGCCGCTCACCGGGGGCCTCCTGTTCGACATGGTGAGCGACCCCGAACCCGCGGACCCCCGCCTGCCCCGTCCGCGCCCCGCCGGGCGGGCGCGCCCGGGCGGCGCGTTCGGCGGCGGAGGCGGCGGTCCGCCCCGGCGGCTCCCCGGCAAGGGCGGCCCGCCGCCGGGGGTGCGGAAAGGCAAGCGCCGGTGACGCCCCCGGCTGTCATCCCGGGCGGCGGAGCCGACCCGGAACCCAGGACGACACGCGCGACCTTGCACTCCGGGGTCCCGGGTCGCTGCGCGCCCGGGATGACAGTCTGAGGAGGCGTCTTGCGTCCGCTTGCTCTGGGCGAGCACAAGCACGCGCATGACCCGCCTGTTCGATCCCGAGGCCGAGCTGCGCGGGCCTGTCCGCGAGCCCGGCACGACGGCCCCGCGCCCCCGCCCCGCCGCCACCCTGATCCTGCTGGACCGGAGCGAGGGCGCGCCGCGCGTGCTCATGGGCCGCCGCCACGGCCGCCATGACTTCATGCCCGACAAGTGGGTCTTCCCCGGCGGCCGGGTGGACGCGGCCGACCGGCGCGCCTCCGTCGTGTCGGAGCTCGCGCCCTCCGTGGCCGAGCGCCTGGGCCGCGCCTACCCGCGCCGCCCCACCCTGCCCCGCGCGCTGGGCGTGGCCGCCGTGCGCGAGACCTGGGAGGAGGCGGGGCTGACGCTCGGCCGGCCCGGCGAGGGCGACGCCGCGCCCAGGAGCGACCTCGCCGCGCTGGACCTCGTGGCGCGGGCGGTGACCCCGCCCTATCGCGGCAAGCGTTTCGACACGGTCTTCTTCTCCGCGGACGCCGACGCGCTCCACAGCCGCGAGCGTTCCGGAGGCTCGGGCGAACTGGCGGAGATCGCGTGGTTCACCCTGGCGGAGACCGCCGCGCTCGACCTGCCGGCGATCACGCGCGTGGTGCTGGACCAGCTTGCGGCGCGGCTGGCGGACCCGGGCCGCGCCGCGCAGTGCATGACGTTCCGGCACGGCAAGCACCGCCAGGCGGCGATGTAGAGCCCCTCAGCGCGGCTCCACCGTCACCCGCACCTCCGGCGAGGGACGCAGCGTCACCCGCATGGTGGGGACGGGGGCGGGCCCGCCCGTGTCGCGCACCCGCAGGCGCTGGAGGAGCACCGCCAGCACCGCCACCGCCTCCTGCATGGCGAAGGCGCCGCCGATGCACACGCGGGGGCCGCCGCCGAAGGGCATGAAGGCGAACCGATGGCGCGCGGCCGCGGCCTCCGGCGCGAAGCGCTCGGGGTCGAAGCGCTCCGGCTCGTCCCACAGCCTGCGGTGCCGGTGCAGGGCGTAGACGGGCATGATCACGAGCGCGCCCGGGCGCAGCTGGAGCCCGCCGAGGTCCACAGCCTCCCTGGCCATGCGCGAGAGCATGGGCGCGGGCGGGTACAGCCGCATGGACTCGGAGAAGACCTGGCGGGCGTAGGGCAGGCGCTCCAGGTGCGCCGGCTCCACCTCCTCGCCGCCCGTCACGGCGTCGATCTCGGCCAGCACCCGCGCCTCCACCTCCGGGTGGCGCGACAGGAGGTGCAGCGTCCAGGCGAGGCCGAGCGCGGTGGTCTCGTGGCCGGCGGCGATGAAGGTCAGGAGGTTGTCCACCAGCTCGCCGTCGCTCATGGCGCGCCCGTCCTCCGGGTCGGCGGCGGCCTGGAGAAGGGTGAGGAGGTCCGGCGGGGTCGCGCCCGAGCGGCGGCGCTCGGCGACGAGGCGCCCGGTGGCGGCGCGGAGGTGCGCGGTGGCGCGCTCGGCCCTGCGGCGGCCCGGATAGGGTGTCCAGTCGGGCAGGCGCATGAGGGTCAGGGCCAGCGACCAGCCGATGGGCGTGAGGGTGTCGGTGATGGCCTGCTCGAAACGCGCGGCGTCCACCGCGCCGGGTCCGGAGAGCATGGTGGCGAGGATGATGTCGAAGGTCGTGCGCATCATCTCGTGGTTGAGCCCCAGCGTGCGGCCGGGATCGGCCAGCCAGCGGTCGCGGGTGTCGCGCGCGCTCTGCAGCATGGCGGGGGCGAGCGCGGCGACTTTGGCGGGCTGGAAGGCTGGGGCGGCCGCGCGCCGCTGCCAGCGCCAGTGCGCGCCCTCGGCGGTGAGGAGGCCGTCGCCCAGCGCGGGGCCCAGCACGCTTGTTGTCGGGCGTCTTGCCGAAAACCTCCGCGCGGCGGACCATCACTTCCTGGATCAGCTCGGGGTCCAGCACGTAGACCGCCTGCCCGGACCGGCCGGAGGCCCAAACCACCGGGTGCTCGAACACCTCCGGCGGGATCGCCTCGATGGGGTTCCTGATCACCTTGCGGATGACGTCCAGGCTAAGCCGCTGCGCGGAGGTCACCGCCTCGGCGGCGGCGGCCGTCGAAGCGGGACGGTTGGCGACGGCGAGTTCGGACATGCGGGCAGAACACCACGCCACCCCGGCGGAGGGAAGGCGCGCCACCTAGGGTTCATCCTAGCTGTCGGCGGCGGCGCGACGCAGGCACGGTGGCGACGTCACCTCCAAAGGACTCCCCATGGCCGGACCGACCGCCACCGCCACCGCCGAACGCGTCGTCCACGAGGCGATGACGTCCGGCTTCTTCAACCCGATCACGAACAACGACGTGAAGACGGCGGTGAAGGCGCTCGAAGGGCTCACGCCGCAGGAGGCGAGCCAGGCGGTGAAGGACCTGGCCGCCGACGGCACGCTCAAGACGCTCGCGGCGGAGATCAACGACGGCTCCATCCTGGGCCTGGGCGGGCTGTCGCAGGACGAGAAGCGCGACTTCCTCAACGCGATGGCGGGCAAGCTGGACGGGGCCTCGCTCAAGGCGCTGGGCGACGGTTTCGCCGCCGCCGACCCCACCTTCCACGGGCGCGACGACATCGGCCTCCTGGGCGGGGCCATCGCCGCCCACGCCCCCGCCGCGACGAAGGTGGACTACGTGCGCGCGCAGGCGGGCGCCCTGACCGATCACCCCACCGCGTCGAGCGGCCCCGGCGCCACGACCGTGACGCGCCACGGCGACGCCGACGCCGCGGCGGTGGCCGCCGTGCTGGGCAGCCTCAAGGGCCAGCCCGCCGCCGCGCGCGAAGCCTTCGGCGCGCTCACCCCGGACGGCCTCCACGCCGTGCTGGACGCCGCGGTCGACCGCACCGACATCCAGGTCGTCACGGCCAACCCGTACGGCGGCGCGCCGAGCTACAGCAGCAGCACCGCGCTCGACGCCAAGCCGTTCCGGGCGGTGCTGGAGTCGGCCGCGCAGCTGCCCGACGCCAGGCTGAAGGCGCAGGTGTTCGACGATGCGGGCAAGGTCATGAAGGCGGTTCCCGACCAGAACCTCCTGGTGGGCGTGAGCGTCGGCGGACGCGACCAGGCGCTGAAGCAGATGGCCGCGGGCATGACGACGCTCTTGAAGAGCGACCCCGGCGGGGTGATGGCGCAGCTCGCGGGCGCACGCTCCACGCTGGACGGCCAAGCCTTCTCCACCTACGCCAAGGAGATGCTGAACAGCGGCGGAGGCTCCACGCTCGGCGACATCATGAAGACGCTTCAGGTCGGCGGTGCCTCCGCGCAGAACCCGGCGAACTATTTCGAGCACGAGCAGCCCGTCACCCTGCCCAACGGGTCGCGCACCACACGCTACGACAATGCGGAGGCGCTGGGCTATTTCGTAGGCGGCGTGCAGGCCGCCGCGCAGTCGATCACCTCTGACCGCAAGGAGCAGGCCGACCTGATCACCGGCGTCCTGAAGAGCGGCCTGACGCTCTTGGACAAGTACAAGGTCGGCGGCCTGCAGGGGCAGATCGCCGCCTCCGTCGCCAAGGAATGGGTGTCCATGGGGGTGAACGCGGCGCTCAAGGAGCTGCGGGACGACCCCGGCGCGGTGGGCAAGGCCATGGACCTGGCCTCGATCCCGACCGACCCCGCCGATGGGCGGATCGCGGTGGGCAGCGGCTCGCGCAGCGCCTACAACACCGCGCTCGACACGGTGCTGCGCAACGCCAAGCCCTGACCGGGCGCGGGAGGCGCCTTGACGCGGATCCGGACCCTCATGGCGATGACGACGGCGGCGGCGATCACGGGGTGCGGCGCCGGGGGAGCGGGACGTGCGCCGCCCCCGCCGCCCCCGCCCTTCGCCAGGCCCGCGGGCGAGGTCCCCCTGGGGCTGACGGCGGCCGACCCTTACCGCCAGGTCCTGGACGCGGCGTTCCGCGAGCGTCTCCGGCTTCGCCGCGACGCGCCGGCGTCCCTGCGCGTCCTGAGCTACTGGGCGCCGGCCACGACCACGGGGGCGGAGGTGCAGGCGTGGTACGCCCGCCACGTCCCTCCCGGCTGGGAGCCCGACCCGCACTCGCCCCTGCGCTTCGACGCCTCCGCCCCCGCGGGGGCCCTCGTCTACGCCTTCGCCTACCGCTCGGGCGCGCACGTGCTGCAGGTGGCGGGGGTGGAGCGCGGCCCGGGGGCGGCGCCCGCCTCCGGCCTGCTGCCAATCGTCGTGGAGACGGACGCACCCGCCGCCGGGGAGCCGGCGCGCCGCCCCTGAGACCGCTCCCGCTCGGCCCGCCTTGACTTGGCGACGCCCGACGCTAGGTTCCGCGCCTTCCGTTTCCGGCCCGCGCCTCGCGCGGCCGCCTCCGCACCTCGAGAACGTCCATGGCCAAGCCGGCTTCCATCAAGATCCGCCTGAACTCCACCGCGGACACGGGCTTCTTCTACGTCACGACGAAGAACGCGCGCACGAAGACGGAGAAGATGGTGCTGAAGAAGTACGATCCCGTCGTGCGCAAGCACGTCGAGTTCCGCGAAGGCAAGATCAAGTAGGACGGCGCCCGCCGCTTCGAACGCCTGACGCCCGGCCGCCGCGCCGGGCGTTTTCACGTCGGCCTCCATGATCGAAGTCGCCCGCACGCACGACCCGGTGCGCTTAGGCTACCTCCAGGCGCTCCTGGCGGACGCGGGTGTGGAGGCGCGCGTGTTCGACGGGGCGGCGCGCTCCACTTGGCCCGGCGCCATCCCCGCGCGGCTGATGGTGGAGGACCGTGACGCCTGGCTCGCGCGCTCGGTGCTGGCCGAGGCCGTGCCGGAGCACTGACGCCTCACGCCGCGCGCGAGATCACCTGGTTTCGGCCCGCGCGCTTGGCGTCGTAGACGGCGGAGTCCGCGCGCTTGATCAGGGCGTCGGGCGTGTCGCCCTCGGCCCCGGTCACGGCCACGCCGATGGAGACGGTGACCGCCAGCGCCTCGTCCGCCCCCTGGACGCGGAAGGGCGAGCCCGAGATGTGCAGCCGCAGGCGCTCGGCCACCTTGTAGGCGGCCGCGAGGTCGGAGTCGGGCATGATCACCACGAACTCCTCGCCGCCCAGGCGGCAGGCGAGGTCGATGGCGCGCACGTTGGTGGCCAGCCGCACGGCGAATTCGCGCAGCACCTCGTCGCCCACGTCGTGGCCGAAGGTGTCGTTGACGCGCTTGAAGTGGTCGATGTCGATCAGGAGCGCGGACACCGGCTCGCCCCCGGGATGGGTGGCGCGGCGCACCAGGGCGCCCAGCTGGCCGGCCATGTAGCGGCGGTTGTGCAGGCCGGTGAGCGGGTCGGTGACCGCCAGCTCCAGGCTGTGGTCCAGGTTGTGGCGCAGGAAGTCGGTGTAGCGCTTCTGGCGGATCAGGGTGCGCACGCGCGCGGCCATCTCCTCCGGGTCGATGGGGCGCGCCAGGAGGTCGTTGGCCCCGATCTCCAGCGCCTTCACCGCCCGGCCCTTCTCGGAGGGGTCCCACACCGCGAGGATCGGCAGGTGGCGGGTGGTCTCGTCCGAGCGCGTCTGGGCGATCAGGCGCAGCCCGTCGAAGCCC
>CAXSHO010000027.1:15472-16583 GCA_964237305.1 uncultured Caulobacteraceae bacterium
TTGACCACGAGGAGGTCGGCGCGGGCGCGGGCCGCCAGGAGGGCGCGCTCGGGCTCCGCCTCCAGGACCGGGCGGTGCTCGATGGAGAGCTCGTCGAAGATGCGGCGCGCCTGGGTGGCGCTGTCGTCGGCCACGATCACGCGCCCGCCGACGCCGTTCAGCCGTGCGCCCACGCCGTCGATCACGCCCATGCGGCGACCCGAGGCCTCGCGCTGGCGCAGCTCGTCGATGACGAGCTTCAGCCGGGTGAGCGAGCGGACGCGCGCCAGGAGCGACACGTCGTCGATGGGCTTGGTGAGGAAGTCGTCCGCCCCCGCCTCCAGCCCCGTCAGCCGGTCGCGGCGGCCGTCCAGCGCGGTGACCATGACCACCGGGATGTGGCGCGTGGCGGGGTCGGCGCGCAGCCTCCGGCACACCTCGAAGCCGTCCATGCCCGGCATCATCACGTCGAGGAGGATGATGTCGGGCCGCTCGTCCACCGCGCTCTTCAGGGCGCCCGGCCCGTCCCTGGCGGTGAGCACCTCGTAGTACTCGGCCTGCAGCTTGGCCTGGAGGAGGCGGACGTTGGCCTCCACGTCGTCGACCACGAGGATGCGGGCGCTCATCGGATCACCCCAGGAAACGGCGGACGGTTTCGAGGAAGTAGCCCACCGAGATGGGCTTGGAGATGTAGGCCTCGCACCCCCCCTCGCGGATGCGCTCCTCGTCGCCCTTCATGGCGAAGGCGGTGACGGCGATCACGGGGATGTGCTGGAGGTCGTCGTCCTCCTTCAGCCACTTGGTGACCTCCAGCCCCGAGATCTCCGGCAGCTGGATGTCCATCAGGATCAGGTCGGGGCGGTGCTCGCGGGCCAGCGTCAGCGCCGACAGGCCCTCGCGGGTCTGCAGCGTCTCATACCCCTGCGCGTCCAGGAGGTCGTGGAAGAGCTTCATGTTGAGCTCGTTATCCTCGACGATGAGGACTCGCTTCGCCATCATGACCCGCGTGAATGAGGGACGGAGCCGGACCGTTCAGGCCCGGCCGTCCCGTCGTCCGGAGACCATGGCGTCACATCCTCAAGATCGCGTTACCGGTACGGTCGACGACGTGGTCGTGACGCCCGTGGACATG
>CAXSHO010000027.1:16593-25393 GCA_964237305.1 uncultured Caulobacteraceae bacterium
AGTTCCTCAGCAGGACAGTTCTGTACTTTTCATGCGGCGCGGGTGCGGCGCGGGCCTGCGGGCGCGGGCGCCCACGGCGCTGGCGGTGATCGACGTGGACGAGGTGCTGGGCCTCTTCGTTCAGGGCTTCGACCGCTGGCTGCGCGGCCATGGGCACGAGCTGCGGATGACGAGCTTCGCGCTGTTCGCCAACCTCTACCCCGTGGGCGGGGCCGAGCCCGCGGACAAGATCGTGGGCCGCGGCCTGTTCGACGGCTACTTCGCCGAGGGCTGCGGCGTCATGGAGCCCGCCCCCGGCGCGGCGGAGGCCCTGGCGCGCGTGGCGGCGCGCGCGGCCGTGGTGATCCTGACCAACGCGCCCGAGTGCTCGCGGCGGCTGCGCGGCGACTGGCTTCGGGAGAACGGCCTGCCCTACCCGCTGGTGGTGAACTCCGGGCCCAAGGGGCCGGCGGTGGCGGCGCTGGCCGCCGCGGCGGGCGGGCCCTGCGCCTTCGTCGACGACCTCCTGTCCAACCTCGACTCCGTGGCCGACCTCGCCCCCGCCGTGGCCCGCTTCCAGCTCGTGGCCGACCCCGCGCTGCGCGCCTTCGCCCCCCGCGGCGACCGCCACCCCCGGGTGGAGGACTGGAGGGCGTTGGAGCCGCTGCTGGCGCGGACCCTGGCCTCCTCCCCCGCAGGGCGCGACGGGTGACCGCCCTCTGCCGCGACTGCGACTGGCGCGGCCCCGCCAAGCCCGCCCGCTGCCCGGCCTGCGGCTCGGTGCGGCTGTTCGCCCACGCCGAGCTCGAGACGCTCTCCCTCGCGCACCTGGACTGCGACAGCTTCTACGCCAGCGTGGAGAAGCGCGACCGGCCCGAGCTGCGCGACCGGCCGGTGATCGTGGGCGGCGGCGTGCGCGGCGTGGTGACCACCGCCTGCTACATCGCCCGGACCTACGGCTGCCGCTCGGCCATGCCCATGTTCACCGCGCTGAAGCTGTGCCCCGACGCGGTGGTGGTCCGCCCCGACTTCGCCAAGTACACGCACGAGAGCCGGCGCATCATGGCCATGATGCGCGAGCTGACGCCCCTGGTGCAGCCGCTGTCGCTGGACGAGGCCTGGCTCGACCTTTCCGGCGCGGAGCGGCTGCACGGCGGCCCCGCCGCCTGGACGCTGGCGCGCCTGCAGCGACGGATCGAGGCGCAGACGGGACTGACGGTGAGCGTCGGGATCGCACCCAACAATTTCCTCGCCAAGATCGCCAGCGACCTCGACAAGCCCCGCGGCCTGGCCGCCATCGGCGCGGCGGAGGCGCGGTCGTTCCTCGCGGAGCGCCCGGTGACGCTGCTCCCCGGCGTCGGCCCCGTCTTCGCGCGCAGCCTGGAGCGCGCGGGCTTCACCCGGATCGGCCAGCTCGCGGCCGCCGAGCCCAAGGTGCTGGCGTTGAAGTTCGGGGCCAACGGCCTGCGCCTGCACGACCTCGCCCACGGCCGCGACACCCGCCCGGTGGACCCGCAGAGCGAGCGCAAGTCCATCGGCGCCGAGACCACCTTCGACACCGACCTCCGTGAGCGCGGCGTCCTGGAGGACCGGCTGTGGCCCTGCTGCGAGAAGGCGGCCGGTCGCGCGCGGGCGGGGGGCGTGGCCGGCCGGGTGGTGACGCTGAAGCTCAAGACCGCCGACTTCCGCAGCCTCACCCGCCGCCGCACCCTCCCCGAGCCCACCCAGACCGCGCGGACCGTCTTCGCCGTGGCGCGCGAGATGCTCGCGGCGGAGGCGCGGGGCGGGGCCTACCGGCTGATCGGCGTGTCGCTGTCCGACCTCGTGGACGCGGGCGGGCCGGCCGCCGACTTCTTCGCCGACGGCGAGGCGCGCGCGCGCACCACCGAGACCGCCGTGGACCGCCTGCGCGCCCGCTTCGGCGCGACCTCCGTCGTCAGCGGCCGCGCCCTGCGGAGCGGGCGCTAGCGGTTCACGGGCTGGACGTCGCGGCCGTAGACCTTGGCGCCCGCGCGCAGGAGGGAAGGCAGCGAGTCGGAGAGCCGGTCGGACAGCCCGTCGCTCCGCAGCGCGGCGTACCAGACCACCGGCCGCGACTCCCCGCGCCCGTCTTCGGGAACGTTGCGGCGCGCGACCACCAGCACCCGCCGCGTGTAGTGGTCGGACAGCGCGGCGTCGTCGTGATGCGTCAGCGACGAGCAGGCCTCGCCGCACAGCGGGCGCGACTGCGCCTCCACCGTGGCGACGAGGGCGGGGCGGGCGTCCAGGGGGACGACGGTGTAGCCGGCCCCGGTCAGCGCCTCGCCCAACGCGCGCGCCGCTGCGGGAGAGCGGGAGGCGGCGGGATCGAGCGCGATGGTCCCGCCCTCGAACGGCGCGAAGGCCCGGGCGGCGAGCACGTGGGCGGGTCCGGCCCGGGCGGCCGCGGCCCCGAGCGCGGCGGCGGAGAGGGTGAAGGCGAGCGCAAGGCGGCGACGAGCTGAAGGCGTCATGACGGCGGCTCCCACGTTTGACGGGACGGTCTCACACGCGGGTGGCCGCGGCAAGCCGACGCACCTGCGCCGAGGGGGAGGACGCCCTGGACACGGCTCGCCCCCCGGCCTTACGTGGACGGCGGGTGCGAGGGGGCGGACGTTTGAGGCGGATCGGGATCGGAGCGGCGCTGGCCGCCTGTGCGGCGCTCGCGGCTGGGTGCGCCTCCACCGGGCCTGCCAAGCCCGCCGCCTCGGCCGAGGCCAAGTCGCCGGCCAAGCCGCTGCTGATCGGGCTGGACCCGGCGAGCAACCCCGACCCCTTCCCCTCCACCTACCGGCCGGGCGCGTCGCAGCCCACCGCCATCGTGGGCGCCACGGTGCTGACGGCCGCGGGCCGGGAGATCGCCGACGGCGTGGTGGTGATGTCGGGCGGGCGCGTCACCGCCGTCGGCGGGCCGGGCACGGCCGTCCCCGCGGGCGCGCAGATGGTGGACGGGCGCGGCAAGTGGGTGACGCCGGGGCTCGTCGACATCCACAGCCACATGGGCGACTACCCGGTGCCCGCCGTCTCCAGCCGCAGCGACGGCAACGAGCTGACCGACCCCAACACCGCCCACGTCTGGGCCGAGCACTCGGTCTGGCCGCAGGATCCCGCGTTCGACCGGTCGCGGGCGGGCGGCGTGACCACGCTGGAGATCCTGCCCGGCTCAGGCAACCTGTTCGGCGGGCGGGCGGTGGTGCTCAAGAACGTCACGGCGATCACGGTGGCCGCGATGAAGTTCCCCGGCGCGCCCTACGGGCTGAAGATGGCGTGCGGCGAGAACCCCAAGCGCGTCTACGGTTCCAAGGGGCGCGCCCCCGCCACCGCCATGGGCAACGTGGCCGGCTACCGCGCCGCCTGGATCGCGGCGCAGAACTACCGCCGGCAGTGGGACGGCTACCGCGAGAAGGTGGCGAAGAACCAGGCGGCCGACCCGCCGCTGCGCAACCTGACCCTCGACACGCTGTCGGGCGTGCTGCGCGGCGAGATCCTGATCCAGAACCACTGCTACCGGGCGGACGAGATGGCGACCATGATCGACATCTCCCACGAGTTCGGCTTCCACATCGCCGCCTTCCACCACGCGGTGGAGAGCTACAAGATCGCGCCGCTCCTGGCGAAGGAGGGCATCTGCTCGGCCATGTGGGCCGACTGGAGCTCGTTCAAGATGGAGAGCCGCGACGCCATCCAGGCCAACGCCGCCTTCGTGCACCGCCAGGGCGCCTGCGCGGTGATCCACTCCGACGACGACAACATCGACCAGCGGCTGAACCAGGAGACGGCGCTGGCGATGACCGCCGGCAACCGCGTGGGCCTGGGGATCACCAGGGCGGAGGCCATCGCCTGGATCACCCTCAACCCGGCCAAGGCGCTGGGGATCGGCAAGGAGACCGGCTCGCTGGAGCCGGGCAAGGCGGCCGACGTGGTGGTGTGGAGCCGCGACCCGTTCAGCGTCTACGCCCAGGCCGAGCGCGTCTTCATCGACGGGGCGGAGGTCTACGACCGCCGCGCGCCCCGCCAGCCCCGCTCCGACTTCGAGGTCGGCCTGCCCGCCCAGGGCGCCTTCCACGCCCAACCCGCGGAGGTCCGCCCGTGAGCCGCACCGCCCTCCTCCTCGCCGCGGCGCTGTCCGTCTCCGCGCTCCCCGCCGCCGCCGAGACGTTGGCCATCACCGGCGCGCGCCTCGAGACCGCCGGGCCGGCGGGCGCCATCCCCGCCGGCGTGATCGTGATCACCGACGGCCGCATCGCCGCGGTGGGCGCGGGCGTGAAGGTCCCGCCCGGCGCGCGCGTGATCGACGGCGCGGGCAAGGTGGTGACCCCCGGCCTCGTCGCCGCCCCCACCAACCTGACCGTCGCCGAGATCGAGGGCCTGAGCGAGACGCGCGACGACCAGCCCGGCGCCCGGGCCGGGCTCTCCGCCGGCTTCGACGTGAGCTACGGCGTGACCCTCGACTCCACCATGGTCCCGCTCGCGCGCCAGGGCGGGATCACCCGCGCGGTGGCCACGCCCTTCCCCAGCGGCCAGCGCGACGGCCGCCACCAGGACGACGGGGAGGACGCGTCGGTCTACACGGCGGGCGGCGGCGACCAAGGCCACCGCGACCCGGGCCTGTTCGGCGGCCAGGCCGCCGCCGTGCGCCTGGCCGAGGGCGATCCGGACCCCGTGTTCAAGCCGCGGCTGGGCGTCCTGGCCGCCCTCGGCCGGGGCGGGCCGGCGGGGTCGCGCGGCACGGCTTTCGTGCTGCTGCGCTCGGCGCTGGCCGAGGCGCGGCTGTACGCGCGCAACCGCTCCATCTTCGAGCGCGGGGCGGAGATCCCGTCGCGCTACACCCGCGAGGACCTGGAGGCGCTGATCCCCGTGGTCGAGGGCCGGGCGCCCCTGATCGTGGACGTGTCGCGCGCCGCCGACATCCGCCAGCTGCTGCGCCTGGCCGCCGAGGAGCACGTCAAGCTGGTGCTGTTCAGCGCGGAGGAGGCGTGGCGCGTGGCGCCGGAGCTCGCCAGGGCGGGCGTGCCCGTGATCGTGGACCCGCAGGACGACCTCCCGCGCGACTTCGACCGGCTGGGCTCCCGGCTGGACAACGCCGCCCTGCTCAACGCGGCGGGGGTGACGGTGGCCATCGTCGGCTCCTACGACTTCAACAACCTGCGCGAGACGCGGCTGAACGCGGGGCTCGCCGTGGCCAACGGCCTGCCCTACCCGGCCGCCATCGCGGCGATCACCTCCGTCCCCGCGCGCATCTTCGGCTTCGGTGACAAGGCGGGCTCGCTGGAGCCGGGGCGAGAGGCCGACGTGGTGGTGTGGTCGGGCGACCCCTTGGAGACGACCAGCTACCCCGAGCACGTCTTCGTGGCGGGGCGCGAGCAGCCCATGACCTCCCGCGGCCTGCAGCTGCGCGACCGCTACCTGCCGCAGGTGAAGGCGGCCATGGCCGCGGCGGGCGCGCCCGCGCGCTGAGGCTTGCCCGGGCGGAGGCGGGCGCCTAGACGCCGCCCATGTCCGTCCTGCGCACCCCCGCCGACCTCGCCCGGGCGGGCCTGATCGCCCCGTCACGGCTGGCGGAGCTGGAGCGGGTGGCGGCGCGTTACGCCGTGGGGGTGACCCCCGCCGTGGCCGGGCTGATCGATCCGGCCGACCCGCACGACCCCCTGGCGCGCCAGTTCCTGCCCGACCCCGCGGAGCTCGACCTCGACCCCGCCGAGCTCGCCGACCCCGTCGGCGACGACGCCCACTCGCCGGTGAAGGGCGTCGTCCACCGCTACCCGGACCGCGTGCTCCTGAAGGCCACGCACACCTGCGCCGTGTACTGCCGCTTCTGCTTCCGCCGCGAGACGGTGGGGCCGGAAGGCGCGGGCACGCTCACCGCCGCCGAGCTGGACGTCGCCGTCGCCTACATCGCCGCGCGCCCGCAGGTGTGGGAGGTGATCCTCACGGGCGGCGACCCCCTGGTGCTCTCCCCCCGCCGCCTCCTCGACATCCTGCGGCGGCTGGAGGTGGTGGAGCACGTGCGCGTGGTGCGGCTCCACACCCGCGTGCCCGCGGTGGACCCCGGGCGCGTCACGCCCGAGCTGGTCGCCGCGCTCACGAGCGGGACCAAGGCGGTGTGGGTGGCGCTGCACGCCGACCACCCCCGCGAGCTGACCCCCGCCGCCCGGGCCGCCTGCGCCCGGCTGGTGGACGCGGGCGTGCCCATGGTGAGCCAGAGCGTGCTTCTCCGCGGCGTGAACGACGACGCGGAGACCCTGTCCGCCCTCATGCGCGCCTTCGTGGAGACCCGGATCAAGCCCTACTACCTGCACCACGGCGACCTCGCCCCCGGCACCGCGCACCTGCGCACCACGGTGGCGGAGGGGCGCGCGCTGATGCGGGCGGTGCGCGGCGACCTCTCCGGCCTGGCGCAGCCCACCTACGTGCTCGACATCCCGGGCGGCGCCGGCAAGGTCCCGATCGGGCCGGTGCACCTCCCGGAAGGCGGCGCGGAGGTGGAGGACCCCCGCGGCATGCTCCACGCCTACCCGCCCGCCTGCGCGGAATCGCGCAGGGCCGCCCCGCTCCGCCCCCGGTAGAACGCCCCCGCGAAGGGGGACGGGGTGCGACTTTGGACGACGGGCGAGCGCCGACGCGCGCTGAACGCCTATGACATCCTGGACACGCCTGCGGAGGCCGCGTTCGACGACATCGTCGCGATCGCGCGCACCCTCACGTCCGCACCCATCGCCCTGATCAGCTTCCTCGACACCGACCGGCAGTGGTTCAAGGCCGAGCGCGGCGCGGGGACGAACGAGACGCCGCTCGAAAGCTCGTTCTGCGCCATCGCGGCCGCGGCGGACCAGGACCTCCTGACCATAGCGGACGCCACCGCCGACCCCCGCACCTGCGGGATGGACGTGGTCACGGGCGAGCCGCACGTCCGCGCCTACGCCGGCGCGCTCCTCCGCTCGCGCGAGGGTGCGCCGCTGGGCACCCTGTGCGTGCTGGACGTGAAGGCCCGCCACTTCGCCCCGGCCGAGCTGGAGGCCCTGCGGGCGCTGGCGCGGCAGGTGACGGCGCTCCTCGAGCTGCGGCGCACCGCCCGCGAGAGCGCGGAGGCGCTGGCCGCCCTGCGCGACGTGAACCTCGGACGCGAACTGGCCATGCAGGCCGCCCGGCTGGGGCGCTGGGACCACCGCCCCTCGCGCGGCGAACGCTTCTACGACGCCCGCGCCCGCGAGATCCTCGGCCTCGGCCCCGACGACGACATCTCGCCGGACGCGATCCTCGCCCGCATCCATCCGGACGACCGCGACCGGATCGCGGGCGCGCTGGAGCAGGTGCAGCACGCCGGCCGGATCGGCCCCTACCAGGAGCAGTACCGGGTCATCCATCCGGGGACGGGCGAGGTCCGCTGGGTGTCCAGCGTGGGCACCACCCTGTTCGAGGACCAGGCCTGCATCCGCTTCTTCGGGGTGATGGAGGACGTCACGGAGCGCCGCCGGCTCGACGAGCTGCGCTCCTTCCTCTCCGGCGAGCTGAACCACCGGGTGAAGAACATCCTGTCGCTGGCGCAGTCGGTGGTGGACGCCACCCTGCGCGGCGCCGCCGACCTGAAGGAGGCGCGCGAGGCCGTGGCGCCGCGCATGCGCGCGCTGTCGCAGGCGCACGACGTGCTCCTGGCCCACGCCTGGTCCGCCGCGCCCGTGCGCGAGATCGTCGACGGCGTGCGGCGCGACCTCAGCCTGAACCCCGCGCGCCTGACGGTGGACGGCCCGCCCGTGCGCCTGCGGTCGGAGGCCGCGCTGCAGCTGGCCCTGGCGCTGCACGAGCTCGCCACCAACGCCGCCAAGCACGGTGCGCTCTCCGGCGACCGGGGGTGGGTGCGGCTGAGCTGGCGGCTGGACGGCGACGAGACCTTCCAGATCGCCTGGGAGGAGCAGGGCGGGCCGGCCGTCTGCGCGCCTTCGCGCCGGGGCTTCGGCTCGCGGGTGATCGGCCGCGCCACGGAAGCCGCGTTCCAGGGCGTGGTGAAGCTGGACTACGCGCCCGCGGGGCTGTGCTGGCGGCTGACCGCTCCCATGGCGGGCCTGCGCGACACAGGCGAGCTCTGATCGACGCCTGCGCCGCCGGCCGGCTTGGGCCGGGGCGGGCGGCGACGTAGGAACGCTCATGTTCGCCGTCCCCGATCCGCCGGCCGCCGAGACCGTGGTGGTGCGCGCGCCCCGCCTGCCCGACCCCGCGGGGGACGCCGCCTACTCCACCGCGGTGGTCGATCCCGCACGGATCGCCGCCGCCACCACGCTGGACGACGCGCTGAAGAGCGTGCCCGGCGTCTCGCTCTTCCGCCGCACCTCCACGCTCGGCGCAAACCCCACGACGCAGGGGCTGTCGCTGCGGGCGGTGGCGGGTTCCGGGGCCGGGCGGGCGCTGGTGACGCTGGACGGCGTGCCGCAGAACGACCCCTTCGGCGGCTGGGTGATCTGGACGGCGCTTCCCCCCGCCACCATCGGGGCTGCGACGGTCGTGCGGGGCGCCGGGGCCGGCCCGTACGGCGCGGGCGCGCTCACGGGCGTGGTGGCGCTGACCTCGCGCGAGGTGGACGGCGGTGAGGCCGAAGTCTCGGGTGGAAGCCTCGGTTACGCACGCGGCGACCTCCTGGCCGGAGAGACGGTGGGCGGCTGGCGGCTGCTGCTGGACGGCTCGGGCCAGCGCGCCGACGGCTGGACCCCCGTGCGTGCGCGCCGCGGGGCCGCCGACCAGCCGCTGTCGCTGGAGGCGTTCAGCGCCGCCGCCCGCGCCGAGACGGACGTGGACACGACGGGCGGCCCCG
>CAXSHO010000027.1:25403-27733 GCA_964237305.1 uncultured Caulobacteraceae bacterium
CGGCCTTCGGCCACCACAACCTGATCACCACGGTAGACGGCGAGGGCCTCTCGAAGCGCCTCGGCCACCTGTCGCTCAAGGGTCTGCGCGCGGCGGGCTACGAGGAGACGCGCGGCTCGGGGCTGGTCGGCGCCCGTTCCGCGAGCTCGGGGGCGCAGGGGTCGGCGACGCTCGCGGCCCAGCCCACGGCGGACGCGCTCGGCTGGCGGCTGCAGGCCTGGACGGCGAGCTCGGACCTCTACAACAGCTCGGTGGCCACCGCGCTCGACCGCTCCGCCACCACGCCCGCCAACACGCAGTTCGCCACGCCCGCGGTCGGCTACGGCCTGAACGCCGCCGTGCGCCGCGCCGCCGCGCGCTGGAGCCTGGAGCTGGGCGGCGACCTGCGGGGCGCCTCCGGCGAGAGCCGCGAGCGGTTCACCTTCTCAGGCGGCGGTTTCACCCGCGGCCGGGTCGCGGGGGGCGACACGCTGGTCTACGGCGCCTACGCGGAGGCGAGCTGGACCCCCGCCCCGTGGCTCCTCACCGGCGGCGTGCGGCTGGACCGCTGGTCGCAGAGCGACGCGCACCGGCTGGAGACCACGCTCGCCACCGGCGCGGTGACGCTCGACAGCCGCGCCGCCGACCGCGGCGGCGTCCTGCCCACCGGCCGGCTGGGCGTGCGGCGCGAGCTGGGCGGCGGCTGGGCGTTGCGGGGCGCGGGCTACGCCGGTTTCCGCCCCGCCACTCTGAACGAGCTTCACCGGCCCTTCCGTGTGGGCAACAACCTCACCGAAGCGAACGCGGAGCTCGACCCCGAGCGGCTCTACGGGGTGGAGGGCGGGCTGGACTTCAGGCGGGGCGGGACGGCGGCGGACGTGACGCTGTTCCAGAACCGGCTGGAGGACGCCATCACCAACGTCACCGTGGGCGTCGGCCCGGCCACCTTCCCGGTGGCCGGCTTCGTGCCCGCGGGCGGGATCCTGCGCCGGCGCGCCAACGCGGGGGCGGTGGACGCCACGGGCGTGGAGGCCGACGCGCACCAGTCGCTGCTCGCCGACGCGCTGCGGCTGGAGGCGGCGCTGGCCTACACCCGCTCGGAGGTGGACGGCGGCGCGACCGCTCCGCAGCTCACCGGCCGCCGCCCGGCGCTGACGCCCCGCCTCACCGTCACCGCGGGGGCGACCTGGACGGCCTCGTCGCGGCTCGCGGTGGGTGCGGACCTGCGCTACGAGAGCGCGCGTTTCGACGACGACCTGAACACCCTGAAGCTCGACCCCGCCACCACCGTAGACCTGCGGGCGGACTGGCGGGTGCGGAGGGGGCTGGCCCTCTTCCTGAACATCGACAACCTGTTCGACGCCGGCGTGCAGACACAGCGGAGCGCGGACGGGGTGGTCAGCTACGACGCGCCGAGGCTGGTGCGCGTGGGGCTGCGGGTGACCGGCTGAGCTGTCCTCCCCCGTGCCGAGGGCGGACTCAGGCCGCCACGCAGGCGAAGACGTAGGACCCCTCCGCCGTCTTGGACGTGAACTGCGCGGAGCGGCGGAACTTGGCGCAGTGGCCCACGGCCAGGGGCAGCGCCTCCGCGCGCGAGCCCATGCCGGACACCTCCACCGAGTCGGCCGTGCCGTGCACCCGGTCGCGGCCGGCCAGCCGGTCGGAGAGGCTGACGTCCGACGCGCAGCCGCCGAGCGTCAGGACGAGGATCGCCGTCGCCGTCACCCGCATGACCCGTCCTCCGCTCCCGCCCTCGCCCAGCGTCAAGGCGCAGCCGCCGCCGGGCGTTCCGCCGCTCACCCCGGCCGACCGCACGGCGACCCCTCGCAGCCGCGCAGCGTCCACAGCACCAGGTCGCGCAGCATCTTCAGGCGCATGGGCTCGGCGCCCCCCGTGCGCATGGAGCGGATCAGCGAGCCCTCGAACAGGGTGCACATCAGCTCGGCCTGGGCAGCGGCCAGCGCCGGGTCGCGCGGGCGGCCGTCCACGGGCGGCAGGCGCTCCACCACCCGCTCGCGGAGCTGGGCGTCGGCGTCGCGCACCATGGCCGCCACCCGCGGGTTGCGGGCCGCCTCGGCCAGCACCTCGAACCACAGGGCCATGCGCTCGGGCGCGGCGTGCTCCAGCGCCACCTCCAGCAGCGTCTCGAACTGCGCCTCGGCGGTGGGGGGCAGGGCGGAGATGGCGAGCACCGAGGCCTCCAGGTCCTGCAGGACGATCTCGCCCACCACCGCCTCCTTGTTCTCGAAGTAGCGATAGATGTGGCCGACGCTGATGCCCGCCCGGGCGCGATGCGCCCCATGCTGGCGCCGTGGGAGCCCCCCCCGCGGGAGCACGCCTCCGCCGCGTCC
>CAXSHO010000028.1:0-11360 GCA_964237305.1 uncultured Caulobacteraceae bacterium
GCGGCCTACGCTCCCGACCTGGGCTGGGCGGGCAAGGTGCGCCGCCGCGCCGTGCGCCTGGCCCATCGCCGACCCGCGCCTCGCGCCCCGGGCCGCGGCATGGTCAGCTTCACCTTCGACGACGTCCCGGTCTCCGCGGCGGCGGAGGGCGCGGCGGTGCTGGAGGCGCGGGGCGTCCGCGCCACCTACTTCATCTCCACCGGGCTGTGCGGGGCCGAGGGGCACATGGGCCGCTTCGCCTCGCTCGAGGAGGTGGCGGCGCTCCACGCCCGGGGTCACGAGATCGGTTGCCACACCCGCAGCCATGCGGATTGCGCCAAGCTCAGCGAGCCCGAGACGGCGGCGGAGCTGGACGCCAACGCCCGCGCGCTGGGCGCCATCGGCGTGAGGCCGTCCACCTTCGCCTTTCCCTACGGAGACCTGGGCTTCCCCGCCAAGCGCGTGGTGGCCGCCCGCTTCGACCTGGCGCGCACGGCGGCGGCGGGCCTGCTCCACCGCGGATCCGACCTCGCCCAGGCGCCCGCCGTCGGGATCGAAGGCGCGGACGGAGAACGGCGCGCCCTCGCCTGGCTGGAGCGCGCGGCCGCCCGGGGCGCCTGGGTGATCCTCTACAGCCACGACGTCCGCGACGCCCCGAGCCCGTGGGGCTGCACGCCGGCCGCACTGGGCCGGGTGGCGGACGCCGCGCTCGCGCTCGGCCTCGCCCCCGTGACCGTGGCGGACGGCGCGCGCGCGCTGGGCGCCCGCGTCGGAGCCGCCCCGTGAGCGTCGCCGTCCTGATCCCCACCCTGCGACGGCCGGACAGCCTGGAGCGCACGCTGCGTTCGGTGTTCGCGCAGGACGCGCTGACGACGCTCGCCGCCGAGATCGTGGTGGTGGACAACGCGCCGGAGGGGTCCGCGGCCGCCACCGTGGACCGCCTGCGGCCCGCCTCGCCCACGCCGCTCCGCTACGTCCACGCGCCGCACCCGGGCGTGGCCACCGCGCGCAACGTGGGGATCGCCACCGTCACGGCCGATCACGTGGCCTTCATCGACGACGACGAGACCGCCCCGCCCGAGTGGCTGGGCCGCCTTGTCGCGGCGCACGAGGCGCTGGAGGCGGACGTCACCTTCGGTCCCGTCCACGGCCGTGCGCCCGGCGCGGCGACCGACGTGCGCGCGGCCGTGGAGCGCTTCTTCTCGCGCCGGCGGCCGGAGCCCACGGGGCTCCTGCCCGACACGGCGGGCTGCGGCTGCGGCAACTCGCTGATGCGCCGCGCCACCGCGTTGGCGGGCCCTGGACCTTTCGACACGGCGGCGGACGCCATCGGCGGCGAGGACGACCGGCTGTTCGCCCGCCTCAAGGCCGCGGGCGGGCGCTTCGCCTGGGCGGCGGACGCGGGCCTCTGGGAGGAGGTGCCGGACGGGCGGGCGCGGCCCTCCTACCTCCTGGCCCGCGCCATGGCCCGTGGGCAAGGACCCACCCGCATCGCGCTTCGGCGCACGCCGCCCGCCCGGGCGGAGGCGGCGGGCTGGATGGCGGTGGGCGCCGTGCAGCTGGCCGTGCACGGCGCGGCGGCCCTCGCACTCCGATGCGCCGGACGCCCGGCCTGGCTGGACCAGGCGGACCGGGCGGCGCGGGGCTGGGGCAAGCTGGTCTGGTGGCCCGACCTCGCCTTCTACGGCGCGGGCGCGCCCACGCCCCGGCCGACCCGGAGGGAGGCGAGGGCGGCGCTGCGCCCGCTGGAGACGGCGCGGCCCTGAGCCGTCGGCTCAGGACGCCAGGCGGCGCAGGAAGGCGGGCGGCGTCCTGGGCGCGCGGTTCAGCACCGCACCCGCGCACCGGCCGCCCACCGCGACGATGCCGTCGCGCAGGAGGCTCGGCCCGGTCCGGTCGTCGCCGTCGGCGGCCACCACGATCACCGTGGCGTCCATGTGCGGAGCGACGGCGGCGGCGGCGCGAGAGCGCTCGGCCGCCGGCGCGTCCACCACCACGAGGTCGGCGTTCGCCCTCAGCGCCGCCCAGTAGGCGCCGGAGCCGGTGATCCGCACCTTGGCGCCCGCGGGCAGGGCCTCGCGGCGGAAGCGCGTGACCCACAGCGGCGCCTCCCGCAGCCGGTGCGCCTCCAGGAGCTCGAGGGAGGAGGCGGGCGTCACGTCGAAGAACAGCGAGCCGTCGGGACTGGCCCGCACCGAAGGCCCCAGCGGGCCGTGGGGGCTCGCGGCGAGCGCCTGCGCCTGCACGCCCGCCAGCACGTCCAGCTCCACGAGCCAGGTGCGCAGGCCGTCCGCCGCGGCCGCCTCCGCAAAGGCGCGGGCCACCGTGGAGGCGCCCTCCCCCGACCGGGCGGAGACGAACTGCACCGCGCGGCCGCCGTCCGGGCCCGGCGCGCCCAGCCGCTCCACCAGGCACCGCATCTCGGCGGACAGGTCGACCGTGCGCGCCGGCCGGGCGCGGGCGGCCGTCACGCGTGCGCCTTCACCGGCACGGTCGCCAGCACGGGCATGTCGAGCGAGCGCTCCGCCGCCTCGGCGCTGGCGTAGCCGCGGGTGAACAGGGCGGCGATGAGCCCGGCGCACAGGGCCGCGAAGCCGGCGAGGGCGACGGCGGCGAGCGCGGCGGGGCGCTTCAGGCTGGTCCCGCGCGTGGGCACGAAGGCGCGCTGCACCACCCGCACCTCGCCGTCGTCGCCGCCGGTGGCCAGCGCCTGGGCCGCCTGGCTCTCCTGCGCGCGCTGGGTGAAGGTGCGGACGTTGGCGGCCAGCACGTCGCGGCGGCGCTGCAGGTCCTGGTAGCGGGGCTCCAGCTCGGCCAGCTGCTGGCGGCGCGCCACCACCCGCGCCAGCTCGGCGGCGAGCGTGGTGGAGCGGTCGCGCAGGGACTGCACCTGGGCGGCGAGCGTGTTGCGCTCCGTCTCCAGCGTCTGGTGGATGGGGTTGGGGCCGATGCGGCGGGCGGCGGCCACGTCGTTCTGCGTGGCGGCCAGCCGCTCCATGGCCGCCACCTGGGCGGCCTTGTCGCGCACGGGCTGGCTGTCGGCGCGGTAGCGCGCCAGGAGGTCCTGCAGGTCCACCTTCAGCTTGGAGAGCTGGTCGCCCGCCGTGCGGTCCAGGTCGCGGTAGAGCCCGATCTCGGCGGGGCTGGAGGCCACCTCGCGCTGCGTGACGCCGAGCCGCCCCTGCGTCTCCGCGAGGAGCGCCCGGGCGCTCGCGCCGTCGGCCAGGAGCTGGCTGTAGAGCTGGGCCAGGCTGGCCTTCTCCGCATCCACGTCGCCGATGCCGTTCTGCGTGAGGAAGGCCGTGTACTCCCCGTCCACCGCGGTCAGCTGGTCGGCGAAGCGCTGGCGCTGCTGGTCCAGGGGGCCGAGGTCGCGGGCCAGGAGCACGCTCTTGCGATAGCGCAGGTACTCGTCGACCAGCGTGTTCAGCACCAGCGCGGAAGTGCGCGGGTCGGGGTGGGTGAAGGTCAGCCGCACGACGGAGGTCTCCGGCGTGGTCCCCACCTTGAGGCCCTGCTCCAGGCCCCGCACGGCCTCGCCCTCCACCCCCTGGCGCTCGGCGGGAGTACGGGCGGACGCGGTCCTGGCGGCGAGCTGGGGGAAGAGGCGGCCGATTCCGATGTCGGAGACCACCCGCGCCTTGATCTCCGCGGAGTTCAGGATCTCCATCTCGGACTGGATCAGGTCGTCGGTCTGAGGGGCGGCGCCGCGGCCCGCATCGCCCACCCGGGGCTCGTAGACGTAGGCCTGGCCCAGGCGGACCAGGAGGCTGGAATTGGCCGTGTAGGTCGTCTTCAGCCGCGTCGCCACCGCCAGGCCGAGCACCAGCAGCACCACGAACACCGCCAGCATCAGGAAGCGGCGGCGCCAGACGAGGGTGGCGAACTCCGCGGGCGTCCAGCGCACGCCCGGCGGAGCGGAGGCGCGGGCGGGCGCGGGCCCCTCCCCCAAGCTCCACACCCCCGAAGCCATGCGCACGTGCTCCCACCGGCCGCACACCGAGCGCGGCGCAGTCCCGACGGCGAGAGTGGGCGCGCGCCCGTTAACCCGGAGTTACCCATTAACCATGATCCTCCGGGGCGTTGAGCGGTCGTGTCCGGCGCCCGCGCGAGCCCTGCGGGTCCATGCTCCGACGCACCGTCCTGTCCGCGGCGCCGCTCCTGCTCCTGGGGGCCTGCGCCTCGTCCGCGCCGCGGCTGGCCCAGTCCGCGCCCGTGGGGGAGTTCCCGGAGGTCGGCTACGCCACCTGGGGCGACGACGAGCCCGCCTACCGCCTCTACCCCGGCGACCAGATCGACATCACCGTGCCCTCCGCCCCCGAACTGAACCGCCCGGGCGTGACGGTGGGGCCGGACGGGCGCATCTCGCTGCCGCTGATCCCGCAGACCATGGCCGCCGACCTGGCGCCTGCGCAGCTGGAGCAGCGGCTGACCGCCGCCTACGCCGCGCAGCTGATCGACCCGCGCGTGGAGGTCTCGCTCAAGGCCAGCGTGCCGCTGCGCGTGTTCGTCGGCGGCGAGGTGGGCAAGGCGGGCGTGTACGACATGCCGGGCGACATCGACGCGCTGCAGGCGGTGATCATGGCGGGAGGCTTCCTCACCTCCGCCGAGCCGCACGCCTGCGTGGTGATCCGCCGCTCGGCGGACGGGAGGCCCATGATCCGTCGGGTGAACCTGGGCCGGGCCGTCAAGGACGCGCCGCGCACCGACCAAGTGGCGCTGCGCCGGTTCGACGTGGTCTACGTGCCGCGGAGCGCGATCTCGAACCTGGGCCTTTGGGTGCAGCAGTACCTGCGCGACGTGGTGCCCGTGCAGTTCTCCTACGCCACGGCGGGCGGCTACCTGTCCAACACCCGCTGAGCGGGTCGGCGGCTCAGGCGGCCCTGGAGAGCCACTCGCGGGCGGCGCGCTGCGCCTCGGCCACGCTGTCGCGGTCCATCTCGTCGGAAAGCTCCCGGCGGTAGCGCTTGGCCTCCTCCGACCCGCGCATGGCGGCGAGGTTGAACAACATGTGCGCCGAGACGAGGTCCAGCGGCGCGCCCCCCTGCCCCGTGGAATACAGCAGGCCCATGCGCAGCAGGTCGTCCCCCGTGGAGGCGGGGCCCGGCAGCGGGATGGCTGTGTCGGTTTCGACGTGCACGTCCATGTCGGTCCTGTCCCCGGCTCCGGGCCGCATTCGACGGCCCGCGCGGCCTCGCCGCCCGTGCAGGGAACACGCAGGGGTTGAAGACAAGGTTAAGCGTGAAAACACCTTGCGGATGGACGAAACATGAAGATGTCTCGGCCTGCTTAACCTCAGGAGAACCTGCGTCTACGCAGCGCCGCCGGCGGTCACCGCGAGCGCTGACCGAACAGCACCTTGCGCGCCGCCTCCGCGTCCGCCCCGGAGGCCTGCAGGGGACGGCGAAGCTCCTCGCCCAGCGCGCGCCCCTTCCCGACCGCCGGCCGCTCCCCCACCCGGGCGAACCAGGCGGCGACATGGGGGAAGTCGTCGAGGTCGATCCCCTGCATGGCCCAGGGCACGATCCACGGCCAGATCGCCATGTCGGCGATGGAGTACTCGCCCGCCACGAAGTCCCGACCCTGGAGCCGCCGGTCGAGCACGCCGTAGAGCCGGTGCGTCTCGTTGGTGTAGCGCGCCGCGCCGTACGCCGTCTGGCGGCTGTCGGCGATCATGGACGGGGCGTACTGGCGGAAGTGATGCGTCTGTCCGGCCATGGGGCCGAGCCCGCCCATCTGCCAGAACAGCCACTCCGCCACCTCCGTGCGCGCCCGCACGTCGTCGCCGCCGCCGAACCGTCCGGTCTTGGCGGACAGGTACTGGAGGATGGCGCCCGACTCGAACACGGCGATCGGCCCGCCCGGCCCGTCCGGGTCTTCGATGGCGGGCATGCGGTTGTTGGGGCTGATGCGCAGGAAGTCGGGCTTGAACTGCTCGCCGGACCCGATGTTCACGGGCCGCATCTCGTAGGCGAGCCCCATCTCCTCCAGCGCGATGGACACCTTCCAGCCGTTGGGGGTCGGCCAGTAGTGCAGGACGATGGGCTCGGGCACGACGCGTCTCCGACTGGCGGCGCCTGTCCGTTACGCCCGCCGCGGGGGCCGCGCCAGCGAGACGGCGGGTGTCGACCATGTTCAGCGCGGGTTCAGCCGGGCCCCCCTATCAGAGCTCCACGGTCGGGCCGGTGGGGCTGCGGCCGCAGGATGTGACGCCATGAAGAGGATCCTCTCCGGAGCCGCCGCCCTCGCCCTCCTCGCGGGGCAGGCCGCCCAGGCCCAGCCGCAAGCCGACGGGCACGAACACCACGAGCGTTCGGGCCAGGCCGGTCCGCGCCAGGGGATCGGCCCCGCGTCGGCGGCGCAGGTGGCGAGGCCGGAGGGCGGCTTCGACCGCGGCCAGCGCGGTGGCGGGTTCCAGCGGCCCATGTCGCCCCCGCAGGCCCAGGCCGCCCCCGCGGCGCCTCAGGCGAACGGCGGCGCCCGCTTCGGCGGCGGCGGCGGCTTCGAGGGGCGCAGGTTCGGCGGACAGCCGCAGGCGGGCGGGCAGGCGCAGCCGCAGGCCGGGGGCTTCGGCGGTCGCCGGTTCGACGGCCAGCGCTCCGACGGCCAGCGGTTCGGGGGCGGCGCGCGCTTCGAAGGACAGGCGCCGGTCCAGGCTGCGCCCTCCACCGGCCAGGCGCAGCCGCAGGGCCGCGGCTTCGACGGGCGGCGCCTCGACGGCGACGGCCGCTTCAGCGGAAACGCCGGCCGCACCGACGGGCGCCGGTTCGACGGCCAGCGCTTCGACGGCGGCGCCCAGCGCTTCGGCGGACAGCGGTCCGACGGCGGCGGCCAGCGCTTCGGCGGCCAGCGCTTCGACGGCGCAGGCCAGCGGTTCGAGGGCCGGCGCTTGGGGGGCGAGTACAGGAACGGGGCGCGTTCGGCGCGCGCCTTCAGCTATCGCGGGCGCAGCTACGGGGCGTTCCGCGTCTCGCCCTACCGCTACCCGCGCGGCTACGGCTACCGGCGCTACGGCCTGCACACCCGCCTGCCGTTCGTCTTCCTGAGCTCGGCCTTCTACCTCAACGACTACAGCGACTTCTACCTGGCGCCGCCGCCCTCCCAGCAGTACCGCTGGGTCCGCTACGGTCCCGACGCGCTCCTGGTGGACAGCTACACGGGCGAGGTGGTGGACGCCGCCTACGGCGTGTTCGACGACACTGCGGGCTATGAGGGACAGGGCGGCTATTCGGACGACAGCGACGAGCAGGACACCGACGGCTACCCGCCGCCGCCGCCGAACGGCCCGTACTGAGCCGCAAGGCTTCAACCCCGAGACGGAAAGGAGGAGACCGATGACACGCTGGGCGATCGCCGCAGCCGCCGTGCTCCTCCTGACCGGCACCGCGGCCGAGGCGCAGTGGCGCGACCGGGGCGGGGGCGACGGGCGCGGCTACGCACCGCCGCGCTACGACCGGGGCGGCTACGGCCAGCCCCGCTCCGGCTACGGCCAGCCACTCGGCGACTATGGGGCGTCGGCCTACCGCAGCGCAGGACCCCGGGGCTATGGCGGCGGCGGCGGATGGCGGCGGGGGCAGGTGCTGCCGCCGTCCTACCGCGACGCCTACGTGCCGGACCCCGGCCGGTATCGCCTGCGCCAGGCCCCTCCCGGGTACGGCTGGGTGGGCGACGGGCGCAACGCCTACCTGACGCAGCGCTCCACCGGCATGGTGCTGGACTCGGTGCCCGGCGCCTACGAGCCCGCCCCGGCCTATCGCGGCGGGCGGCGGCGCGGGCCCCGCTAGAGCCCGAGCTTCGCCTTCAGGATCTCGTTGACGGCGGCGGGGGCGGCCTTGCCCGCCATGGCCTTCATCACCTGGCCCACGAACCAGCCCACGGCCTGCGGCTTGGCGCGGGCGGCCTCCACCTTGTCGGGGTTGGCGGCCATGATCGCGTCCACCGCCGCCTCGATCGCGCCGGTGTCGGTGACCTGGACGAGGCCGTGGCGCTCCACGATGGCGGCGGGGGCGCCCTCCCCCTCCCACATGCGTTCGAACACGTCCTTGGCGATCCGCGACGAGACGACGCCGCGCTCGATCAGCTCCACCAGCTCGGCCAGGTGCGCCGCCGACACGGGGGAGCGGTCGAACTCCAGTCCCGCGCCCGCCAGCCGGCCCGACAGGTCGTTCAGCGTCCAGTTGGCCACGAGCTTGGCGTCGCGCCCCTTCGCGGCCGTCTCGAAGAACTCCGCGCGCACGGGGTCGCCCACCAGCACCTGGGCGTCGTAGGGCGACAGCCCGTACTGCGACTGCATCCGCGCCCGCTTGTCGTCCGGCAGCTCGGGCAGCTCCGCCTGGAGGCGCGCGATCCATTCGGGGTCGAGCTCCAGCGGCAGGAGGTCGGGGTCGGGGAAGTAGCGGTAGTCGTGCGCCTCCTCCTTCGACCGCATGGACCGCGTCTCGCCGCGCACCGAATCGAACAGCCGCGTCTCCTGGGTGATGGCGCCGCCGTCCTCCAGGATCTCCACCTGTCGGCGCGCCTCGTAGACGATGGCCTGCTGGATGAAGCGCATGGAGTTCATGTTCTTGAGCTCGCACCGCGTCCCGAGCCCCTCGCCGGGGCGGCGGACGGAGACGTTCACGTCGGCGCGCAGGTTGCCCTTCTCCATGTCGCCGTCGGAGGTGCCGAGGTAGCGCACCAGCTGGCGCAGCGTCTTGACGTAGGCGGCCGCGTCCTCCGGCGCGCGCATGTCCGGCTTGGAGACGATCTCCATCAGCGCCGTGCCCGCGCGGTTCAGGTCCACGAAGGTGGCGTGGGGGTCCATGTCGTGGATCGACTTGCCCGCGTCCTGCTCCAGGTGCAGCCGCTCGATCCCCACCTCGAAGGACGAGCCGTCGTCGCGCAACACGGTCAGCACGCCCTCGCCGACGATGGGGTCCTTGAACTGGCTGATCTGGTAGCCCTGCGGCAGGTCGGGGTAGAAGTAGTTCTTCCGGTCGAAGCGCGACCAGGCGTTGATCCGCGCCTTCAGGCCCAGCCCCGTCTTCACCGCCTGCTCCACGCAGCGGCGATTGATCACGGGCAGCATGCCCGGGAAGCCGGCGTCCACCAGGCTCACCTGCGTGTTCGGCTCGGCCCCGAAGCCCACCGCCGCGGCGGAGAAGAGCTTGGCCTCGCTGGCCACCTGGGCGTGGACCTCCAGCCCCAGCACCACCTCCCACTCGCCCGTGCGCCCCTGGATGCGGAAGGGGGCGCGCTCCGTCGTCACGGTGTCCGTCATGCCCCCGTTCTACACGTTTCGCCGCGGCCGCGGGGCGCATGTAACGGATTGCAACCGGTCGTGATGACGGTCATTGTAGCTGAAGCCACCGGATGGAGAGCGCCATGTACGTGCGCACCTCGATCGCTTTCCTAAAGCCCGCTCTCGCCGGCGCGCTCCTGCTCAGCGCCACCGCGGCTTCGGCCGGCGGGCCGCGGCCGAAGCCTATGACCGCCTCCGACATGCCGGAACTCGGCGAGTCGCTCTCCGTCGCGAGCTCCACCTACCGCAACGTGGGGCAGCGGCTCAGCGTCAACGCGACGATCGCCGCCCTCTGCGCCGATCCCCGCGCCAAGGCCGTGCTCGACACCGACCTGCCGGGCCTGACCAGCCGGCCGGAGTACATGTTCTTCAAGAGCATGAGCCTGCGCCGGCTGCAGTCCATGAGCCGCGGGCGCATGACGGACGCCGACCTCGCCAAGGTCGACGCCGAGCTCGCCAAGATCGACGTGGCCTACGACGCCTCCGAGCAGTAGCGGCTCACCACCACCGCGCCGGCTTGGCGCGGAAGGCCGCCGCGGACTCCATCACCGCGCCCAGGGCGAACAGCGTCTCCTCGTCCAGCGCCCGCCCGATCAGCTGCAAGCCGAGCGGCAACCCCTCCGACGACAGGCCCGCGGGCACCGACAGCCCCGGCAGCCCCGCCAGGTTGGCCGTCACCGTGAAGACGTCGTTCAGGTACATGGCCAGGGGATCGCTCACCCGGTCGCCCAGTGCGAAAGCCGCCGAAGGGGTGGACGGCGTCAGGATGGCGTCCACCCGCGTCCAGGCCTGGTCGAAGTCGTCGGCGATGCGGCGGCGCACCTTCTGCGCCTTGAGGTAGTACGCGTCGTAGTATCCCGCCGACAGGACATAGGTTCCGATCAGTATCCGACGCTTCACCTCGTCCCCGAACCCTTCGGCGCGGCTCCGTTCATAGGTGTCGGTGAGTGAACCCGCCTCGCCGCGGTGGCCGTATCTCATGCCGTCATAGCGGGCGAGGTTGGATGACGCCTCCGCGGGGGCGACGATGTAGTAGGCGGGCAGCGCGTACTTCGTGTGCGGCAGGCTGATCTCGACGATCTCGCATCCCGCCTCGCGCAGCCAGGCGATCCCCTGCTCCCACAGGCTGTCGATCTCGGCGGGCACGCCCTCCAGCCGGTACTCCTTCGGCACGCCGATGCGCAGGCCGCGGACGCTGCGACCCACGGCCGCGGCGTAGTCGGGCACGGGCAGGTCCAGGCAGGTGGAGTCCCTGGGGTCGGGCCCGCTCATGGAGTGCAGCAGGACCGCCGCGTCCTCCACCGTCTTGGCCAGCGGCCCCGCCTGGTCGAGCGACGATGCGAAGGCCACCATGCCGAAGCGCGAGCAGCGCCCGTAGGTGGGCTTGATCCCCACCGTGCCCGTGAAGGCGGCGGGCTGGCGGATGGAGCCGCCCGTGTCCGACGCGGTGGCCGCCAGGCACAAGTCGGCCGCCACCGCCGCCGCCGAGCCGCCGGACGATCCGCCCGGCGTCAGCGTCGCGTTGGAGCCCCGGGCGCGCCAAGGGTTCGACACGGGCCCGAAGGCGGAGGTCTCGTTGGACGAGCCCATGGCGAACTCGTCCATGTTCAGCTTGCCAAGCATCACCGCCCCGTCGCGCCACAGGTTGGCGGTGACGGTGGACTCGTAGGGCGGCGCGAAGCTCTTGAGCATGTTGGAGCCGGCCGTGGTCTGCACGCCGTCGGTGCAGAACAGGTCCTTCACCCCCAGGCACGCCCCTTCCAGCCGGCCGGCCTCGCCCCGGGCGCGGCGCCCGTCGCTCTCGGCCGCCATGGCCAGCGCCCGGTCGGGCGTGGGCAGCACGAAGGCGTTGAGCGCGGGGTTGGCCGAGGCGATCGCGTGGAGGTGCGCCTGCGCCAGCTCCACGGCGGAGAAGGTCTTGGCCTCCAGCCCGTCGAGGGCGGACGTCAGCGTGAGGGCGGTCAGCTCGGACATGCGGCGGTGTCTAGCCGCAACGCGACGCCGAACGGAAGCCGGATCAGACGCCCCGGCCCGCGCCGCCCAGGTCCTCGAACTCCTCGCGGGGCAGGACCGCGGTGACCTTCTCGCCCGGCCAGACGTG
>CAXSHO010000028.1:11370-14492 GCA_964237305.1 uncultured Caulobacteraceae bacterium
GCCGTAGCCGATCCGGCGCAGCAGGTTCTCACGCCGCTGCGCGAGGCTGTCGGGCTCGTCGAGCCAGGGCCCGTGGCGCGCGGCGGTCACGCGCTCCGACAGCGCGGGGTCCAGCCGCTTGAACACCCCGCCGTCGCGATGGCGGCTCAGCCGGTAGCGGAACACGGCCTCGTTCCACGCCCACAGGTCGGTGGCCTTGCAGGGGATGAACAGGCCTTTCTGGCGGCCGTCGGGGTCGATCAGGAGCCCCCGGGCGTCCCCCTCCGCGGTCTCCAGCCTGTAGCCTAGCCGGCGGACGATCTCGCGTTTGTCGTCGAGGGTGAGCTGGGGCAAGGACGCCTCCCCTTGTTACTGGCCCGCTACTTCGCCGGAGTTTGCGGCGGGAAACGGGCGGCGGCTACTCGACGACCTTGGGAACGACGAAGAAGCCCTGCGACGCTTTGGGCGCGTTGCGCAGCACCCGCTCCGCATCGCCGCCGTCGGCCACCACGTCCTCGCGCAGCGGCAGCCGGATGGCCACGGAGGTGGTCATGGGCTCCACCCCCTCCACGTCCACCTCGTCCAGCTGCTCGATCCAGGCCAGGATGCCGTTCAGCTCGGCGGCGAGCGGCTCCAGCCGCGCCTCGGGCTCGGCGATCCGCGCCAGGCGCGCCACGCGGCGCACGGTGGAGGCGTCGACGGTCATAAGTGTGCTCCTCGACCCGGCTTCGACCCGGGGCTTTGACACGGGGGTGACGCCGCGCCAAGCGGCTCCATGGCCGTCGTCCCCATCACCGAGCTGCCCGCCGCGACGCCGCCCCGCGCGCCGTGGGCGGGGCTGGACCTCGGCGAGAAGACCATCGGCGTGGCGGTGAGCGACGTCACCCGCGCCATCGCCAGCCCCCTGGCGCTGATCCGCCGCCGCAAGTTCACGGAGGAGGCGCAGGAGCTGTTCGCGCTGATGGCCACCCGCTCCGCGGGGGCGGTGGTGATCGGCCTGCCGGTGAACATGGACGGGACGGAGGGGCCGCGCTGCCAGTCCGTCCGCGCCTTCGGCCGCAACCTCCTGCGGCTCAAGCCCGAGCTGCCGGTGGCCTTCTGGGACGAGCGGTGGTCGACGATGGCGGTGAACCGCATGCTGATCGCGGAGGCCGACCTCAGCCGCGCCAAGCGGGCGGAGGTCGTCGACCGCGCCGCCGCCGCGTACATCCTGCAGGGGGCGCTGGACCGGGTGCGCGGCGGCTAGAGCCCGCGCCGTCCCCGTCCCAGCCGGCCCCGCACGGTGCGCCGCCACCGGCGCAGCCGCCGCCAGGCCGGGCGGCGCAGGACGAAGCGCTCGGTGCGCAGCGCCTCGTGCCAGAGCACCGGCACCACCTGCCCGCGCAGGACGCGGCGCACGGGGAACAGCCAGCGGGGGTGGCGGCGCTGCAGGCGGACGAAGCGCCGCCGCCACGTCCGCGAGTTCCGCAGCACCAGGATCACGCCCAGGATGGCGAACCCGCCCAGCAGGTGCAGCGTGAAGGGGATCAGGGCGCCGACGATCCCCACCGCGATCAGCGCGAAGCCGAGCGCGATCCAGAGCCAGCGCTCCCAGGTGGCCTTCGCCCGCAAACCGCCCTCCCTCACCCCCGCCATCTAGGACGGGAGGCGCGCGGGGGCCATCGCATGTCGCCGATGTAATCTACTCGGCGGCGAGCGGGACGGGCGCCTCCGGCCTCCAGCGCAGGCGGGGGCGGCGGGCCGCGGCGGTCTCGTCCAGGCGGCGGAGGGGGGCGTGGAAGGGGGCGCCCTTGAAGCGCTCCACGTCCCCCGCCCCCTCCCTGCAAGCTTGGGCAGCCGCCGCCAGCGCCAGCAGCGCGTCGGCGAAACGGTCGAGCTCGGCCTTCGACTCCGTCTCGGTGGGCTCCACCAGCATCGCCCCGTGGACCACCAGGGGGAAATACATGGTCATGGGGTGGAAGCCTTCGTCGATCATGGCCTTGGCGAAGTCGAGCGTGGTCACGCCCGTGCCCTCCAGCCACCGGTCGTCGAACAGCGCCTCGTGCATGCAGGGGCCGTCGGGGAAGGCTGCGGTCATGGCGGGCGACAGGCGGGCCTTGAGGTAGTTGGCGTTGAGCACCGCGTCCTCCGCCACCTGCCGCAGGCCGTCGGCGCCGTGGCTCAGCATGTAGGCGTAGGCGCGGGTGAACATGCCCATCTGCCCGTGGAAGGCGCACATGCGGCCGAACGCGCCCGCGGTCTCGTCCTCGCCCTCCAGGAGCGTGAAGCCGTCCACGCCGTGCGTGATCCAGGGTCGCGGCGCGAAGGGGGCCAGCGCCGCGCTCAGCACCACCGGTCCGGCGCCGGGGCCGCCGCCGCCGTGGGGGGTGGAGAAGGTCTTGTGCAGGTTGATGTGCATGGCGTCCACGCCCAGGTCGCCCGGCCGCACGCGCCCGACGATGGCGTTGAAGTTCGCGCCGTCGCAGTAGAAGTAGGCGCCCGCCTCGTGCGTGATCCGCGCGATCTCCACGATGTCGCGCTCGAACAGGCCGCAGGTGTTGGGGTTGGTGACCATGATGGCCGCCACGTGCGCGCCCATCTTGCTCCGGAGGTCGGCGAGGTCCACGCGGCCGTCGGCGGTCTGCGCGATCTCCACCGCCTTGTAGCCGACGAAGGCGGCGGTGGCGGGGTTGGTGCCGTGGGCGCTCGTGGGCACGAGCACGGTGTTGCGCGGCTCGGCGGAGCGGATCCCGTGCCCGGCCGCCCGGTGCGCCGCGCGGATCGCCAGGATCCCGCACAGTTCGCCGTGCGCCCCCGCCTTGGGGCTGAGCGCCACGGCCGGCATGCCGGTGAGCGTCTTCAGCCAGTGCGCCAGCGCGTCCATCAGCTCCAGCGCGCCCTGAACGGTGGACGGCGGCTGCAGCGGGTGCACGTCGGCGAAGCCCGGCATGCGCGCCACCCGCTCGTTCAGCCGCGGGTTGTGCTTCATGGTGCAGGAGCCGAGCGGGTACAGCGCCAGGTCGATGGCGTGGTTCTTCTGGCTGAGCCGCACGTAGTGGCGCATCGCCTCCGGCTCGCTGAGGCCCGGCAGGCCGATGGGCGCGTCGCGCCGGAGGCCCGCGAGGTCGGACGCCACGGCCGCGTCCGTGTCCGGCAGGTCCACC
>CAXSHO010000028.1:14502-25749 GCA_964237305.1 uncultured Caulobacteraceae bacterium
GACTGGCCGATCACGTGGTACCGATCGATGCCGAGCCGTTCGACCAGGTTCGTGAACTCGTCGACGAACAGCTGCGGGGTCCACAGCTCGGCCGGCGCATCCGGCAGGTCCACCCCGGTCTTGTCCCAGCCGCCCACCTCGAACAGCAGCGGCTCGTCCTGCAGGAGGCCCCGGCCGCCCGTGAGCGTCGGGTGCCTGGAGTCGCTGTCCGAGGCGTCGGGGCGGGTGGGGCGGCCGACGCTGTTCATGGTCGTGCTCATTCGGCGAGGAGGCGCGTGGACGCCTTCTCCAGGATGCGGAAGTCGGTGTCGGGATTGGTCTCGGTGGCGGCCAGCAGCAGCACGTCCTCCATCCCCGCGGCGGGAGCGAGGCGCGAGACGGGCACGCCCGCGAGCACGCCGTTGTCGGCCAGCCGCTGCACGAACTCGGCCGCGGGGATCGGCGTGCGCACCGCGATCTCGTTGAAGAAGCGGGTGGTCAACACCTCCACCCCGGGGATCGCCGCGGCCGCCGCGGCCAGCGTCTTGGCCTTGGCGTGGTTCAAGAGCGCCAGCCGCCGCAGGCCCGCCTCGCCCAGGAGGCTCATGTGGATGGTCCAGGCGAGCGCGCACAGGCCCGAGTTGGTGCAGATGTTGGAGGTCGCCTTGTCGCGGCGGATGTGCTGCTCGCGGGTGGACAGCGTCAGCACGAAGCCGCGGCGGCCGTCGGCGTCCACCGTCTCGCCGCAGAGGCGGCCGGGGGCCTGGCGCACCAGCCCTTCGCGGCAGGCGAACAGGCCGACGTAGGGGCCGCCGAAGTTGAGCCCCACGCCCAGCGACTGCCCCTCGGCCACCGCGATGTCCGCCCCCATCTCGCCCGGCGACTTGAGGAGGCCGAGGCTCACCACCTCCGTGGTCACCGTGACCAGGAGCGCGCCCGCCGCCCGCGCCGCCTCGCCGATGCGGGTCACGTCGGTGCACGTGCCGAACAGGTTGGGCGTCTGCACCACCACGCAGGCCACGTCGTCGCGCAGGTGGTCGATCACCGCGGCCTCGTCGTCCACCGCCAGCGGCAGGACCACCACCTCCATGCCCGCGGCCTGGGCCAGGGTCACGACCGTCTCGGCGTAGTGGGGGTGCAGGCCGGGGGAGAGCACCGCCTTGGCACGCCGCGTCACCCGCCCGGCCATCATCACCGCCTCGGCGGTGGCGGTGGAGCCGTCGTAGAGGCTGGCGTTGGCCACATCCATGCCCAGGAGCGCGGCCACCTGCGTCTGGAACTCGAACAGGACCTGCAGCGTGCCCTGGGCGATCTCGGGCTGGTAGGGCGTGTAGCTGGTCAGGAACTCGCTGCGCTGGATCAGGTGGTCCACGCTCGCGGGCACGTGGTGGCGGTAGGCCCCGGCCCCGCAGAAGAAGGGCGACTCGGCCCCCGTGCGGTTGCGCCCCGCCAGCCGCGACAGCTCGCGCGTGACCTCCAGCTCGCCCTGATGGTGCGGCAGGTCCACCGGGCCGGGCAGCCGCGCCGAGGCGGGCACGTCGGCGAACAGCGCGTCGATAGAGTCGGCCCCGATCACGGCCAGCATGTCGCCGCGGTCGGCGTCGGTCAGGGGGAGGTAGCGCATGTCTTGTTCCGCTCATCCCCGCGGAGGCGGGGACCCAGTTCTGACTCCGCGCACCCAGGCCTGCGGGAAGTCGGGACAGCCGACGCGCGCCGCTCACACTGGGTCCCCGCTTCCGCGGGGATGAGCGGGTGAGAGCTAGAGGGTCTGCAGGAAGGCCTCGTAGGCGGCGCGGTCCATCAGCGCCTCCACCTCGGAGGTGTCGCTCACCCTCACCCGGGCGAACCAGCCCGCCTTCTCCGGCGCGGCGTTCACCGTCTCGGGCGCGGCGCCCAGCTCGTCGTTGGCGGCGACGACCTCGCCCGAGACCGGAGCGTAGACGTCCGACGCCGCCTTCACGCTCTCCACCACCGCCAGCTGCTCGCCCTTCTTCAGGGCGCGGCCCACCTCCGGCGTCTCGACGAACACCACGTCGCCCAGCTGGTCGGCGGCGTAGGCGGTGATGCCTACGGTGGCGACGTCGCCGTCGAGCTCGACCCACTCGTGGTCCTTGGTGAAGCGCATGGGCGGACTCCTAGGCTTGGGCGGGCTTGCGCACGTAGCGGTGCGGGTGGAACGGCAGGGGGACGACCTCGGCGGTCTGTGCGCGGCCGCGCACCACCACCTGCACCGGCGTGCCCGGCTCGCGGTGATCGTAGGGCAGGTAGGCCATGGCCACCCCGCCGCCGAGCGAGGGCGACGGGCCGCCGGAGGTGATGACGCCGAGGTGACGGCCGTCCTCGGTGACCTCCGGCCCGGCGTCCGGCGTGAACTCGCGCACCACCGTGGCGCCCTCGCGCGCGGGAGCCCCGCCCGGCGGCAGGCGCAGGCCCACGCGCAGCCGCGACGGCCCGTCGCGCAGCTCGCGCAACACCCGCTCGGCGCCGGGGAAGCCCCCCTCCTCGCGCCGGCGCCTGCCCACCGCGAAGGCGAGGCCGGCCTCAACGGGGCTCGTGGTCTCGTCGATGTCGTGGCCGTAGAGCGGCAGGCCAGCTTCCAGGCGCAGGCTGTCGCGGGCGCCGAGGCCCACCGGCCGCACCCGCGCGTCGGAGAGGAGCCGCTCCCAGATCACGGGCGCGAGCTCGGCGGGGACGAGCACCTCCACCCCGTCCTCGCCCGTGTAGCCGGACCGGGCGACGGTGAAGACGCCCTCGGCGGTGGTGACCATGCGGAAGGTCATGAAGGCCAGCGAGTCCGCCTCCGGCCAGATCGCGGCCGCGGCGGCCACCGCCTCCGGCCCCTGCAGCGCCAGGAGTCCCCCGTCGTCGGCGCGCACCAGCTCCGCCCGCTCGCCCGCCGCCTTGCCGATGCGCAGGAAGTCGGCGTCCTTGGTTCCCGCGTTGACCACGATGTAGAGCGAGCCCTGGCGCTCGGGCTCGGCGGGGCGGCCGACCATCAGGTCGTCCAGGATGCCGCCGTCGTCGCCCATCAGCAGCGTGTAGCGGAGCTGGCCGGGCTTCAGCCCCTTGATGTCGCCGCAGACCAGCGTCTCGACGATGGCCGACACCGCCTCGTGGTCGGCCTGACCGTCGCCGGAGCGGTGGTGAAGCGCCAGCCAGGCGGGACCCATGTGGCTGACGTCGAACAGGCCGGCGTGCTCGCGCGTCCAGCGGTGCTCGGCCAGCACGCCGTCGCCGTACTGCACGGGCATCTCGTAGCCGGCGAACGGGACCATGCGGGCGCCCGCGGCCCGGTGCGCCGCGTTCAGCACGGTGGTCTTGACGATCTCGGCCATGCGCAACCCCGGACTCCCGACGCCAACGCGCCACGCCGGGCCACGGACCCGCGCGACGCGCCCCCGCTGTCGGGATGCCTGAGAGATTCCGGTGCGTCGGCCGCACCTTGCTCCTTCGGCGGACGAGGTCGCCCCCGCCACTTTCCAGCCTTCCGTCGTCCCTCGCGGTCCTGGGGCCTGAGCGTTTCCGGGGCGGTTGCGCCTTCGGCGCCGGCCCACCCTTTCGGATCGGCCGGACTCTCCCGCAGGGGACGCCGGACCCTAAGCGCGAGCCGCCGCCACATGTCAACCGCGGCCGCGGAACAGGGCGCGGACCGGGGCGGTTGAACCCGGGACACGCGCACACCCTCCCAAGGAGCACGCCATGACAGACCTCCCCGCCTCGGGCGCCGTCCCCACCTCCACCGTGGCCGGCTCCGACCGCCCGACCACCGCCGACGCCGGCGGCGAGCGCCGCTCCTTCCACGCCGAGGGCCCGCGCGCCGACTGGGCGGACAGGCTGGACGGCGACATGAAGGCGGTGCTCGACGAGCACGCGCTTCTCAACCCGCAGGCCATCGAGACCCTGACGCCGGAGGTCGCGCGCCAGCAGCCCACCCCGGCCGACGGCGCGCTCCGGCTCCTGCGCAAGCGCGGGCTGGACGACAAGATGGAGCTGGGCGTGGCCACCCGCGAGCTGGACATCCCGGGCCCGGCCGGCCCGCTGAAGAGCCGCCTCTACGCGCCGGAGACCGACAAGGCCGACGCCAAGCCCTTGCCGGTGGTGGTCTATTTCCACGGCGGCGGCTGGGTGATCGCCGACATCAACGTCTACGACGCGGGGGCGCGCTCCATCGCCAAGTTCGCCGACTGCCTCGTGGTGTCGGTGGGCTATCGCCTATCGCCTGAGAACAAGTTCCCCGCCGCGCACGACGACGCCTTCGCGGCCTACCGGTGGGTGGTGGAGAACGCGGCCTCGTTCGGCGGCGACCCCGACCGGGTGGCGGTGGCGGGCGAGTCGGCGGGCGGCAACCTGGCGTGCGCCACCGCCATGGCCGCGCGCGACGGCGGGGTGAAGCTCCCGCTGTGGATGGCGCTGGTCTACCCGGTGTCCGGTAACGACCTCGACACGGAGAGCTACCAGGCGTTCGCCCACGCCAAGCCGCTGAACAAGCCCATGATCGAGTGGATGGTCGGCCACTACACGAACAGCCCGGACGACACGGCCGACCCCCGGATCAACCTGGTGGGCGCCGACCTGCGCGGCCTGCCGGGCGCCACCATCATCAACGCCGAGATCGATCCCCTCGCCACCGACGGCGAGCGGCTGGAGGCGGCGCTGAAGGCCGCCGAGGTCAAGGTGCACCGCCACCTGCACAAGGGCGTGACGCACGAGTTCTTCGGCATGGGCCTCGTGGTGAAGGACGCCGCGGTGGCCGAGCAGCAGGTGGCGCACGACCTCAAGAAGGCGTTCGGCACCGCCGTCCTGCCGTTCTGACCGAAGCCACCGATGAGGGCGGCGGCGAGCTCGCCGCCCTGCGCGCCGAGTGGCGGCGGTGGATGGGCGAGCGACTGCCCGCCGCCGCCCGCGGCCATCCCGAGTGGCCGATCCCCCTGGACCACTGCTTCGGCCGCGTGATCCTGGACGAGGTCTGCGGGCGTCCGTGGCGCGAGGTGCTGCCCTCCCCCGCCTGGCGCCACATGGACGCCGCCGCCCTCCGTCGCGCCGTGGCGCTCGCCCGCGACATCGCCGACGGCCGCGTCGACCTGGACGCCCTGAACCGCCGCTCGCTGGTAAGACGCGGGAAAGCCTGATGCTTCACTGGCCGCAAAGGCGGCGGCGCTAGACCGCTCGGGACGGCCGGAACGGCCGCGCCAGAGACTGTCATGCTGAAACCGCTCATCGTCGTCGCCTGCGCCACCGCCTCGGCCCTCGCCGCCTGCGCGGGCGTGTCGGCGGCCATCGCGCCCGCGGCGGGCGCACGCCTAGCCAAGGCGGCGGACGGCCACTACTGGGCCCAGGCCTCGGTGGAGGGGCGCGCCCTGCACCTCCTGGTGGACACGGGCGCGGGCTCCGTCGCCCTCACCGCCGCGGACGCGCGCGCCCTCGGCCTCGACCCCGCGCGCCTCGTCTACGACCGGCCCGTGGTCACGGCCGCGGGCCGCACGCAGGCCGCCGCCGTGACGCTGGCGAGCGTCGCCGTGGGTCGGGCGGAGGTGCGCGACGTACCCGCCCTCGTCGTGCGCGGCGGCCTGGAACACTCGCTCCTGGGCATGAGCTACCTCGGCCGGCTGAAGGGCTTCAGCGCCGACGCTGGCGGGCTGACGCTCGCGCGCTAAGCCGCGGCGGGCTCGGCCGAAACCGCCTCCAGCGCGCGGTCCAGCACCTCCAGCCCCGCGCCGGGGCGCGCCGCCCCCTCCGTCATCAGCCGCCGCCAGCGCCGCGCCCCCGGGCGGCCGGCGAAGAGGCCCAGCATGTGCCGGCTCATGGCCGCCAGCCGCACGCCCTCGGCGAGGCGCGCGGCCAGGTAGGGGCGGTGCGCCTCCACCGCCTCGAACGGCCCCACCTCGCGGCCCTCGCCGAAGATCCGCGCGTCCACCGCGCCCAGGAGCCCGGGGTCGTGGTAGGCGGCGCGGCCCAGCATCACCCCGTCCAGCCCCGCGTCGAGCTGCGCCTGGGCGTCCTCCACCGTGGCGATCCCGCCGTTGACCACGATCTCCAGCCCGGGCCGCTCGCGCTTCAGCCGCTGCACCAGGGCGTGGTCGAGCGGCGGGACCTCGCGGTTCTGCTTGGGGCTGAGCCCCTCCAGCCAGGCCTTGCGCGCGTGCACGACGAACGTCCGGGTCCCCGCCGCGGCGCAGGCGTCCACCAGCGTCCACAGCGCCTCCTCGGGCTCCTGCTCGTCCCCGCCGAGGCGGCACTTCACCGTCACGGGGATCGACACGGCGGCGGCCATGGCGCCCATGCACGCGGCCACCCGGCCGGGGTCGCGCATCAGGCACGCCCCGAAGCCGCCGTCGCCCACCCGGTCGGACGGGCAGCCCACGTTCAGGTTCACCTCGTCGTAGCCAAGGTCCGCCCCGATGCGCGCGGCCTGCGCCAGCCGTCCGGGATCGGCGCCCCCCAGCTGCAGCGCCACCGGGTGCTCCGACGGGTCGAAGGCCAGGAGCCGCGCGCGGTCGCCGTGGATCACCGCGTCGGCCGTCACCATCTCCGTGTAGAGCCGCGCTCGCCGGGTCAGCGTGCGGTGGAAGGCGCGGCAGTGCCGGTCCGTCCAGTCCATCATCGGCGCCACGGCGAAGACGTGTCCGCGCACTCGCTACGCCTTCCGCCGCCGCGCCCGCCCGCGGCCTTCGGGGCGCGTGACGCTGGTGTGGGTGGTGGGCCCGGCAGGACTCGAACCTGCAACCAGACCGTTATGAGCGGCCGGCTCTGACCAATTGAGCTACAGGCCCTCTCCGAGGGAGACCGCCGCCTAGCACGGGGCGGCCGCCAGGTGAAACCGCCGCGCGGGCGCCGATCAGGCGGCGCGCTTGATCCGGTTGCCGTCCTCCAGCAGCACCACGGTGGGGGCGTAGTTGCGCGCCTCCTCCTGTGGGAGCTGGCCGTAGGCGACCACGATGACCCGGTCTCCCGGCTGCACCAGCCGCGCCGCCGCGCCGTTCACCCCCACCGTGCGCGACCCCCGCGGGGCCTCGATGACGTAGGTGGTGAAGCGCGCGCCCGTGGTGATGTTCAGCACGTCCACCTGCTCGTGCGCCAGCAGCGTCGACGCGTCCAGGAGGTCGCGGTCGATGGCGATGGAGCCTTCGTAGTCCAGGTCCGCCTGGGTGACGACGGCCCGGTGCAGCTTGGCGCGCATCAGGGTGACGAGCATCGCGGGGGTCCTCGCGGCCGCGGGGGAGGCGGCCGTTTCGCGGCGCGGCATATAGGCGGGGGGCCGTCCGGCCACAATCCGGCTGGCGGAAGGGGCGGGTCTGCGGCAGCCTGCGGCCATGCGCGCCCTCTTCGCCTCCGTCGCCCTCCTCGCCTCCGCCGTCGCCCCCGCCGCCGCGCAGGCGCCCGCGGCCGCGCCGCCCGCGCCCTACGATCGCGCGCCGTGGTGGATGCGCGAGCCGATCATCGCGAGCTTGGGCGACGTGCGCACCGAGCTGCCCGCCAACCGCGCCACCTTCGCCGGCTCGTTCGAGAGCGTGGAGCGCACCGCCGCCGACGCCACCGCGCAGTCCGCCGCCAAGGTGCGCGCGCTGGGCGAGGCGCTCATCGCGCTGGGCGCCGACAAGGTGCGCGCGACGGTGGGCTTCTCCACCCGCCCGCTCTACGCGCAGTACCGGGACAAGGAGGGGAACGTTCAGGAGAACCAGCGCGCCGACAAGGTCGACCGCTACGCCGTGACGGCCACCATGCAGATCGAGGTGCGTGACATCCGGCTGGTGGAGCGCGCCTACGCGCTGCTGGTGGCGGCCAAGCCGACCTCGACCCAGCCCGTCTACTTCCGCCTGCAGCCGGAGAGCGCCACCCAGACCGAGCTCTTCCGCCTGGCGGTGGGCGACGCCAAGCGGCGCGCCACGGAGGCGGCGGCCGAGACCGGCGCGCGCCTCGGCGCGGTGAAGCTGATCGACCCCACCGGCCGCGCCTGCCAGCAGGACGTGCTGATCGCGGGCGCGCCCCGCAGCTACGGCGGCTCCGGCGACGTGCAGGAGGTGGTGGTGACGGGCTCGCGGCTGCGCTCCGCGGCGATGATGGACGGCCCGCCGCCGCCCGCACCGCCGCCGCCCCCCGCGCCGGGATCGGCCGCGGAGGTGGAGGCCGCCGCGGCCAACCTGCGCCTGCCGCTGCAGCCCCCGCTGGAGACGCTGACCCGCCAGGCCTGCGTGGTCTACGCCCTGGGCGGCTGACCCGCCGCGGGCCATCCGGCGGCCGATCCGCCTGGGAGCGGGGCGCGGGGCCTGCTAGACAGGGGCCGCTTCGCTGGAGGCGCGCTTGAAGTATCCCCACCTCAACCCCGTCCTCCACCAGTTCGGGCCCTACGCGGTGCGTTGGCCCGTGCATGTCCAGCTCGGCCCCTTCGCGGTGCGCTGGTACGCCCTGGCCTACGTGGCGGGCATCCTCGTGGGCTGGCGCTACGCCGTGTCCATGGTGCGCGACCTGAAGCTCTGGCGCGGCGCCCGCCCCACCGCCACCCCGCTGGAGGTGGACGACTTCGTGCTGTGGGTCACGGTGGGCATCATCGCGGGGGGGCGGATCGGCTACGTCCTCTTCTACATGCTTCTGCAGGAGCCGGGCACGCTCCTGCACGACCCCCTGTCCGTGTTCCGGATGTGGGAGGGCGGCATGTCCTTCCACGGCGGGCTGATCGGGGTGACGCTGGCGGTGATCCTGTTCGCGTGGCGCCGGGGGATCGACCTCGTGCGGCTGGGCGACCTGACGGCGCCCTGCGTGCCCTTCGGCCTCTTCTTCGGGCGCCTCGCCAATTACAACAACGGCGAGCTGTGGGGCCGGCCCACCACCCTGCCCTGGGGGCTCGTGTTCGACCACGCCGGACCGCTGCCGCGCCACCCCAGCCAGCTGTACGAGGCGGCGCTGGAGGGAGTGGCGCTGTTCCTGGCGCTGCGGCTGGTGACGCACGGGCTGAAGCTGCTCCCCCGCAAAGGGGCGGCGAGCGGGACGTTCCTGCTGCTCTACGGCCTGTTCCGCGTGGCGCTGGAGAACGTGCGCGAGCCCGACCGCGGCATGCCCGGCCTGCCGTTCGGCCTGACCATGGGCATGACGCTCTCGCTTCCGCTGATCCTGGGCGGGGCGGCGCTGCTGCTGTGGTCGATGCGCCCCGCCGCCCTGGCGCAGCCCGCGCCCGCCACGGGCGAGCCGCTGGAGCGGTCCGCAACGCCCGGCGCGACCCCGCCCGAAGCCGCGAGCGACCTGTTCCCGGCCTACGAGTCCGAGGTGGCCGAGCCGTTCGCCCCCTCCCGCGCGGACTGAGCTTGCGCTTGGCCGAGCGGCTGCGGCGGCTGATCGCCGACGAGGGCCCCCTCACCGCCGCCGCCTGGATGGAGCACTGCCTCCACGACCCGCAGGACGGCTACTACGCCGTGCGGCCGGCGCTGGGGGCTGAGGGCGACTTCCTCACCGCGCCGCTGGTCAGCCAGATGTTCGGCGAGCTGATCGGCCTGTGGTCGGCCGCGGCGTGGGACGGGATGGGCCGGCCCTCGCCCGTGCGCTGGGTGGAGCTCGGCCCCGGCGACGGGACGCTGATCGCCGACGCCCGCCGCGCCGCCGCCCGCGCCCTGCCCGCCTTCGTCGCCGCCGCCGAGATCACGCTCGTGGAGACGAGCGCGCTCCTGCGCGAGAGCCAGCAGGCGGCGCTCGGCGGGGCGCCTCCGCGCTGGGCCGCCCGGCTGGCCGACGTGGAGGGCGGCGCGCCGCTGATCATCGTGGCCAACGAGTTCCTCGACTGCCTGCCCGCGCGCCAGTTCGTCCGCACCGACCGGGGCTGGGCCGAGCGGCGCGTGGGGCTCGCACCGGACGGGGAGGGCTTCGCCTGGGGCCTGGCGCCGACGCCCGGCGGCTGGTCGCCACCCGCCTGGGCCGCCGGGGCTGCGGCCGGGACGCTGGTGGAGGCGTCACCGGGGCAGGAGGCGCTGGGCGCCGAGCTGGGCGCGCGGGTGGTGCGCGACGGCGGGGCGGCGCTGCTCGTCGATTACGGGCGAGCCGAGCCCGGGGGCGGCGACACGCTGCAGGCGCTGCGACGCCACGCCAAGGTCGAACCGCTGGCCGACCCGGGGCGGGCCGACCTCACCGTCCACGCCGACTTCCCCGCCGTGGCCGCCGCCGCGCGGGCGGCGGGCGCGGAGGTCGCGCCGATCCTGACGCAAGGCGACTTCCTCCAGCGCCTGGGGATCGCCGCCCGGGCGGAGGCCCTGGCCCGCGCCCGCCCCGACCGCGCCGACGCCCTCGGCCGCCAGCTGCACCGCCTGCTCGCCCCCGGCGAGATGGGCGAGCTGTTCAAGGTGCTGTGCATCCACGCTCCGGGCTTCACGCCGCCGGGGTTCGACGCCTGATCCGCACCCCCGCGGAAGAAGTCCGGAGCGCCGGACCTGGCGCGGTGGCGCGCCGCTTGAGCCTGGGTCCCCGCTTCCGCGGGGATGAGCGTCAGAGTAGGCCGACCGCATGGACGCGCTCCGCCCGATCACCTCCCCCCTGCTGGCCTCCGTCCCAGGGGTGCGGCACGGCTTCTTCACGCGCGAGGGCGGCGTCTCCGGCGGCCTTTACGCGTCGCTGAACGTCGGGCGCGGCTCGCGCGACGACCCGGCGGCGGTGGAGGCGAACCGGGCGCACGTGGCCGGCTGGTTCGGCCGCCCCGCCGAGGCGCTGCTCACCGCCTACCAGGTCCACTCCGCCGAAGCGCTGGGCGCCGAGGCCTTCGCGGATGGGGCCCATCCCCGCGGCGACGCCGTCGTCGCCGCCACCGCGGGCGTCGTCTGCGGCGCCCTGCACGCCGACTGCGCCCCCGTGCTGCTGGCCGACGCCGACGCGGGCGTAGTGGCCGCCGCGCACGCGGGCTGGCGCGGCGCCGTGGGCGGGATCGTCCTCGCCACGGTGGAGGCCATGGAGCGCGCGGGCGCCCGGCGCGACCGGATCGTCGCCGCGGTCGGCCCCTGCATCGGCCCCGGCTCCTACGAGGTGGGCGAGGACTTCCACGCCACCGTCACCGCCGCCGCTCCCGAGGCCGCCGCCCTCCTCGCCTCCCGGCCCGCGCCCGGGAAGTGGAGCTTCGACCTCCCGGCCTTCGTGCTCGACCGGCTTGCGCGCGCCGGCGTCGAGCGGGCGGAGGGGCTGGCGCTCGACACCTGCGCGGAGAAGAACATCCTGTTCGAGATCGTGAACGAGCGGTACGAGGCATTGAAGCCGACGATCCTCATCAGCAACCTCGCCTTGCCGGCGCTAACCGAGTTC
>CAXSHO010000028.1:25759-27384 GCA_964237305.1 uncultured Caulobacteraceae bacterium
GGACGAGGCGCGCTTCTTCTCCCACCGCCGCGCCGTCCGACGCGGGGAGGACGACTACGGCCGGCTCGTCTCGGCGATCATGCTGGAGTGACGCAGCGACCGGCCCCCGCCTTGTCCGACGCCGCGCCGCCCCCTAGAAGCCCGCGCGGAACGGGCGAGGCTCCGGCGATGAAACTCCTGGCCGGAAACTCCAACGGCGCGCTGTCCAGGGCGGTGGCCGAGCACCTGGACGCCCCGCTCACCCAGGCCACCATCCGCCGCTTCGCCGACCAGGAGGTGTTCGTCGCCATCGACGAGAACGTCCGCGGGCAGGACGTGTTCGTGATCCAGTCCACGAGCTACCCCGCCAACGACAACCTCATGGAGCTCCTGATCTGCGTGGACGCCCTGGTGCGCGCCTCCGCCCGGCGCGTCACGGCGGTGATGCCCTACTTCGGCTACGCCCGGCAGGACCGGAAGACGGGGGGCCGCACCCCCATCTCCGCCAAGCTGGTGGCGAACCTCCTCACCCGCGCCGGGGCGAACCGGGTGCTGACGATGGACCTGCACGCGGGCCAGATCCAAGGCTTCTTCGACATCCCCACCGACAACCTGATCGCCACCCCCGTCATGGCCGCCGACATCCGGCGCCGCTACGACGGGGCGTCCGCCGAGCTGATGATCGTGTCGCCCGACGTGGGCGGCGTGGTCCGCGCCCGCGCCCTGGCCGACCGGCTGAACGCCGACCTCGCCATCGTGGACAAGCGCCGCTCCGGCCCCGGCGAGAGCGAGGTGATGAACATCATCGGGGACGTGGCGGGGCGCCGCTGCATCCTGTTCGACGACATCGTCGACTCGGCCGGCACCCTCTGCAATGCGGCGGGGGCGCTGATGGACCAGGGCGCCGCCTCCGTGTCCGCCTATGTCAGCCACGGCGTGCTGTCGGGCGCGGCGTGCGAGCGGGTGGGCCGTTCGGTGCTGGACGAGCTTGTGATCACCGACTCCATCGAGGCCGACGAGCAGGTGAAGGGCTGCACCAAGGTGCGCCACGTCTCGGTGGCCCCGCTGATCGGCGAGGCCATCCGGCGCATCGCCAACGAGGAGTCGGTGTCCAAGCTGTTCGACTGAGCGCCACGCCGGCGCCTCAAGGCCGTGGTTGACGAGGCGTTAAGGTCGGTGCTCGAAGCTCGCTGGACGCCGCCCCCCGCCGCCCGCCCTGCGCCGAGACCTTCCCCCATGACCCGACCCGCCCGCTCCGCCCTGCTGCTGGGACTGGCCGCCTCCTCGGCGCTGATGCTCGCGGGCGGCGGCGCGCAGGCGGCGGGGCTGTTCGGGCGCAAGAAGCCCCCGCCCCCCGCCGCGGCCGCTCCCGCCCCCGTCGCGGCCCCGCCGCCGGTGGCGCTGTCCGGCCAGGTGGTGCAGGCCGCGGGCGCCTACCGCGCCTACATGCGCCGCGCCGCCTCCATCACCGCCGGCTTCACCAACGGCTCCACCGTGGAGAGCGCGCTGGAGAAGGCGGAGACGTCCGACCCCCTGGCCCTGTCGCGCGGCGTGGTGGCCTACGCCGCCGTGCTGGCGCTGCAGGAGCCCGGCTTCGTGGCGGGCGTGCGCGGCTACGGCGCCGATCCCGGCCAGCGCCGCGTCGT
>CAXSHO010000029.1:0-26268 GCA_964237305.1 uncultured Caulobacteraceae bacterium
CTCGCGCGGGCGCATAGCTCAGTTGGTAGAGCAGCTGACTCTTAATCAGCGGGTCGTAGGTTCGAATCCTACTGCACCCACCAACATTTTAGACACCTTGGCGGCGAACGCCTGGAAGCGGCACGTCGTCGTTCCCGAGTGAACGGCCGGCTGCCGTCGGCCCGCGTTGGATCCCCGGCGTCGTTCAGCCCGCCTTTGCGCGCAGGAGCGCCCCGATCCGCTCCGCCGCTTCGGACGTGGCGGGGTTGTAGACGATCATGCCCAGGTCCGGCCGGCCGTCGACGGCGAAGGCGGAGAACTCCAGCTCCAAGAGGCCGGCCTCGGGATGGTGCAGGCGCTTCAGGCCCTCGCCGGGATAGACGACGTCGTTGCTGCGCCACAGCGCCTCGAACTCGGGGCTGAGGCGGGAGATCTCCTCGACGAGGGCGGTGCTCTGCGCCGTGGCGCCGGCGCGGGCGACGTCGGCGCGGAAGGCGCCGACAACGAAGCGCGCCACGGCCAGCCAGTCCTCCTGCGCGGCGCGGACGCGGGAGTCGGCGAACATCAGGCGCAGGATGTTGCGCCCCTGCGGCGGCAGCTTGGAATAGTCGGTCAGCACGGCGGCGGCGGCGCGGTTCCAGGCCACCACGTCCCAGGTGGCGGTCTTCACGAGCGCCGGGCTGAAGCCCAGGGCGTCGAGCACGCGCTGCAGCCGGGGGCTGACGCCGTCCACCGGCCGGTAGCGCACCTCGGGCGGGCGCCCCAGCCCAAGCATGAAGAGGTGCTCGCGCTCGGGCTCGGTGAGCATCAGCCCCGAGGCGATGCGGTCGAGCACGTCCGCCGAGGGCGCGCCGCCGCGCCCCTGCTCCAGCCAGGTGTACCAGGTGGGGCTGATGCCGGCGCGCTGCGCCACCTCCTCGCGGCGCAGGCCCGGCGTGCGGCGGCGGCCGCCGCCGAAGCCCAGGGCGGCGGGGTCGAGCCGGGTGCGGCGGTCGCGCAGGTACGCGCCGAGCCGGCCCTTCGCATCGATGGTCATCAGCGATCCTGTCAGCGATCATACCGGGATAAGCTCACTACTTTACCAGGACGTTGCGGCGGTCGATATCCAGTGCGGTTCAGCGGAGACCTCTCATGCGCGTGTTCCTTACCGGAGCCACCGGCTTCATCGGCTCCCGGATCGTCCCCGAACTCCTCGCACGCGGCCATCAGGTGTCGGGGTTGACGCGCTCCGACGCCGGCGCCGAGGCGCTGACCGCCGCGGGGGCGCAGGTGCATCGCGGCGACCTGGAACTCCCGCAGACCCTGGCCGACGGCGCGGCCGAGGCCGACGCGGTGATCCACTGCGCCTTCGACCACGACTTCTCGACCTTTGTCGCCAACTGCGAGAAGGACGTGCGCGTCCTCAAGGCCATGGGCGAGGTGCTGAAGGGGTCCGACAGGCCGCTGCTGATCACCTCGAGCGTCGCCGTCGGCAGCCCCGGTCCCGGCGAGCCGGCGCGGGAGGACGTGTTCAACACCGGCCACCCCAACCCCCGGATCGCCTCGGAGCTGGCGGGGCGGGAGCTGGCGGCGGCGGGCGTGAACGTCTCGGTGGTGCGGCTCCCGCAGGTGCACGACCCTGTCAAGCAGGGGCTCATCACCCCGCTGCTGGACATCATGCGCCGCAAGGGCGTGGCGGGCTATGTGGGCGATGGGCGCAACCGCTGGCCTGCGGCGCACGTGTCGGACGTGGCGCGGCTCTACGTGCTGGCGATCGAGCGCGCCGAGCCCGGCGCCCGCTACCACGCCGTCGCCGAGGAGGGGGTCGCCGCCAGGGCCATCGCCGAGACGCTGGCCGAGGGGCTGCGCATCCCCGCCGTGTCCGTGCCGCCGGAGGAGGCCTCCGACCACTTCGGCTTCATGGGCATGTTCGTCGGTCTGGACATGCCCGCCTCCAGCGCCTGGACGCGCGAGACGCTGGGCTGGGAGCCGACCGGGCCGGGCCTCATCTCCGACCTGAAGCGGATGGATTACGGTCCCACGGCCGCGCCTTGAGCCTCGGTCGAGCGCGTCGGCCGCGGCGGCGCAGGCGCGCGGGCTTGGCCAGGGCGCCGCAGACGTTTTAGACGCGGCCATGGAGACTGATCGCGCCCCCTGGCGGAGTCCGCGCTACGCGCCGGATTCGGTCACGATCGAAGATCGCGGAGGCGGGGAGGTCGTGCTCGGCAACCCCGCGCCGCTCGGCTTTGTCTTCGCCACCGCGGCGGCCCCGCTGGACCACTGGGCGGCCAGGGACGCCGGTCGCCCCTGGCTCACCGAGCGCAGCGGGGCGGGGCGGCGGGTGCTGAGCTTCGGCGCGGCGGCCGAACGCGTGGCGCGGCTCGCGGCCGGCCTCGCGGGCCTCGGCCTGGGGCCCCGGCGACCGCTGATGATCCTGGCGCGCAACGGGATCGACACGGCGCTCGTCACCTACGCCGCCATGCGCGCGGGCATCCCCGCGGCGCCCGTGACGCCTCAGTACGGCCTGCCGGGGGCCGAGCCCGCGCGCCTGGCGCACGCGCTGGCGCTGCTGCGGCCCGCGGCGATCTACGTGGACGACCCGGCGCTGTTCGGTCCCGCCCTCCTCGCCGCACCCGCCGCGGAGGGCTTGCCCGTGATCGGCCCCCACGACCTGGAGCGCCTGGCGTCGGGCGGCGCCCTCCCCGACCGGGGCGAAGCGGCGGCCGTGGCGAAGCTGCTCCTCACCTCCGGCTCGACGGGCGCGCCCAAGGCGGTGGCGCTGACGCACGCCAACCTGGCGGTGAACGCGGCGCAGGTGGCGGCCTGCTACGACGACCCGGACCCCCCGGTGATGGTCAACTCCGCGCCCTGGAGCCACAGCCTGGGCGCCCACGCCATCCTGCACATGGCCGCCCACCGCGGCGGGACGCTGCATGTCGACAAGGGCCAGCCCACCCCCGCCCGCTTCGGCGAGACGCTGGCCGAGCTGGCGGAGGCGGAGACCACCTACCTGAACATGGTGCCCGCCGCCTGGGCCCTCCTGGCCGACGCCCTGGAGCACGACGCCGCCCTCGCCCGCACCGTGTTCGCCCGGCTGCGCGTCATGCAGTACGGCGGGGCCGGCCTGCCCGCGAGCGTGCTCCACCGGGTGCAGGCGTCGGCGGTGGCGGCGTGCGGCGAGCGGGTGACCTTCGCGGCGGGCTACGGCGTGACGGAGACCACGCCCACCGTCTCCAACGTCCGGTGGCCGAACGACCGCTCCGGCCTCCTGGGCGCGCCCATCCCCGGAACGAAAGTCAAGCTCGCGCCCGTGGGCGGCGGCAAGCTGGAGGTGCGGGTGCGGGGGCCGCAGGTGGCCGCCGGCTACCGCCGGGCGGACGGGGAGGTGGTCCCCCTGCCGCTGGACGGCGAGGGCTTCTACGCCACCGGCGACGCGGGGTTGCTCGCCGAGCCGGGGCGGCCGGGGCGGGGCCTCGTGTTCGACGGCCGGCTGGTGGAGAACTTCAAGCTGGCCACCGGCGCCTTCGTCGCCGCGGGCGCGCTGCGGCTGCAGGCCGTCTCCGCCCTCGGCGGCCTGGCCTCGGACGCGGTGGTGTGCGGCGAGAACCGGGACGGGGTGGGCCTGCTGCTGTTCGCGGGCGCCGCCGCCGGCGCGCTGGACGCCGCGGCCCTGCTCGCGGCGGTCCGCGCGGCCCTGGCCCGCCACAACGCCGCCGCCCGGGGGGCGGGCGGGCGGATCGCCCGGGCGCTCGTGCTGGAGGGCGCCCCCGACGCGGCGTCGGGCGAGGTCACCGACAAGGGCTACATCAACCAGGCCCTGGCCCGCACCCGCCGCGCCGCCGACGTCGCCCGCCTGTTCGCCGACCCGCCGGACGCGGACGTGATCGTGCTATGACGCGCCGCGAAGGAGCCGCCATGCCCGCCACCCGCCGCCTCATGCTCGACCTGTCGCAGACCGTGACCGACGCCATCGACGCCCACGCGGCGTCGGGCGAGTTCGCCGACGCCGCGGAGGTGGTGGTCGCGAGCGTGGAGACCCTGCCCGGCGCGGACGATCTCGACGAGGACTCCCCCGAGTGGAAGGCCATCATCGCCGAATGCGAGGAGGCGGAGCGGCGCATCGACGCCGGCCTGGAGCGGACCTACACGGTGGACGAGGTGTTCGACGCTCTTAAGATCCGCGTGCGGGAAAGAGCGGCGAGGCGGCGCTCCGCTCGAAGCGCCACGTCGTCCGGATCGAACCGTCGGTGCGGGAGGACCTGCGCGCGATCGCCGACCGGATCACGGACCTGGAGAACCTGCCGACCGCCGAGGCGTACGTCGATCGGCTCAGCGCCTTCCTGGCCGGCTTCGACATCGCGCCGCAATGCGGCACGCGGCTGCGCGACGGGCGACGTCGGATCGGCTTCCAGCGTCGCGCCGCCATCCTGTTCCGCGTCCGCGGTGACGAGGTCCTGATCCTTCGTGTCCTCGCCCGCGGGCGGCGCACGCCTGTGGAGTGATCCCATGAACGGCGCCGAAGCCATCCTGCGCACCCTGGCCGACGCCGGGGTGGACGCGTGCTTCTCCAACCCCGGCACCAGCGAGATGCAGATGGTGGCCGCCTTCGACCGCGAGCCGCGGGTCAGGCCGGTGCTGGCGCTGTTCGAGGGCGTGGCGACGGGAGCGGCCGACGGCTACGCCCGGATCGCGGGCAAGCCCGCCGCCACCTTGCTGCACCTGGGGGCAGGGCTCGCCAACGGCGGGGCCAACCTGCACAACGCCCGGCGGGCCGGGGCGCCCATCGTCAACATCGTGGGCGACCACGCCACCTTCCATCGCGGCCACGACGCCCCGCTCACCTCCGACATCGCGGGGCTGGCCGGGCCGCTGTCGGTGTGGACCGGCTCGCCGGAGACGGCGGACGCCGCCGTGGCCATGGCGGCGGAGTGCGTGGCCGCCAGCTGCGGGCCGATCCCCGGCCCCGCCACGCTGATCCTGCCCGCCGACTGCGCCTGGACCGAGTGCGCCGGTCCGGCGGCGCCTCGCCCGCGCCCCGCGCCCGCCCCCGTCGCCGCCGACCGGGTGGAGGCGCTGGCCCGGCGGCTGCGCGAGGCGAGGAAGCCCGCCGTGCTCATGGGCTCGCCCGCCTGCACGGAGGCGGGGCTGGCCGCCGCCGGGCGCCTGGCGGGCCTGGGCGTGCGGGTGCTCTGCGACACCTTCGTCGGCCGCCTGCCGCGCGGCGCAGGCCGCTTCGCGCCGGACCGGATGCTCTATTTCGGCGAGATGGCGCTGGCGGACCTCGCGGGCGTGGACCTGCTGGTGCTGGCCGGGACCAAGGTCCCGGTGGCCTTCTTCGCCTATCCCGACGCCCCCGGCGTGCTCCTGCCCGAGGGGTGCGCCGCCGAGACGCTCGCCTCGCCGGGGGAGGACGCGGCCGCGGCGCTGGAGGCGCTGGCCGACGCCGCGGGCGCCCCCGCCCGCTTCGCTCCCGCCGCGCCGGAGGTCCCGGCCGTGGAGCCCGGCGAGCTCACCGTCTACGCGATCGGGGCCTCCATCGCGCGCCACATGCCGGAGGGAAGCGTGGTGTCCGACGATGCGGTCACCGCCGGCCTGCCCGTCTATAACCAGACCCGGGGCGCGCGCCCGCACGACTGGCTGATGCTGACGGGCGGGGCCATCGGCCAGGGCATACCGGCGGCGGTGGGCGCGGCGGTGGCGCGGCCGGGGTCGAAGGTGCTGTCGCTCAACGGCGACGGCGCGGCCGCCTACACCTGCCAGGGGCTGTGGACGATCGCGCGCGAGGGGCTGGACGTGGTGACGGTGGTGTTCGCCAACGCCGCCTACCGCATCCTCAACATCGAGTTCGCCCGCACCCGCTCGGGGAACGCCGGCCCGGCGGCGCGAAGCCTGCTGGACCTGTCGAACCCGCGCATGGACTGGTGCGCCCTGGCGCGCGGCTTCGGCGTGCCGGCGGTGCGCGCCGACACCGCGGAGGCGTTCGACACGGCCCTGGCGCGGGCCCTGGCCGAGCCCGGGCCGCACCTGATCGAGGCGATGGTCGGCTGAGGCCGGCGGCGGCGCCGGTCAGGCGCCGGTGTTGCCCGCCAGCTTGCACTTCAGCCCGGCGCCCGTCGCCTGGCGGCAGGTGAGGAGCTCGTCGATGGAGGCGGCCCCCTCCTTGAAGCTCATCACCCAGCCGGGGGCGCCGTCGGCGCAGGCGGCCTCGATGTAGTCGGATCCGGCGGTGGTGTGCGCGAGGAAGGCGGCGTTGGACACCTTGCAGGTGGCGCGCCCCTTGGCGGCCAGGGCCGCGGTGTACTTGGGATAGACCACGGAGGCCTCGCTCAGCTTGCAGGTGGAGCCGCCCACGGCGCCCGCGCGCACGCAGTCGTAGATGCGGCTCGATCCCTTCTCGTCGAACAGCGCCACCGCGCCGTCCGTCCGGTTCTTGCACTTCAGCTCGACCACCTCGCGGTTCTGCGCGTCCATGCCGATCACGCGGTACTGGCCCACGTCGCAGGGGAAGCCGGCCTTGGCGGCGAGCTTGGTGTAGGTGCCGGCCTCCTGCGTCTGCGCCACCGTCACGTCCGTCAGCTTGCATCCGTCGCCGACGCCCTGGGCCTTGCCGCAGTCGATGGCGTTCTTGTAGGCGCCCGCCTTGTCGCGCACGAGCACGAAGCCCGTCCCGCCCGAGCACGCGATCTCCGTGAACTCCTCGCCGCTGGCGGCGGAGCGGCCGATGGAGCGGAAGTCGCTGACCTGGCAGGTCTTGCCCGTCTTGGCGACCAGCGGCTGGAAGCTCGTCAGGATCGCCGCCTTGGGCGTGAACTTGCACTCCTGCGAGGTGCCCAGCGTGGCGACGCAGTCGTTCACCGTCGGCGCCTGCCCGTCCGCGGAGAGGCCGATCATGAAGCCGAGCGAGGGGGCCGCGCAGCCAACCTCGTAGACGTCGTTCTGGGGCGTGGCGGTGGAGCCGACGTAGCGCACGTCGGTGACGTCGCACTGGCGGCCGGCCTGCTTCACCGCGGGGGTGATCGCCGCCTTGAAGTCGGTGTTCTGCGGCAGCTCGCACTTGGAGCCGCCGTTCTGCGCCATGATGCAGTTCACCGCCTGCGGCTTGGGCTGGCCCGCGCGGCTGACGACGATGTAGCCGAAGCCTTGGCTGCAGGCGACCTCGTAGGCGGTGATCTTCACCTCCTTGCCGTCGGCGCCCTTGTCCTTGCCCTCGCCTTTGTAGAGCGCGTCGGTAATCTGGCACTGCGCGCCGGAGGCCGCCACCAGCGGCGGAGCCTCCTTCATGCCGCGCGTGCGCTGCGCCGCCTGCTGCTTGGGATCGACCTTGCCCGGCGCCGCGGAAGCGGCGGGAGCGGCGGCGGGGGTGGTCTGGCCTCCGCCCGTGGCGCGCTGCGCCATCGCGGCGTGGGGGAGGGCGGCGAGGGCGGCGGCGGCCGCGAGCGCCAGGCCGAGGCGTGTCATGCGTGTCTCTCTCCCGCACCCCGCACGACGCCGCGGAGCGCTTCGTCCCGACATAAACCGTCCGCCCCCGGACGGGTCAAGCGTAGGCGCCGTCCCGCCCCGTCTGGCCGCGGTGCCGCAGGAAGGCGTCGGCCAGCACGCAGGCGGTCATGGCCTCGGCCACCGGCGCGGCGCGCAGGCCCACGCAGGGGTCGTGGCGGCCGGTGGTGGCGACGTCGACCTCCTGCCCGGCCTCGTCCAGCGAGCGGCGCGGCGTGGTGATCGACGAGGTGGGCTTCAGCGCCAGCCGCGCCACCACCGGCTGGCCGGTGGAGACGCCCCCCGCCACCCCGCCCGCGTGGTTGGAGAGGAACACGGGCGCGCCGTCCGCTCCGCGCCGCATCTCGTCGCCCGCCTCGCGCCCGTCCAGCGCCGCCGCGCCGAAACCCGCGCCGATCTCCACGCCCTTCACCGCGTTGATGCTCATCAGCGCGGCCGCCAACTCCGCATCGAGCTTGCCATAGACCGGTGCGCCCCAGCCGGCGGGGACGCCCGTCGCCTCCACCTCCACGATCGCCCCGGCGGAGGAGCCCTCGCGGCGCATGAGGTCGAGGTGCGCCTCCCAGGCGGCGACGGCGCCCGCGTCCGGGCAGAACAGGGCGTTGCGCTCCACCTCGGCCCAGTCGAAGCGGGCGCGGTCCACGGCGAGCGGCCCCACCTGCACCACCGCCGCGCGCACCCGCACGCCCGCGCCCAGCACCACCCGCGCCACCGCGCCCGCCGCCACCCGCGCCGCCGTCTCGCGCGCCGAGGAACGCCCGCCGCCGCGATAGTCGCGGTGGCCGTACTTGGCCCGCCAGGACTGGTCCGCGTGGCCCGGCCGGAACTGCTGCGCGACGGCGCCGTAGTCCTTCGATCTCTGGTCAACGTTCTCGATGAGGATGGAGACCGGATGGCCCGTGGTCAGCCCCTCGAACACGCCGGACAGGATGCGCGCCTCGTCCGGCTCACGCCTTTGCGTGACGAAGCGGCTGGCGCCCGGGCGGCGCTTGTCCAGCCAGGGCTGGATGTCGGCCTCCGACAGCGGCAGGCCGGGGGGGCAGCCGTCCACCACGCAGCCCAGCGCCGGCCCGTGGCTCTCGCCCCAGGTGGTGACGCGGAAAAGGTGGCCGAACGTGTTGTGCGACATGGCCCCGCTTTAGCGCACGCGTGAGCCGTCTATAAGCCGCCCATGCCCGACGCCGCCCTCGAGACGACCCCCGAAGCCGTGCTCACCCGCATGTTCGACGAGCCCGACCCCTTCGCCCTGTTCAACGCCTGGTTCGCGGAGGCCAAGGCGGCGGAGGTGAACGACCCGGACGCCATGAGCCTCGCCACCGTGGACGCCGACGGCCTGCCCGACGTGCGCATGGTGCTTCTGAAGGGGCATGGCGCGGACGGCTTCCGCTTCTTCACGCACGAGGGCTCGGCCAAGGGCCGCGAGCTGGCGGGCGACCCCAAGGCGGCGCTGTGCCTGCACTGGAAGAGCCTGCGGCGGGCGGTGCGCGTGCGCGGCGCCGTGGAGCGCCTGCCCCCCTCCGACGCCGACGCCTACTTCGCCAGCCGCGCCAAGCGCAGCCGGCTGGGGGCGCTCGCCTCCGTCCAGTCGCAGCCGCTGGACAGCCGCGCGACCCTGGAGGGGCGCGTCGCCGAGCTGGAGCGCGAGTACGCCGACCGCGACCCGCCGCGCCCGCCGCACTGGGGCGGCTACCGCGTGGTCCCCGCCTCCGTCGAGTTCTGGCTCGACGGCCCCAACCGCCTGCACGACCGGAGGCTGTTCACCCGCGCCGCAGGCGCCTGGAGCTCGCAGCGCCTGTACCCGTAGGGGCTCGCGCCGCCTGGTTGACATCCCGCCCTCCGCCGCTAGGTTCCGCGCGCCCTCGAGGGGCCGGGGCGGCCCGCCGCCGCGGTCCTTCACGAGCGCGCCCGGACCATGCCTCCGCCCTCCTCGCCGCCCGACGACCCCCTGCGGGACCTGTCGGCGCGGGCGGATGCGCTGGAGCGGTCGACGGCGCGTCCGGCCGCCTCGGTCTCCAAGGCGGGCGCGACGAACCAGGCCTACCGCCTCGTCACCGACCTGTTCGGCGGCGTGCTGGTGGGGCTGGCGCTCGGCTTCGGGCTCGACCGGCTCACCGGGCGCACCGCGCCCTTCGGGCTGATCGGCGGCGTGCTGCTGGGCTTCGCGGTCTCCGTCTGGATGGCCAAGAACACGGCGGACCGCCTGATGGCGCAAGCCGCGCGCGAGAACGTGAACCCGCCGCCGTCCGTCCCCTTCGACGACGGCGACGACGACTGAAGGACCGAGATGGCCGGCCCGCTTGAACAGTTCGAGATCCACAAGATCGTGGACATCGCGCCCGTGAACCTGCCGCTGGTGGGGCCGATCGACCTGTCGATCACCAACTCGACGCTGTCGATGATGCTCGCTTTCGCCATCGTCACCGTCTTCATGGCGATCGTCACGGCGCGGCCGCAGGTGGTGCCCGGCCGCACGCAGGCCGCGGGCGAGATGATGTTCAGTCTCGTGGACGACCTCGCCTCCAACCTGATCGGGCACGAGGGGCGGCGCTACTTCCCGTTCGTGTTCACGCTGTTCCTGTTCATCCTCGTGATGAACCTCCTCGGGCTGTTCCTGATCTTCACCGCCACCTCGCAGCTGGCGGTGACCGCCGCCCTGGCGGTGATGACCATCCTCCTGGTGCTCGCCGTGGGTTTCGCCAAGAACGGGCTCGGCTTCTTCAAGCTGTTCGTGCCGGGGGGCGTGCCGATCTTCGTGCTGCCGCTGGTGGTGCCGATCGAGTTCGTGTCCTTCCTGCTGCGGCCCTTCACCCTGGCGCTGCGGCTGTTCGGCAACATGCTGGGCGGCCACGTGGCGCTGAAGGTGTTCGCGGGCTTCATCATCGCGCTGGGAAGCCTGGCGGCGGGCGGCGGGCTGGGGCTGTTCGGCATCCCGGGCGCGGTCCTGTCCATGGGCGGCGTGGTGGCGCTGACGGCGCTGGAGTTCCTGGTGGCCTTCCTCCAGGCCTTCGTGTTCACCGTGCTCACCTGCATCTACCTCAACGACGTCGTGAACCTCGGCCACGGCCACTAGGGCGCGACCCCCTCCTCCTCCTCCTCCATCCCAAGCCAGACGAGACACTCACCATGGACCCGCAAAACGCCGTCGCCGTCGCCACCGCCGGAGCCCACGGCTTCCGCTACATCGGCGCGGGCCTCGCCACCCTCGGCATGATCGGCGCCGGCATCGGCGTGGGCACCGTGTTCGGCAACTTCCTCAACGGCGCGCTGCGCAACCCCTCGGCCGCCGGCGCGCAGATCGGCAACCTGTTCGTGGGCGCCGCCCTCGCCGAGGCCCTGGGCATCCTGGCCTTCGTGCTCGGCATCCTGATCCTCTACTCCTGATGGCCGACACCGCCCCGCCCGCCACTCACCCGGTGACCTCCGCGGGATCGCTCCCGTCGCAGGAGGCGGGCGAGGCGGTCAACGGCGTGAAGGCCACGCCCGAGCAGCGCGCCACCACCGAGGCGCCCTCCGCCGAGACGGGCCTGCCGCAGTTCCGCTTCGAGTACTGGGCGGGGCAGATCGTCTGGCTCGTGGTGCTGTTCGCGCTCCTCTACACGCTCCTGGCGCGCGTCTTCGTCCCGCGCCTGCGCAAGGTGAAGGACGACCGCGACACCGCCATCAACGGCGCGGTGGAGGAGGCCCGGCGCGTGCGCGCCGAGGCCGACGCCCAGGCCGCCGCCTCCCATGCGGAGATGAGCGAGGCGCGCGCCAAGGCCGGAGCCGCCGCCTCCGACGCCAAGGCCCGCGCCGCCGCCGAGGCGCAGGCCCGCCAGCGCGCGCAGGATGTCGAGCTGAACGCCAGGCTCGCGGAGGCCGAGGCGCGGATCGCGGCGTCGCGTGACGCGGCCATGGGCTCGGTGCGCGAGGTGGCCGCCGACACCGCCGCCGCCATCGTGGAGCGGCTCACCGGCCGCCCCGCCGAGGCCGGCGAGGTCGACGCCGCCCTGACCGCCCGCGGCTGAGGAGACGACGTTGGACCTTCGCCACATCCTGACCGAACCCGAGGCCTGGGTGGGCGTCGGCCTCGTCCTGTTCTTCGCCATCCTCGCCTTCGCGAAAGTGCCGGGCCTGGCCGCCCGCAACCTCGACGGCCGCTCCGCCAGGATTCGCGACGCCCTGGCCGACGCCGAGCGCCTGCGCGACGAGGCGAAGATCGTGCTGGAGGGCCTGACCCGCCGCCGCGCCGAGCTGGAGGGCCGCGCCGCCGCCATGCTCGCCGAGGCCGAGGCCGAGGCGAAGCGCCTGGAGGCCGACGCCAAGGTGAAGCTGGAGGCGCAGATCGCCCGCCGCACCGAGCTCGCCGACCGCCGCATCGCGTTGGCCGAGACGCAGGCCGCCGCCGAGGTGCGCGCCGCCGCCGCCGACCTCGCCGTGCAGGCCGCCGAGACGGTGTTCGCCCGCCGCACCGCCGCCATGACCAGCGACCCGTCGGTGGACCGCGCCGTCGCCGACCTCGGCGTGCGGCTGCAGTAGTGGCGGGCCCCGCGGACACGGCGGGGCGTCCCACCTCCTCCGTGGACGACGTGGAGGCCGCCGTCCGCGCGCGGTTGTTCCCCTGGCCGCGCCCGCACCTCACGGGCCTCGACGGGCTGAACCGCCCCGACGCCGAGCGCCTGCTGGACCTCGCCGACAGCTTCGTCGCGCTCAACCGCCTGCCCGAGAAGAAGCTGCCGCTGCTGCGCGGCCGCACGCTGGTGAACCTGTTCTTCGAAAGCTCCACCCGCACGCAGAGCTCGTTCGAGCTGGCGGCCAAGCGCCTGGGCGCCGACACCGTCAACATGAGCCCGCGCACCTCCAGCGTCAGCAAGGGCGAGACGCTGATCGACACCGCGGTGACGCTGAACGCCATGCGGCCGGACCTCCTCGTCGTGCGCCACTCGGCCTCGGGCGCGGCGAGCCTCCTCTCGCAGAAGGTGTCGTGCGCGGTGGTCAACGCGGGCGACGGTCGTCACGAGCATCCCACCCAGGCGCTGCTGGACGCGCTCACCCTGCGCCGCGCGCTCGGCCGGGTGGAGGGGCTGACCGTGGCCGTCTGCGGCGACGTGGAGCACAGCCGCGTGGCGCGCTCCAACATCGTGCTGCTGCAGCTCCTGGGGGCGCAGGTGCGGCTGGTCGGCCCGCCCACCCTGATCCCGGCCGCCGCCGCGGAGTGGGGCTGCGAGGTGTTCCACGACATGCGCAGCGGCCTCGCGGGCTGCGACGTGGTGATGATGCTGCGCCTGCAGCTGGAGCGGATGGACGGCGCCTTCGTCCCCTCCGTCCGCGAGTACTTCCGCTTCTACGGGCTGGACCGCGAGCGGCTCGCCTTCGCCAAGCCGGGCGCCCGCGTCCTGCATCCCGGCCCCATGAACCGCGGCGTGGAGATCGACTCCACCGTGGCCGACGACCCCGCCGTCAGCCTGATCCAGGACCAGGTGGAGATGGGCGTGGCCGTACGCATGGCCGTGCTCGCCAGCCTGGCCGAGCGCGCGATCCAGCGGGTGGATGCGTGAGCCGCCGCCCGCTGGCCTTCGTCAACGCGCGGCTCGTCGATCCCGAGTCCGGCTACGACGGCCCCGGCGCGCTGGTGGTCTCCGGCGGCGTGATCGCCGACGTGCGGCGCCGCCCGCAGCTGGAGGCCCCCTCCGGCGACATCCAGCTGATCGATTGCGGCGGGGCCCTTCTCATCCCCGGCCTGATCGACCTGCGCGTGAAGACGGGCGAACCCGGCGCGGAGGAGAAGGAGACGCTGAAGTCCGCCAGCCGCGCCGCCGCCGCCGGGGGCGTCACCACCATCGTGCTCCAGCCCGACACCGACCCGGCGTTGGACGACCCCGCCGCCATCGACTTCGTGCTGCGCCGCGCCCGCGACCTGGACGGCGTCCACGTCCGCGCCGCAGGCGCGGCCACCCGCGGCTGCCGCGGCGAGCGCATGGCCGAGATCGGGCTGATGATGGAGGCGGGGGCCGCCTACATCTGCGACGGCGACCGCACGGTGGCCGACAGCCGCCTGCTGCGCCGGGTGATGACCTACGCCGCCGCCCACGGCGCGACGGTGGCGCACCGCCCCGCCGACCCCTTCCTCACCGCCGGCGCCTGCGCCACGGAGGGCGAGTTCGCCACGCGCCTGGGGCTGCCCGCCGCCCCCGCCATCGCCGAGCGCATCATGGTGGAGCGCGACCTGGCGCTGGCCGAGCTCACCGGCGCCCGCCTGCTGCTCGACCAGCTCACCACCGCGGACGCCTGCGCGCGACTGGCGGCGGCGCGGGAGCGGGGGGTCGGGGCGTCGGCCACCGCCTCCATCAACCACCTCAGCTTCAACCTCCTGGACGTGGGCGACTACCGCACGTTCTACCGCCTGGACCCGCCGCTCCGCTCGGAGGACGACCGGCAGGCGCTGATCGACGCGGTGGCGTCCGGCCTCGTGGAGGCGGTCACCTCCGCCCACACCCCGGCCCCCGCCGAGGACAAGCGCCTGCCCTTCGCCGAGGCCGCGCCGGGCGCGGTGGGGCTGGAGACGCTCTTGCCCGCGCTCCTCTCGCTGCACCACGACGGCCGCTGCGGCCTCCTCCCCCTGGTCCGCGCCGTCACGCTCGGCCCCGCACGCCTCCTGGGGCTCGAGGCCGGGCGGCTGGCGGCGGGCGCCCCGGCCGACCTCGTCCTGTGCGACGGGGGGGCGCCGCGCGTGGTCGACGCCGACAAGCTCCTGTCCAAGTCCCGCAACTCGCCGTTCGACGGGCGGCGGCTCCAGGGTCTGGTGTTGATGACGGTGGCCGGCGGCCGCGTCGTGCACCGCGCGGCGGAGTGAGCGGCGACCCTAGGCGGGGTGGCGGGTCCGCGACGCCCGGCGCGGGCCGCCGGACGAGGCGTCAGCCCGCCACCTCCCGGTAGAGCCGGAGGTAGCGGTCGGCCATTCGCTCCACGCTGAAGTGCTCGGCCACCCGGGCGCGGCAGGCGGCGCGGTCGATCTGCGGCAGGCGGGCCACGGCGGCCACAGCCTCCTCCGGCGTGTCCACCAGGAAGCCGGTGACGCCGTCGACGATCAGCTCGGGCATGGAGCCGCGGCGGTGGGCGATCACGGGCGTGCCGCACGCCATGGCCTCCACCACCGACAGGCCGAAGGGCTCGTCGAAGCCGATCAGGTGCAGCAGGGCCGCGTGGCCGCCCAGCGCCCGGACGCGCTCGGCCCCGCCCAGCACGCCCACGAACCGCACGCGGTCGCCGTCGACGTGCGGGGCCACCTCCCTGGCGAAGTAGCCCTCGTCCTGCACCAGGCCCGCCATCAGCAGGCGCCGCCCGGCCGCCGCGGCGCAGCTGATCGCCTCGGCGGCCCCCTTATCGGGATGCATGCGGCCGAAGAACAGGAGGTCCGGCCCGCCCTGCGCGTCGAAGGGGAAGTCGTCCAGCGGGATCCCGTGGTGGATGGTGGCGGCGTAGCGCAGGCCGGCCGCCCGGTCGGCGGCGCTGATCGCGACGTAGCTGACCCGGTCCTGGTATGCGCGGAAGATCGGCAGGATGCGCGGGCTGGAGAACCCGTGGATCGTGTTGACCACGGGCGTGTCCACCAGGCGCGAGAAGGCCAGCGGCACGAAGTCGGCCTGGTTGTGGATGATGTCGAACTCGCCCGCGCGCTCGAACGCGTGGGCCACGTGCATCGCCTCCCACACCTTGGCGTCGAGCGTCGGGTCCTCCGAGTAGGCGCGGGGGACGGGGCCGGCCAGCGTCCCCGCCGTGGCCGAATCCTGCGTGGCGAACAGCGTCACCTCCACGCCGCGGGCCACGAGCGCCTCGGTCAGGAGCGAGGTGACCAGCTCCCACGGGCCGTAGCCGCGGGGCGGGGTGCGCCAGCTGATCGGCGCAAGCATGGCCACCTTCATGCTTTGAGTCCTCTCCCGGCACGGGGGAGGGGGACCGCCCGAAGGGGGGTGGTGGGGGTTGCGCGACGTGTGAGAGGTCGCGCAACCCCCACCGTGCCGGGGGAGGACGGGAGCCCGCGACCGGTCACAGCGGGGCCGGCGCGAGCACGACGGCTTCGTCGGGGCGGAGGTGCAGGAAGCGTCCCTCGCGAAGCGTGGGGCCGGAGAGGGTGGAGAGGCGCACGGGCGAGGCCTGCGCCCATCCGGGCAGGTCCAGTGTCTGGGGCTCGCCCGTCAGGTTCAGCCCCACCACCGCCCGGTCGCCGCCGTGGCGGCGGGCGTAGGCGAGCACGCCGTCCTGAGCGGGCAGGAGCTCCAGCTCGCCGAGGCTGAGCGCCGGGTGGGCGCGGCGCAGGCGCAGGAGCGCGCGGTGCAGGTTCAGCAGCGAGCGCGGGTCGGCGGCCTGCGCCTCCACGTTGCGTGTGGGCCGGTCGGCGTTGAGCGGCAGCCAGGGCTCGCCGGTGGTGAAGCCGGCGTTCGGCGTCGCGTCCCACGGCATGGGGGTGCGCACCGGGTCGCGGCCCACGCCCAGGCCGGGTTGGCGCAGCTCGGCGGGATCCTGTGCGCGGTCGGGCGGGATGGGGACGTCGGCGAGGCCGATCTCGTCGCCGTAGTAGAGGGTGGGCGTACCCCGCAGCGTCAACAGCAGCACGGCCGCCACGCGGGCCTGCGCCTCGCCGACGCGGGCGGCGATGCGGGGGCGGTCGTGATTGCCCAGCACCCAGCTGGGCCAGGCTCCCGGCGGCAGGGCGGCTTCGTATTCGGCGATCAGCGCGTGGAGGGTCGGCGCGTCCCACGCGGCGTTGATCAGCGCGAAGTTGAACGGCAGCACCTCCGGCCGGTCGGCCGTTCCGTACCAGGTCACGAGCTGGTCGAGCGGCTGGTAGATCTCGCCGATCAGCACGCGGTCGCCGGTATAGCCGTCGGCCACGGCGCGCAGGTCGGCGGCCCAGCCGTGCGCGTCCGGGTGGCCGGTGTTGTGGAGCTGCACCTGGTCGAACAGTTCGCCCATGCGGCGCACGTGACCGGGCTTGGGCGGGTTGTCGCGGAAGCCCTCGTCCTTGCCGATGTGCCACAAGACGTCGATGCGGAAGCCGTCCACGCCGCGGTCGAACCAGAAGCGCAGCACGTCGGCCATGGCCTCGCGCACCGCCGGGTTGCGCCAGTTCAGGTCGGGCTGCTCGGGCAGGAAGGCGTGGAGGTGGAACTGGCCGGTGGCCTCGTCCCGTTCCCAGGACGAGCCGCCGAAGTCGCTCATCCAGTTGTTGGGCGGCGAGCCGTCGGGCTTGGGGTCGCGCCAGACGTACCAGCCGCGCTTGGGGTTCTCGCGCGACGACCGGCTCTCCCGAAACCAGGGGTGCTCGGCCGAGGTGTGGTTGGGCACGAGGTCCAGCAGCACCTTGAGGCCGCGGGCGTGGGCCGAGGCCAGCAGGCGGTCGAAGTCGGCCAGCGTGCCGAAGCGGGGGTCGACGCCGCAATAGTCCGCCACGTCGTATCCGAAGTCGGCCATGGGCGAGGGGAAGACCGGGCTGATCCACACCGCGTCCACGCCCAGGCCGGCGAGGTGGTCGAGCCGCCGCTCGATCCCCGCGAGGTCGCCCACGCCGTCGCCGTCCGTGTCCTGGAACGAGCGCGGGTACACCTGGTAGATCACGCCCGACTTCCACCAGGGCTCGGCCGCGACAGTCATGCAAAGCGCGCCTTGGGGATGAGCGTCATGCGGCAGGCGAGATCGGCCTCGCCCGAGGCTGTGATCCAGTGGTCTCCGCCGTCCACCATGCCGGTGGTGAACACCACGGGCGTCGGCAGGTACATGAGGTGGCCCAGCGGATCGGTGAGGGCGGGTACGGCCTCCAGCAACGGCGTCTCGTCTTCGTGGCGGAGCACGCGCGTGGGGTCGTCGCGGTCCAGGAGCGACCAGTAGGTGCGGTAGACGCCCACGCGCTCGCGCGGCTCCACCCCGTGCCACAGCGTCAGCCAGCCGTCGGGGGTGAGCACCGGGGGCGTGCCGCCGCCCATCTTGGCCACGTGCGGGGCCGCCTTGCGGGCGCGCAGGCCGGGCGCGTCCGCAGGCTTCCAGTGCAGGGCGTCGGGCGAGGTGGCGAAGTTGATGGAGGGGCCGCCCGCGTAGGGGCTGTCGGGGGCGGGGGCGAACCACACCTCGCCCAGCGGCCGGGTCAGCGCCCAGCAGGCGCTGGCGATGCGGCCCTCGAACAGCAGCATGTCCTTGTTCAGGTGGTCGAGCACGAGCCCTTCCGGCCGCCAGTCCAGCGCGTCGTCCGAGCTGTAGAGCGCGGTGCCCAGCCGCTCGGCGGAGACGGCGCAGGTGGTCATCCACCACCGCCCGTCGAGGCGTGAGATGCGCGCGTCCTCCACGCCGCAGGCCTGGAAGGAGGCGGTGGGCGTGATCGCGCGCTCGTACATCACCTCCCGGACCGACAGCCCGTCGGGCGCGAGCCGCACGGGCAGCAGCCAGGAGAGCGAGGTCAGGCCGAGGAGCCTCGGCAGGTGCGGCGCGCGCTTCAGCTCGAACTGGCGAGGGTCGCCGGAGTCCACCGTCTCCAGCGGGTGGGCGTCCAGCACATACCCGCCCGGCGTCCAGCGGATCGCGCGCACCGCGCCGTCGCGCACGGGCTCGCGCAGGGCCTCCGCCACGCGCACCATGAGCAGGAGGTCGCCGTCGGGAAGGCGCGTCAGGCCCGGGTTGAACGCGCCCAGCACGTAGGTCGGCTCGTCGCGCGGCAAGGACGCGCGCAGGGGCGAGCGGGCGAGGTCGACATCACCGGGGCCGAAGATCAGGAGGTCGTCCGCCACGTTCCCCCCGTGCGGCCCGCCACGCGCGCGGTCAAGACGGCGTTCCGCTCCCTTCGCCGAAGGGCTCTCCGCGACGTCGGCTCCAGCCCCTCCCGGGCGCGGCCGCGTCCTCAGTTCAGGCGGCGCGCCTTCAGGAGCTTGCGCCGGTCGGTGGAGACGAGCGTCACGTCGAACACGTCGCCCTCCCGCTGCAGCACCAGCGGCGCCTCCACCCCGGGTTCGCCCAGCGCCCAGACCTTGCGGTAGAAGTCGCCCAGGTCCTCCACCGGCTCGCCCGCCACGGCGTGCACGATGTCGCCGCGGTGCAGCTCGGCGCGGGCGGCGGGCGAGCGCGGCGAGACGCCCACCACCACCACGTGCCCGTCCACCTCCTGGCAGAAGACGCCCAGCCACGGATGCGGCGGATGCGCCTGACGCCCTCGGGAGAGGTCGTCCAGGATGGGCGGGAGGAGCTCGATGGGCACGAACATGTTCTGCTGGCGCGCGGTGGCCTCGTCCTCGCCCGTGCGGCTCTCCACGTGCAGCGAGCCGACGCCCAGGAGCTCGCCCGCCTCGCCCACCAGCGCCGCGCCGCTCCAGTGCGGGTGGGCGGGGGCGGCGAACAGGGCGGCGTCCAGAGCGTACTCCCAATAGCCGGCGAAGGGCTCGCGCGCCGTCACCGCGGCCGCCAGCGCGTGCGACGGCCCGCCCGCGCCCGCCACGATCACGGGCGCGCCCCGGCGCAGCGCGCGGCTGTCGCCCAGCGGCAGCGCCGGCAGGTCCAGCGGCTCCAGCGCGTGGATCAGCCCGAAGCCGGTGCGGGCGTCCACGCCCAGGACGTGGCCGTGCACGCGGCGCCCGTCGCGGGTGGTCAGGACCACCTCCTCCGCCTCCATGACGAGGTAGCCGATGGTCAAGACCAGGTCGGGCCCGATCACCACCGCGTTGCCCAGCCGCTCGGTCCCGAGCGTCTCGGCGGTGTAGGCGTCGTCGGCGACACGCGCCTGCAGCGCCACCACCGAACGCAGCACCTGCTCGACGTCGAAGCCGTAGGCGCCGGTGCGGGGGCGGAAGGCGCCCGGCACCTCAAGCCCGTCGAAGATCTCAGACACTCAGGTCCTCCTTGCGAGGCCTGATGTCGGGGCGCCGCGGCGGGGCCGCAAGGGCGGCGCGCTCCTCCGCCTCCTTCCGTGACCGGCCGTTGGGCGCGCCCGGAGGTCGTTCGCGGGCTCTTCACGACGAAGCCCGGCGGGCGCACCCTCCCGTCCGGCGTCCCCCGAGACCTTCGGACCGCCCGGAGTAAGCGATGATCCTGCGCCCCTTCCTCGCCGCAAGCGCCGCGCTCGCCCTTGCGGCGGGCGCCTCGGCGCAGCCTTCCGCGCCCGCCGCCGCTCCCCCGGTCGACTACAAGGACGGCGCGAACTGGCTGTGCCGCCCCGGCCGCGCCGACGCCTGCGCCGCGGACCTGGCCGCCACCCGCGTGGACGCGTCCGGCAGGCTGACGCGGGTGGCCTACAAGGCGGCCGCCGCGCCCAAGATCGACTGCTTCTACGTCTACCCCACCGTCAGCAACGACCCGACGCCCAACAGCGACATGACGGCGGGGCCGGAAGAGCGCAACGTGGCCGCCCAGCAGTTCGCGCGCTTCGGCGCCGTCTGCCGCCCCTTCGCGCCGCTCTACCGGCAGGTGACGCTCACGGCGCTGCGCTCGGCCATCCTCGGCCGCGACCTGCACTCCGACCGCGAGCTGGCCTACGCCGACGTGAAGGCCGCGTGGACCGACTACCTCCAGCGCGACAACAGGGGGCGCGGCGTGGTCCTGATCGGCCACAGCCAGGGGTCGGGCCTGCTGACGCGCCTGATCAAGGAGGAGATCGACGGCAAGCCGGTGCAGGCGCGGCTGGTCTCCGCGATCCTGGCCGGGACCAACCTGCCCGTTCCGCAGAACGCGGACGTGGGCGGCGCCTTCAAGGCGGTGCCCCTGTGCCGGCGCCCGGGCCAGACCGGCTGCGCGGTGGCCTTCGCGAGCTTCCGCGCCGACTCGCCGCCGCCCGCCAACTCGCGCTTCGGCAAGGTGGCGGGCGCGGGGCTGGCCGCGGCCTGCGTGAACCCCGCCGCGCTGGGCGGCGGGCGGGCGGACCTGCACGCCTACCTGCCGGCGAACGGCGACGGCATCACCTCGTCGACGCCCACGCCCGAGTGGGTGAAGGGCGGCCCGGCGATCGCCACGCCCTTCGTCGTCCTGCCCGGCCTGCTCACGGGGGAGTGCGTATCCGACGGCGGCTTCAGCTACCTGTCGGTGCGCGTGAACGCCGTCCCGGCCGACCCGCGCACCGACACCATCGCCGGCGACGTCGTGGCGTTGGGGCAGGTGCAGAAGGACTGGGGGCTGCACCTGGTGGACATGAACCTGACCATGGGCGATCTCGTCGAGCTCGTCGGCCGCCAGGCCGCCGCCTACAAGCGCTGAGGACAGGTCCGATGAAGCCAGCCAAGAAGGCCGGGATGAGCGCCAAGCGCCTGGAGCGCATCGGCGAGTTCCTCACCCGCGCCTATGTCGAGCCCGGCAAGATCGCGGGCTGCCAGGTGCAGGTCTCCCGCCGAGGCCACACGGCCTATCGCGCCTGCCTCGGCCGCCGCGACGTGGCGCAGGACCTGCCGATGACGGCCGACACGGTGCTGCGCATCTACTCGATGACCAAGCCGATCGTGTCGGTGGCGCTGATGATGCTGTGGGAGCGCGCGGCCTTCCAGCTGGACGACCCGATCGCCAAGGCCTTCCCCGAGTTCGGCGCCCCGCGCGTGTGGTCGTCGGGCGAGGGCGAGGCCATGAAGCTCGTGAAGGCCAAGCGCGCCGTCACCTACCGCGACGTGCTCAGCCACACGGCGGGCCTCACCTACGGCGGCCTGCTGGAGCAGGTGGGCGCCCCCGGCTCGGGCGACCCGGTGGACGCCGAGTACAGGCGGCTGACGATCCGCCGCGACCCGGCGGAGACGCTTGAGGCGTTCATGGGCAAGCTCGCCAAGGCGCCGCTGCGCTATCAGCCCGGCGAGCGGTGGATGTACTCGCTGGCCACCGACGTGTGCGGCGCGCTGGTGGAGCGGCTCTCCGGCCGGACGCTCGACGTGTTCCTGCAGGAGGAGATCTTCGAGCCGCTCGGCATGGGCGAGACGGGCTTCCACGTGCGCCCCGACCAGGCCGACCGCTTCGCGGCCTGCTACGCCAAGGGCCGGGGCAAGTCGCTGAAGCTCGTCGACGACCCCGCCAAGAGCCCCTACCTGCAACCGCCTGTTTTCCTGTCGGGCGGCGGCGGCCTCGTCTCCACCCTGGGCGACTACCAGCGCTTCTGCGACATGCTGCGCCGCGGCGGCGAGCTGGACGGCGAGCGCCTCATCGGCCCGCGCACGCTCGACCTGATGACCGAGAACCACCTGCCGGGCGGCGGCGACCTCACGACGCTGGCCATGGACAGCTTCAGCGAGGCGACGCCGGCGGGCGTCGGCTTCGGCCTGGGCTTCGCCATGACCACGGACGGGGTGCGCGCGGGCACGCCGTCGGAGGGCGAGTACTACTGGGGCGGCGCGGCCTCCACCGCCTTCTGGGTGGACCCGTACGAGGACATGACGGTGATCTTCAACACCCAGCTCCTGCCGTCGAGCACCTACAACTTCCGCGGCCAGCTGCGGAACCTGGTCTACGCCGCCATCGAGGATTGAGCGCGGGGAGGGGCGGGCGCCAAGGCCTCCGCACACTCCCGCATGGAAGGCGTGGCGACCCGGGCGGTCGCCCGCCTAGCGGCCCTCCGGCGCGCGGGTCGACGCCCGCCGGCCGGTCACCGCCCCCACGAGCAGCTTCAGCCCGGTCCCCAGCGCCACGCCGACGACGCCGACGAACAGGCCCACGAGCCCCACCCAGGTGACGGCGAACTGCACGTCCTCCACCGCGAACGACACGGGGGTGGCCAGGGGAACCAGGCGGCTCACCACCGCCGAGACGGCGAGCAGGACGAGCGACACGCCGAAAACGACGATCACCACCCTGACGCCCGCCGGGGTTCCCCACCGCACCGTGACGAGCAGCGGCCCCGTGAGGAGCAGCGCCGACAGGATCCACAGGATCAGCATCGGGACCACGCCCGGCCGCCGCTCGCCCGGCGAGGTCGTGCGGACGTCGGACGGCCAGGCGTCACGGCGGGGGCCTCAGGCCTCCTCCACCTCCGCCGCGGGCGGGGCGCCCTCGCCGTCTTCGCGCGGGCGGCGGGTGCGGGTGCGGGCGCGCGGACGGCGGCCCTCGCCCTCTTCGCCGGGGAACGGTGCGGCGGGGGCCTGCAGGAAGCCGGGGGCCTGGCTCACGCCCCCGTCCTCGCTGCGGAGCACGGGCACGGGCTCTTCGCGCGCCGCCGTCGGCCCGGCGGTCTGCGGCGTCGGATCGCCTTCCGCCCGGTCGCGGAAGCGGTCGTCGCGGTCGCGAGGGCGGGGGCGATCGCCGTTCTGGCCGGGAGCCTGGCCGTTGTTCGGCCGGTCGCGGAACTCGTCGCGCGTACGGTCGGCGCCCTCCGCGCGGGGAGCGTCGCGGTCGCGGGATCGATCGTCCCGGTCGCGGAACCGGTCGTCGCGGTCGCGTTGGCGCGGACGGTCGCCGTTCTGGTTGTTCTGGTTTGGGTTGTTCTGGCCGTTGCGGTCGCGGAACTCGCCGCGGTCCTGCCGGTCGTTGTTGAACGGCTGCGGCGGTCGGTCGGCCTGGCCCTGCCCCTGGTTCGCGCGATCGCGGAACTCGCCGGCGGGCCGGTCCTGCCGCTCCGGGCGTTCGCGCCACTCGCGCCGCTCGCCCCGGTCGCGTTCGAACCGCGGCTGGCCTTCGGCCGCGGGCGCCTCGCCCTCGCCGGGCGCCTCCATCGGCGGCTCGCCCGCACGGGCGGCCGCGGCGGCGTCGGCCTGCTCCATGGCGCTCTCGGCGGTCTCGTCCTCGAAGTCGATGTCGTACCCCGAGCCGGCGCTGTCGCGGCTGACGATGTCGCTGGCGGGGCGGTTCGGCTGGATGGCGCGCAGCGTGCGGAAGTAGTGTTCGGCGTGCTGCAGGTGGTTCTCGGCCAGCACCCTGTCGCCGGCCAGCGTCGCGTCGCGGGCGAGCGCCTGGTACTTCTCGTAGACCAGCTGGGCTGCCCCGCGCACCTTCACGTTCTCCGGCCCGTTGGAGTCGAAGGCGCGGTTGATGTTGTGCTGGGGCTTGCCGCCGCCGCCGCCGCCCTGGCCGCCGCCGCCGCCGCCGCGGTTGCGCCCGCGCTGCCGCTTCATGCCCTTGAAATCCCGCATCGGTTCTGCGCCGTGAGCGCCTGGCCGCGGCGTGCGCCACGGTCGGCTGGTCCTGAGTTAAGTGCGCGGCCCGCGCCCGGTTCTCGTGCTCGGCGGGCCGGTGGATCGGCCCCGCGTTCAGGTGTTGGCCGCTGTTCCTTCGTCCCCGGATTCGGCCCGCCGCCGAAGCCCCCTTCGCGTCCCGGCGCCGCGTGGGCGAAGGTCGGATCGGGTGGAACAGGGTCGATCTAGCGCCTCATGCGCCGGTCTCCAAGGGTTTTCTCGCGCCGGAGACCACGCGGTCCCGGTCGGACAGGTCGCGCACCGTGCGCACCTCCGCGGCTCCCGCGGCGCGCATCAGCGCCTCCACCGCCTGCGACTGGTCGTGGCCGATCTCCAGGAGGAAGCGCCCGCCCGGACGCAGCACCCGCAGCACCTCGGGGGCGAGGCGGCGGTAGTGGTCGAGCCCGTCGGCCCCGCCGTCCAGCGCCAGGCGCGGGTCGTGGTCGCGCACCTCGGGCTCCAGGCCCTCGATGTCGGCCGCCGGGATGTAGGGCGGGTTGGAGACCACGAGGTCGAAGCTCCCCTCCGCCATTCCCGCCGTCCAGTCGCCGCGCAGCAGCGCCAGCCGCCCGTCCAGCCCCAGGCGCGCGGCGTTGTCGCGCGCCACGGCCAACGCCTCGTCCGACACGTCGGCGCCGACCCCGCGAGCGCGGGGCCGCTCCGCCAGGATGGCGAGGAGGATCGCGCCGGAGCCCACGCCCAGGTCCAGGACGTCGAAGGCGCGGTGCTCGTCGAAGTGCGCCAGCGCCTCCTGCACCACCGTCTCGGTGTCGGGCCGGGGCGACAGCACCGCCGGCGTCACCTGCAGCATGATCTTCCAGAAGCCCCGGCGGCCCAGGATGCGGCTCACCGGCTCCCGCCGCTCCCGTCGCCGGAGGTAGTCGTCCAGCGTGGCGAGCGCCTCGGCGGGCACCTCGCGGTGGGGGTCGGTGACGATGTCGGTGCGGGTGGCCCCCGCCGCGGCCTCCACCAGGAGGCGGGCGTCGATCACGGGGCTGTCGAGCCTGGCCGCCTTGAGCCGGTCGCGGGACTGCGTCCAGGCCTGGACGAGGGTCGTCATGGCGCCTCCATCTCCACCGCGTCGCCCACCCGCACGCACCCGCCGCGCTCCACCTGCAGATAGATCCCGCAGAACATGTGGCCGTGGTGCTCCCTCAGCGCGCCGACGAGGTCGAGGTCGCGCACGCCGCGCGCCGGATCGACGTGGATGGCCGCGCACCGGCGGATCGGCTTCACAACGCGCAGGGTCGCCCGCCCGATCCGCACCCGGGCTCCCTCCGCGGGCTCCAGCTCCGACCAGGCGGCCCAGCCCTCCACGTGGAGGTTGCAGCGGAAGCGCTCGGCGTCGACGGGGGCGCCCACGCGCTCGGCGATGTCCTTCAGCGTCTCGCCGTTGACCAGCGAGACGTGCCCGCGAGGGTCGTCGAAGAAGCGGTGGCCGTCGGCGAAGACCACCCGCAGCGGGCCGCGCACGGCCTCCGGATCGACGACGGCCAGCCAGGCCTGCAGCCAGGCCGCGAAGCCCGCCCGGCCCGACGCGTCCCCCAGCCGCCCCAGAAAGGGCTCGCGTCCCTCCGCCTCCGCCCGCCACACGCCCGACGCCTCGTCCAGCGCGGTGCGGGCGCGGGCCAGGGCGGCCGACTGGCTGAGCACGGTGAAGCGCGACTTGGGGATGTGCGCGGCGGCGGCGGGATCGAAGCCGGACGGCCCGTTCTCCACCGCGTAGAGGCGGTCGCAGGGGAACGGACGGCCCGCCTCCAGCTCGACGGACTCCAGGCGCTCGGGCGTGAACCCCTTCACGGGGTGACGGCGCAGCGCCGTGAGCCGGGCGGGCGCGGTCATGCGGCGTCTGTGGCGTCCGGGTGCGGCGGTGACAAGGCGACGGAACGCGGCCGAGCTTGCCGGCTTAAGCGGAGCGGGGCGGCGTCGGGCGCGAGCCCCGGGGAACACCATGTCGTCGCAGCCGCTCCTCCGCCGCCTCCTCCGTGGTCTGGCCGACGTCGTGCGGGGGCTGGCCACCGCCCCGGCCGGCCACGGCGCCCGCAAGCGCGGCGGGCGAGGGGCCCCGAAGCCGTCCTCCCGGCGTGACGGGCGTCCGGCGCGCGGGCTCGCCGCGCTGCGGCCGACCGGCGGGGCGCCCGTGAAGGGTGCGGGCAAGGTCGGCGGGCGCAAGACGCCCCCCAAGCGTCGCGCGGGGCCGGCCGGCGGGGGGGCGTTCGGTGCCCTGGACGCGCTGGGCTTCTTCCTGGTCGCCGGCCTGATCCTCGCCTGGCCGCGCGAGCGGTCGCTGCTGCGCAGGCTGCGGGAGGAGGGCCTGCGCGGCCTGATCGGCCCGTCACCCGCCCCGGCCGCCCACCTGCACGCGGCGGCGGCGGAGGCCGCCGAGCCGCGCCGCGGGCGCTCCGCCGACCACCCGCTCAAGATCCCTCCGCGGGGATGGCGCGACATCCTCCGGCGCACATGGGCCAACTTCAACAACGACCGGATCATGGCGACGGCGGGGGGCGTCACCTTCTTCACGCTCCTGGCGCTGTTCCCCGCCCTGGCTGCGTTCGTCTCGCTCTACGGCCTGTTCTTCGACGTGCACCATGCGCGCGAGCAGCTGAACCTCCTGTCCGGCTTCCTCCCGCGCGACAGCCTGGCCTTCGTCGGCGACGAGATGACCCGCATCGCCTCCGGCGGCAACGGCAAGCTCAGCCTGGCCTTCACCGTGTCGCTGCTCCTGTCG
>CAXSHO010000029.1:26278-26828 GCA_964237305.1 uncultured Caulobacteraceae bacterium
TCGCTGTGGAGCGCCAACGGCGCGCTGAAGGCGCTGTTCGACGGGCTGAACGTCGCCTACGAGGAGAAGGAGACGCGCGGCCTCGTCCAGCTGAACCTGATCAGCCTGGGCTTCACCCTGGGCGCGCTGGTCTTCGTCATGCTGGCGATCGGGGCGGTGGTGGTCGCGCCCGCCGCGCTGGCCTTCCTGCACGTGGACGCGGGCGGCATGTGGCTGGCGGCGCTCCGCTGGCCCGTGCTGCTGCTGGTGCTGGCTTTCGGATTGTCGGCCATCTACCGCTTCGGGCCGAGCCGGGCGCATCCGCGCTGGCGCTGGATCACCACGGGCGGGCTCGTCGCGGCGCTGCTGTGGGTGGCGGCTTCGCTGCTGTTCTCCTGGTACGTCCAGTCGTTCGGCAACTTCAACAAGACCTACGGCTCGCTGGGCGCGGTGGTCGGCTTCATGACCTGGCTCTGGTACTCGACGATCATCGTCCTGTTCGGGGCCGAGCTGAACGCGGAGATCGAGCACCAGACGGCGGTGGACACCACCACCGGCTCGCCGCTCGCCA
>CAXSHO010000030.1:0-2838 GCA_964237305.1 uncultured Caulobacteraceae bacterium
CGGGGTCAGTTCGACGCCGGCTGGGACGTCGCCCGCGAGCGGTGGTTCGCGCGTCAGGTCGAGCGCGGTCTCGTGCCCGAGGGGACCGAGCTCGCGCCGCGCAAGACCCTCTATGTCGAGCTGTTCCGCCCGAGCGACCACCGCACCGCGCGCTTCCCGGTCACCTGCCGCATCGATACGGAGACGGAGCTCGACTACTTCAAGGCGGGCGGCGTCATGCCCTACGTGCTGCGCAACCTGGTGCGCGGCTCGTCGGAGCCCGCTCCGCTGATGGCGGCCGAGTAGGCGGGCGGTCACGCAAGCGTGAGCGCCGACCGTGCGCGGGCCGTGTAGGAGGGGCGCGATGTCGCCAACCCCCGCCCGCGCGCTCCTCGCCGCGCTCGCGCTCGCGCCCCTGCTCCACGCCGCGCCCGCGGCCGCCGCCCCAACGGCGGCGGCCCGCACGCCCGTGGTGGTGGAGCTCTTCACCGCAGAGGGCTGCACCGCCTGCCCGCAGGCCAACGCGCTGCTGCAGGAGATCGCGGGGCGGCCCGGCGTGCTGGCCCTCACCTACCCGGTGGACATATGGGATTACCTGGGCTGGGCCGACGCAGGGGCCCGGCCCGAGTTCACCGCCCGCCAGCGCGCCTACATCGCCCGGCTGAAGCTGCGCGAGATCTACACCCCGGAGATGGTGGTGAACGGCCGGCGCGAGGTGGTGGGCTTCGACCGCGCCAAGGTGCAGGCGCTGGCGGCCTCCGCACCCCACGCCCGCGGGCCGCACGTGAGCTTCCCGTCGGAACGGTCGGTGCAGGTGGCCGGGGCCCGCCCGGCGGGCGGCGGCGAGGTGTGGCTGGCGCGCTTCGACCCCGCGGAGCAGACGGTGAAGGTCACCAAGGGCGAGAACCGCGGCAAGACGGTGGTGCTGCAGAACGTGGTGCGCGAGCTGGTGCGGCTGGGCGGCTGGCGCGGCGGCGCGCGGCGCTACGCCGTGCCGGAGCCGTCGGCGCCGGGGCTGAAGACGGCGGTCTTGGTGCAGGGCGGCCCGGGCGGACCGGTGCTGGCGGCCGCGGTGCGCTGAACCTCCCGTCATCCCGGGTCGCTGCGCGCCCGGGATGACAGGGGAGGTCAGGCCGGGGCCACGGTGTCGTGGCCCAGCGCGCGCAGGCGCTCCACGATCGCCTTCACGTCCTGGTCGTGGCCCTTGTGCGCCACCAGCACCGCGTCGGAGGTGGCGATCACGATCAGGTCCTCGACGCCGACGGTGGCCACCAGCGGGCCCTCGCTGCGGAGGTAGGAGCCCGTGGTCTTCTCCAGGAGCACGTCGCCCACCGTCACGTTGTCCGCCGCGCCCGCAGCCCCCAGCTCCCACAGGGCCGACCAGCTCCCCACGTCGGTCCAGCCGACGCTCATGGGCACCACCGCGGTGCGCGGCGTCTTCTCCATGAGGGCGTGGTCGACGGAGATGGACGGCGCCTTGAGGAGCTCGGCCTCGTCCAGCCGGATGAAGTCGGCGTCCTCGGCGGCGGCGGCCAGGGCGGCGCGGGCGGCGGCCAGCACCTGCGGCGCATGCACCTCCAGCTCGGCCAGCACCGTGCGCACGGGCAGGAGGAAGATGCCCGCGTTCCACACGTGCTCGCCGCCCGCCACGTAGCCCTCGGCCACGTCGCGCTTCGGCTTCTCCACGAAGGCGCGCACCTTCTGCACCCCGGGCGCGCCCTCCACCGGCTCGCCCGTGTGGATGTAGCCGTAGCCGGTGGCGGGCGCGGTGGGGCGCACGCCGAACAGCACCAGCTCGCCGCGCCGCGCCGCAGGCTCGCCCGCGCGCACCGCCTCCAGGAAGCTCTGGGGGTCGCCCACCACGTGGTCGGCGGGCATGACCAGGATCAGGGCGTCCGGATCCTCGCGCTCCGCCGCGAGCGCGGCCACGGCGACGGCCGCCGCGGTGTTGCGCGCCACGGGCTCCAGGATCGGCTTGGTGAAGGCGACGCCCAACTCGGTCAGCTGCTCGGCCACGGCGAAGCGGTGCGCCACGTTGGCCACCGTGATCAGCGGCGCGAACATCTGCGGGTCGGACCCGCGCAGCGCCGCCTCCTGCAGCAGCGTCCGCTCCCCGGTGAGCCTCAGCAGCTGCTTGGGCCGCGCCTCCCGCGACAGCGGCCACAGCCGCGAACCCGCACCGCCGGACATGAGGACGGGGTGGATGCGCGTGTCGGCCATGGGCGTTCCCAACCTATGAATTGCGGCCGCAGGATAGCCGACGCGCGGGCCCCGCGTCAGCCCGCCGCGGTGTGGATCAGCTCCGAAAGCCCGCAGGCGATGTGGTAGAAGCTGGAGGCGGGGGACGGCTCGTCCACGAAGCTCCCGTCCTCCTCCATCTTGTCGCGCCACAGGCCGGGGCCCGGGATGTCGAGGTACTGCTTGAGCCCGGCGTAGGCGCGCGCCGCCTCCTGCGCCTCCGCCGGGTCGCCCGTGCGGCGCCAGCGGGCCAGGGCGGCCTTCATCCGCTCCGTCTGCGGCCACAGGCGGGCCCGGCGGTCGCGCGGGGCGCCGTCGAGCTCCGTCTCGTTGAACGCCACGTTGCGGTCGTGGTCGATCCCGTGGGTGCGCGCGAAGGCGACCAGCCCGTCCGACGCCGCGGCGCCGTGGACGCCCAGCGCCGTCAGGTTCTCCTGCAGCCACGTCCACTCCAGGCAGTGGCCGGGCTCCACGTGGTCGCCATCCGGCTCCGGCGTGCGGCCCCAGTCGTCGGTGAAGAGCTCGGTGATCGCGCCGGTCCGGCCGTCGATCCACTTGTCGTGGCTGAGCGCCGCCAGCCGCCTGGCCCCGGTGGCCAGCGCTGCCCGCTGCGCCTTGATG
>CAXSHO010000030.1:2848-5453 GCA_964237305.1 uncultured Caulobacteraceae bacterium
TCTTCTGCCGGCGCTTCACCCGTAATGTACATTGCCAGCCGCCTGGCCTGCGCCTCCCACCGGGCGGGGGCGCCCGTGCGCCAGTAGGCGATGGAGCACTCGGTCATGTGCATGTGCGGGTTCTGGCGGCGCGGCGGCTGCGGATCGACCTCGCCCTCGCGGAAGCCGCCCGCGGGGTGGGCCCAGCGCGCCTCGATGAGGTCCATCAGCCGCCCGCCCTCCTCCATCAGCTCGGGTCGGCGGAGGGCGTCGGCGGCGTTGATCAGGGCGAACAGGACGAAGGCGTGGTCGTAGAGGTCGGCCCGGTCGTCGGCGACCGACCCGTCGACGTTCAGCTTGTGCACGAAGAAGCCGTCGGCCCGGCGCCCGTGCGCGAACAGGGCGTCGAGCCCGCGGGAGGACGCCTCGCGCCACGGCCCCGTCCAGCCCAGCCGGCCCAGCTCGCACAAGCTGTAGATCTGGCGCGCCTGCACCCGCAGCCGCTGCACCGTGTCCACGGGACGGCCGTGGGCGTCGAGGAGCTCGGCGAACAGGCCATTCTCCCGAAGCCCCGCCCCCGCCCAGAGCGGCCCCGCGCGCTCGAACAGCCACGCCTTGGCGTCGGCGGCGAGGGGGCGGAGGTCGGCGGCGCTCATGGACGACGGCTTAGCGGGCGCGTGTGGCGCGGCCAAGACGGCGGGGGCTGGATCGGCGCGCCACCCACCTCACCGTCCGGCCGTCGCCTCGTCGTACCAGCGGGCGAGGTCCACCTTCATCTGCTTGAGCGCGTCCACATTGAGGTAGGCCATGTGCCCGGACGGGTAGTAGGTGAAGCTCAGGTTCGGCCGCACCGCCGGGTCCAGCTGCATGTGGCCGAGGTCGTACTCGGTGCCGAAGAACGGCGTGGCCATGTCGTACCAGCCGTTCATGGACAGCACGCGCAGGTGCGGGTTGTCGCGCATGGCCTGGCCGAGGTCGAGCGCGGTGTCGGGGCTGGGCGACGGCTGGCGCGAGCCGGGGGCGCGGTGGCGGAAGTCCCAGCCCGCGGGCCCGATGGGCGCGCGCTGGCGGTAGTCCAGGTTGGTCTGGTAGCCCAGCTCGCGGCCCACCCAGTCGTTGAACGCGCCCACGAAGGCCCCGGTGATGAAGGTGTCGGACGGGTCGGACTCCGGGCTCTCGCCGCCCGCGTCGATGTCGATCCCCTGGAAGCGCGAGTCGTAGCGGCCGAGCGTGCGGCGCTGGTCGCGCAGGAGCTCCTTGCGGAACCGCCCGAGGTCCACGCGCAGGTCGGACTGGACCAGCACCTGCGTCGGCAGCCCCGTATAGCGCGCCACCTTGGCGGCCATGTCCGCGCGCTCGGCGGGCGAGAGGTCCTGCCCCTTGGCGAGGGCGGCGGCGTAGGGGCCGCGGGCGAAGTCGCGCACCTCCGCCAGGTAGGTGCGGAGGTCCGCGGGACGGTTGGGGATGCGGTTGTGGTACCAGGCCGCCGCCGCGTAGCTCGGCAGGTAGTTGACGTAGTTCTGGTCGAAGCCCGGGCTCCGGATGCCGTAGTTCATGATGGAGGACAGCAGCACCACGCCGTTCAGCTGGATCCCGCCCTCCTGCAGCGCGTAGGCCAGGGCGCCCGAGCGGGTGGTGCCATAGCTCTCGCCGAAGATGAACTTGGGGCTGTTCCAGCGGTCGTTGATCGAGACGTAGCGGCGGATGGCGCGCACGAAGGCGTCCACGTCCTGGTCCACGCCGGAGAACTGCGCCTGCTTGGCGTCGCCCAGCGGGCGGGAGTAGCCGGCGCCGATCATGTCCAGAAACACGATGTCGGTCTTGTCCAGGAGGCTGTCGGGGTTGTTCACCACGTGGAAGGGCGGGCCGGACGTGGCGTTCGGACTGTCCGTCATGACCCGCACGGGGCCGATGGAGCCCATGTGCAGCCACAGCGACGCCGAGCCCGGCCCGCCGTTGTAGACGAAGGTCACCGGCCGGTTCGCCCCGCCGGTGGTGTAGGCGGTGTAGAACATGGACGCGACGGGCTTGCCGTCGTCGTCGCGCAGCGTGAGCGTGCCGGCGGTGGCGGTGTAGGGCACCGTGCGGCCGCCGATGGTGGCGGTGTGGCGCGAGCTGCGGGCGGTCTCGCGCACGGGCGCGGTGGCCACGTCGCCGTCGCCCACCTTGCGCTCCGCGGCGGCCGCGGCGCGGGAGGAGCCGCCCGGCTGGGCGGTGGGCCGGTCGGTGGAGCCGGGCTCGTCGGTCTGGCCCGGGGGGGCGGGCGCCGTGGCCTGCCGCGCGGGGCGCTCCTGCGCCTGCGAGGTGAGCGGCGCGAGCGCGGCGGCCAGGGCGAGGGCGGACGGGAGCAGGCGGCGCATGACAGGGCTCGTCGGGACGCAGGGAGAGGGCGCGTGACCTTACAGGCGGTCCGCCCCGCCGCAAGCAAGCGAAGGCTTCAGCTCCGCAACACGTCCAGGAGCGAGGTGGTCGACAGGGTGCTGAACACCTTGGCCGAGGCCTGCAGCGCCACGCCCGCCAGCTGCAGCCGCGACGCCGCCTCCGCCGGGTCCGCCCCGGTGACGTCGCCGATCAGCTTGCCGGCGGCGTCCCACCGGGCGGTGAGCTGCGCCCTGGCGGCGTCCGC
>CAXSHO010000030.1:5463-15295 GCA_964237305.1 uncultured Caulobacteraceae bacterium
AGCTTGGACTTGAGGAAGTCGACCTGCGCATCGGTGAGCTTGCCCTTGAGCGGGCCGGTGGGCGGCTGGTCGTAGTTGGCGATGTCGGCCAGCGCCTGGAGGAAGGGCGCGCCGATGTCGCTGGCGCGCAGGCTGGTGGGCACGGTGACGCCCTCGTCGATGCGGTCGCTGCGCACCAGGGCGCCGTCGTGCAGCCGGGAGGCGACGGTGGCGGGCGAGACGAGGTCGGACAGGGTGCGGGCGTCCGAAGGGTCGCGGTCGGTGGTCCCGCCGGCGAACAGCGGCTGCCCCGCGAAGTCGGCGTTCAGCGCCTGGGTGGCCTGGCTCAGCCAGCCCTGCAGGTTCTGGATCAGCGTGGTCCCGTCGCCCACCGCGACGGCGTCGGCCACCGCCTTGCCCGCCCCCGCCACCGCGTCCGTCACCGCGCCCAGCGCGCTGTCCTGCGCGGCCAGCCGCTCGGCCAGGACGGTGTTGGTCTCGATGAGCTGGTCGGCGCGCGCCTTCACCGACTGGGTGGCGGCGAGCGTCGCGCCCTGGCCGGCGTAGCCCTTGAGGTCCTGCGCGACGAGGCCGGTGGATACCTGCCGGCCCGCCTCCGCCTGCCGGTTCTGCGCGTTGAGGATGCCGAGGAGGGCGGACTGGTAGGTCTGCCCGGTGGCGATGCGGTTCATGTCCCCACCATGTTCAGGAGCACGTCGTAAAGGTCGCGCACGGCCGAGATCATCCGGGCGGAGGCGTTGTAGGCCTGCTGGTAGGTCGTGAGGTCCACGAGCTCCTGGTCGAGGTTCACGCCCTCCACCGAGGCGCGGCGCGCCGTGGCGTCGGCGGCCACGGCCTCCGCGTCCGTCTGCGCGCCCTGCGCGTCGGCCGCGCGCCGCGCGGTGGCGGCGGAGACCTTGGCGGCGTAGTCCGACACGCTGAGCGTCGCGCCCGGCAGGCCGTCGGCGGAGGGGAAGGCGAGCCGGGTCTTGCCCGCCTGCCCCAGCGCGTCCGCCCCCGAGATGTCGGCGGCCGACAGGGCCTTGGCCCCGACCGCCGCGGTGGTGTCGAGGGTGGCGACTGCGAGGCGGGACGGGTCGGCCGCGATGTCGGCGCGCACCGCATAGCCGTTCAGCCGCGCCGCCCGCGCCGTGGCGCCGACGCCGAACAGCGCGCTGAGCGACGGGCCGCCCGCGCCCCGCGAGGTGGTGTCCTTCACCACCTCCAGCGTGGCGGCCGCGCCGGGCTTGGGCGTGAAGCCGAGACGCCCGTCGGCGTCCAGCGCGAACGCGCCGTAGAGACCGGCTCCCGTGGCGGGGCTGTTCAGCGCCGCCACCAGATCGTCCAGCGTGGCGGGGGGCGCCGGCGCGGTGATCGTGATGTCCTGGATGCGGCCGCCGGACGCGTCGCCCAGCCGCAGGGTGACCGCCCCCGTGAAGCCGGACGGGTCCGCGCCCTTCAGCCCGGTGGCGTAGTCGGACGGGGCCGCCGAGGTGACGAGGTCGTTCAGCCCGAGGAAGCCGGAGAAGCTGCGGCCCGCGCGCGAGGTCGGGTTCGCGGGGTCGTCCGCCACCGACACGCCGCCGCCGCCGGTCGCCGCGATCCTCAGCGCCCCGTCCGCGCCGAAGCTCGCGCTCCCGAGGCCGCCGAGCGCGGTGTTCAGGCTGGAGGCGAAGGCGGCGGGGGTGAAGGCGGACGGCGCCCCCCCGTCCACCGACAGCGTGCCCGCCGCCCAGTCCACGTCCACCCGGCGGGTGACCGCGCCGGAGCCGTCGGTGAGCGCCACCTCCGTGCGGCCGCTGGTGAAGCCGCCGAACGCCTCCGCCGCGCTGAGCGCGGTGGGCCGGCCGGTGAGCGAAGAGGGTGCGGGCGCCGCACTGTGGGCGTTGTGCGCGGCGTTGAGCGAGCCGACGATGCCCGCCGTGAGGTTCGTCAGCTGGTCGGCGACCGCCGGCAGGTCGGTGTTGCGCAGGCTGAGCAGCCCCGCCAGCGCGCCGCCCGTCAGGCGCGAGCCCAGCGCCTGCTCGGTCCCGCCCGCGGTCCGCACCGAGATCTGCCCGGTGGGGCCGGACGCGTCGTAGCGGAGCACGGCCGCGCCGTCGCCAGCCAGCGGCAGCCCGTCGGACGCCCGCACGACGATCCCGCCCAGCGACCGCGGCGTCACCCGGACGTCGATGAGCTGCGAAAGCTGGTCGACGAGCCCGCTCTGCTGGTTCTGCGAGCCCGTGACGTCGCGCCCGGCCGCCGAGCCGCGGGAGATCTCCACGTTCAGCGCGTCGATCTCCTTGAGGAGGGTGTTGGCGGCGTCCACCTTGCCCGCGATCTCTTCGTCCGCCTCGCCCGAAAGCGCCTTCAGCCCGGCGCCCACGCCCTGCGCCTGGCCGAGCAGCGCCTGCAGGGCGCCCAGCGGCGCGGTCCGGGCCGCGGGGCTCGCGTCGGCGGACAGCTTGGCGAAGGCGGCGAAGGCGGCGTCGGCGGAGGCGAACAGGTCGGAGCCGCCCGTGGGATCGCCGAACAGCGCCTGCGCCCGGTCCAGCACGCCCGCCGACGCCTGCGCCGAGGCCTGGGCGGAGGCGGCGCGCAAGCCCGCAGCCTGGAGGAAGCGGTCGGTCGCCAGCCGCAGCTGCGCCACGGCCACGCCCGACCCCGCCCCGTCCGTCACGCGCGACTGGGCGTCCGCCAGCCTGCGGATGTAGCCGGGCGTGGCGACGTTGGAGACGTTGTCGGAGACGGTGCGGAGCCGGCTCTGCGCCGTCAGCACGCCCGACTCCGCGATGTGGAGGATGCCGTTCAGCGACATGGGGGTCCCTCCCCGGCAAGGATGGCCCCGCACCCGGCAGGAGCCGCCGGGCGCCGGAACGCCCGGGCGCCCCGCACCTCGTGGCCGGCTAAGGGATCGCGGGGATGGGTCGCGCGCATGACGGGAGGAGCCGCGCAAGCCGGGCGCCAGGGCCCGGACGCGCCGAGGGCCGCGCCCCGGTCGGGAGGCGCGGCCCTCCAGGGCTTCGGCGGGGCGGCCGGCGTCACTCGCGGTATTGCTGGATCCGCGTGGTGCGCAGGCCCTGCATGCCGTGCTTGTCGATGGCCGCCTGCCAGGTGCCGAACTCCTCGTTGGTGAGGCGGTAGCGGTCGCAGGCGTCGTCCAGCGACAGGAGGCCGCCGCGGACCGCCGCCACGACTTCCGCCTTGCGCCGGATGACCCAGCGCTCGGTGTCCGCCGGCGGCAGGTCGCCCAGCGTCAGGGGGGTGCCCGTGGGCCCGATCACGTATTTCTCGCCTCGGCTGTTCAGGCGTTGCGGCTGCGACATGGAGGACGCCTTCTCGTCGGTACGGGCGTCAACATAGCGCGGGGGCCTCAACGCGGGTTTAACTGCGACAGTAAAGCAATGATGACCTGCAGTGTCTCATTCTGATACACCGCTGTCGTAACGAGTATTAACGGTGAAACTCCGGATCACTGGCGATCTTCGGAACCGGGCCGTCAGCGTTTGATGTCGATCAGTTCCTGCAGCATCTGATCCGCAGTCGTGATGATCTTAGACGATGCGGAATAGGCGCGCTGCGTCGTGATCAGTCCTGTGAACTCGGTTGAAAGGTCGACGGTGGAGTTCTCCAGCTCCGAAGGCGCGATCTCGCCCGCGCCACCCGCGCCGGGCTCTTTCAGGTTGTAGGCACCCGACGCCAGCGACACCTGCCAGGCGTCGCCCGAAATGGAGTTCAGCCCGTCGGGGTTGGCGAAGGTGGCGAGCCCCACCTGCGCGATGCGGCGGACCACGCCGTTGTCGTACTTGGCGCTGACGTAACCGTCGGCGTCGATGTCCACGGAGCCGAGGTTGCCGTAGACTACGCCGTTGTTGGTGGTGGAGGTGATGGTCGAGGCGGAGGCGAACTGCGTCACGCCGCCCGGCGCCTTGCCCAGCGAGACGCCCACCGTCTGCCCGGCGATGCCGAGCGTGGACTTCCAGGCCGCTTGGCCGGCGCCCGGCGTGGTGTCGGAGCCGCCGATCGCCAGCACGGGATTGTTCGGGTCGGGAAAGCCCGTCGTCTTGGCGGGGTCGAGCTGCCCGCTGGGGGTGAAGGCCAGCTTGCCGGTGGCGATCTGCCCGTCGTGGAGCGGGGCGCCGGAGGTGACCGACCCGTCGGTGGAGACCACCTCGTAGTTCCACTCGTTGGCGGTGGCGGACTTCAGGAGCCGCACCTCCACCGCGTGGCGGCCGCCCTGGCTGTCCACCACCGTCAGCGGAATGGTGAAGTCCGGCTTGACGCCCGTGCCCGCCGCGGGGTCGTAGTTGGCCATGGACGTGGTGGTGCTGGTCGCCGCGTAGGTGGCGCCCGCGCCGGGAGGCGTGGAGGCCGGGTCGCCCGCCGCGGCGGAGACGGCCTGGCCGGCGTTCAGGTTGGCGTTGATGCTGAGGGCGGTGGTCGCCCCCGCCGAGCCGGCGAGGCTGTTGACGTTGATCGTCTGCATCTTGGTGATGTCCGACGGGTCGGTGGCGATCACGCCCTGGGCGTCGGCCAGCCAGCCCTGCAGGTAGAAGCCCGAGGTGTTGACGAGGTAGCCCTGCTTGTCCGGCGTGAAGGAGCCCGCCCGCGTGAAGTTGCGCGGCGTCGTCACCGAGTTCCCGTCGGGCGCGGTCGTCGTCACGAAGGCGAGGTCGGTGGCCGAGGTGGTCTGCGAGCGTTCGCCGGTCTGGTCGACCAGCTGGCGCGTGACCGACTGCACGCCGCCGGCGGTGTAGACGCCGCGCACGCCGTTGCGCGAGGTGACCAGGTCCTGGAACTGGGTGCTCTGGCGCTTGTAGCCGACCGTGTTGGCGTTCGCGATGTTGTTGGAGATTGAGGCGAGGGCCGTGGAGTTGGCCAGGAGGCCGGACACGCCGGCCTGCAGGGCGCTGGAGATGCTCATGGGGTGGGCTCCGGGCGGTGAGGGAGGGAGAGGGCCGTCACGCGGCGGCCTTGGCTTCGGGGGTGGCTTCGACCTGGTTCAGGGCGCTGAACAGCACCTTGGTCCGGCCGAGGTTCAGCACGGTGGCGCCGTCGACCACCTCGACGGAGGTGACCGCGCCGGTGACCTCCGTGGCGGTCTTGACGGCCGCACCGTTCGCGTCGACGGCGGAGACGGACAGGGTGTAGAGGCCGCCGTCGGCGAGCTGGCGGCCGGAGCTGTCCTTGCCGTCCCAGCTGAAGTCGTGGCGGCCCTGGCCGAGGTCGGCCGCGTCGCCCGTGTAGACCACGGCGCCGCTGCTGTTCTTGACGGTGAGGGTGGCCGACTTCGCCCCCTCGGCGAGCGCGTAGCTCCACCGGCCCCGGCCGCCGTCCAGGGCGACGGTGTCGCCGGTGGCGTGCACCGTCTTGCCGATCAGGTTCACCGCGGAGCCCACGCCCTGCCCGCCGGACCCCTGGTTGACCAGCGATTGCAGGAGCTCGTTGGACAGGAGCTGCTGCTGCACCCCCGTCATCTGCACGAGCTGGCTGGTGAACTGGTTGGTGTCGAGCGGGCTCGTCGGATCCTGGTGCTGCAGCTGGGTGGTCAGGAGCTTCAGGAAGGTGTCGTAGCCGATCTTCAGGTTCGCCTGCCCCGCCTGGAGGTTGGAGGCGGCGGCGGCCGGGGTCGCCGTGGCGATGGAGGCGGCGGTGGTGGCGTCGGCCATGGCTGTGCCTTCCGTCAGATGAGGATGTCGAGCCCGCCCGCAGGCGTGCGGGCGGGGGCGGGGGTGTCGTCGGCCTGGGCGGCGGCGGCGGCGGCGAAGGCGCGCGCCCCGGCGGGGCGGGAGGTTTCGGCGCCGGTCTCCCCGCCGAACCCCGCGGAGCCGCCGAAGCCGCCGGCGCCCAGGCCGCCGGACGCGGCCTCGAAGCGGAGCGACTGCGGCGGGACGTCGAAACCCGCCTCCGCCAGCGCCTGGCGCAGCTCGCCCACCCGGGCTCCGAGCGCCGCGGCGGAGTCGGCGCGGTCGAACGCCATGTGCGCGGACAGGCGGCCGTCCGGCCCGATCTCCAGGCGCACGTCCACCCGGCCGAGGCCTTCGGGGTTGAGCACCACCTCGAAGCGGGCGCGCTTGGCCCCGGCGCGCCCGACGATCGCGGCGGAGAGCGCGCCGACGGTCTGCGAGGTGGCGGTGGTCGCGGCGGGTCGCGCCTCCGCCGCCGCGGCCGCGAGGAACGGGATGGCGGCCGCGTCCTCGCCGTCGGTCGCGGGCGCTTCCGCGTCGGCGGCCGATGCGGCGGCCGCGCCGCCCTCGTCGCCGCCGTCGTCCTTCGCCTCACCGTCTGCGGCCGCCCCGGCGGGGTCTCCGGGCGTCGGGGGGGCGGTCCCCAGGACGGGCGAGGCGGCGGGGCCGTCCTCCACGACCGGGGCGCCGAGCGCGGCGCGGGCCGCCCCGGCGACGCGCGGGGGCGCAGGGGCCGGTCCGCCCGCCGGGGCCGACCCGGCGGGTCCCTGAACGGACGGGGGCGCGGGCGGGGAGCTCTGGGGCGGAGGGCTCGCGGGCGGAGCCTCGCCTCGCCCGGCGGGAGTGTCGGTGATCTGCGGAGCGCGCCCGCCCGCCGCGGGCGCCGGGGCGCGCGGTGGCGGCGGGAGAGGCGGCTGGACGGCGGCCGGAGCGTCCGCCGACGCCGGGGAAAGGAGGACGGCGGCGGCCGGCGTCCCGGGCGGCGACGCCGGTTCGGCGGGGGGGACGCTTGGCGGCGGGTGCGGCCCGGTCGCCGACGGGTCCGCCACATCCGCAGCGGGCGACCTCGCCCCGGCCGGAGCCGCCAGGTCACTCCCCGGAGCCGGAGGAGGCGGAGCGGCGACGGAGGCGGGCGGGGCGGCGGCGCTCGTCAAGCCGGAGGGCTTCTGCGCCGCCGGATCGGCGGCTGCGACGACAAGCGTCGTCGGCGCAGCGGGTGGGGCGGGGGCGGGCTGGGGCGCCGGGAGCGCCGACGGGGCGTCGGGCGGGGCGTCGGGCGGGGTCGACCCTGCGGCGTCCGCCTCCGCGTCGGACGCGGCGGCCGGGGGTGCGCCCGCCGCGTCGACGGCGGGGGGATCGGCGGGGGACGCTACGGCGACCGTCTCCGGGCCCGCGCCGGTCGTCGGAGTCGGCGGAAGCGCGGCCGCGGCGGCGGTCGTCCGGCCGAGCTGCGGGATGAGGCGGACGACCGCCGGCGGCGGCACACGCCCAGCCGCCGGCGCCGTGGAGGAGGCTCGCAAGGCGACGGGCGCGGCCGGGGCGACGGCGGCGGGGATCCCCCCGCCCGGCGGGATCAGCCGGTCTGCGAAGCTGTCCGCGCCGCCGCCGTCGGTCGACGGCCCGAAGACCGCCGCCGGGGAGGGCGTCGCGGCGGGCGCGGCTTGCAGGGCGGAAGAGGGCGACATGGCGTGGGCGGGCGGCGGGTGAGAGGAAGCCGCGCGTTTTGCGCCGAACGTTCAGGACCGCCCTCGCAACCGCCGGGCCATGTCGGCGATCCCTTGCGGAGAAGGAGGGCGGCGCCCGGCGGGCGGGCGGACGGACGCGCCCTCCGGCGGGATTTGCCGGGTGCGGACCGCTTCCTGCCGGGCGTCAGGTGGCGCGGACCTGCACGGTGCCCGTGCGCGCCAGCTTGCCCCAGCCGTGCACCGCGCCGCCGAGCGCCCGCAGCAGCGAGCGCCACACCACGAGGTACATGATCTGGCGGTAGACGAGCCGCTGGGTGGGCAGGAGCCACAGCTCGCGCTTGTCCTCGTCGTCGAAGGTGTAGGCCACCCAGCCCGCCATGACCTCCAGCGCCATGAAAGCGATGTAGACGCCCAGCACCAGCCAGAGGGTGGAGTCGTCCGACAGGGGCATGTCCTCGTGCGTGCGGGCGTTCCATAGCGCACCGAGCCGACCGAGCCCCGCCGTCAGGAGCTGCAGGTCCACGAAGGGCGCCAGGATCTGCGCCAGGATCTGGAACAGCCACAGGGTGGGCAGCGCCAGCCCGCCGAACCAGCCGTAGCGGCCGAGCGCCGCGCGGTGCTTCCACAGGCACTGCAGCGTGCCGAACGTCCAGCGGAAGCGCTGCTTCATCAGGGCGCCCAGGGTGTCCGGCGCCTCCGTGTAGGCGCGCGCGGCCCCCGCGTTCACGGCCCGCCAGCCCGCCCGGCGCAGACGCCAGGTGAGGTCCATGTCCTCCGCCAGCGTGTCGGAGCGGTAGCCGCCCACCGCGCGCAGCGCTGCGGCGCGGTAGCCGCCGATGGCGCCGGGCACCACGGTGATGGCGTTGAGCCGCGACATGGCCCGGCGGTCCACGTTCTGGCTCGTGACGTACTCGATCGACTGCCAGCGGGTGACGAGGCGGGTGCGGTTGCCCACCTTCACGTTGCCCGCCACCGCGCCCACCTGCCCGTCGGCGAAGGGCCGGGCCAGGATGGCCAGGGCGTCCGGCGCGAGCTGGGTGTCGGCGTCGACCCCCACCACGATCTCCGCCTCCGAGAAGCCCAGCGCCATGTTGAGCGCCGACGCCTTGCCGCCGTTGGGCTTGTAGGCCAGCCGCACGCGCGGGTCGGCGCCGAAGGCGCGCTCCACGACCGCCCCGGTGCCGTCGGTGGAGCCGTCGTCCACCACGATCACGCGGACGTCCACGTCGCGGCTGGCCAGGAGGCTCGTGATCGTGCGGGTGATCACGGTGGCCTCGTTGTAGGCGGCCACCAGCACGTCCAGGCGGGGCGGGGCCTCCGGCGTCGGGTGGTCGGGCCGCTTCTTGGCCGCCAGGCCGATCATCAGCGCCACGCGCAGGAGGCCCAGGGCGATCGCGCCCGAGAAGCCCCAGAACAGGATCAGGCCGCCGATGCGGCGCACCTCGAAGGCCACCGCGTCGGCGCGGGCCAGCCACAGGTCGGCGGCGGGCACGGGCGGCATGGTCTGGTCGCGCCCGCGGTTCTCCAGCCCGCCGATGGTGGAGAAGCGGTAGCCCCGGGCCTTCAGCGCCTCGATCAGCGGCCCGAGCGCGGCCACGGTGGCGGACCGGTCGCCGCCGCCGTCGTGCAGGAGGACGGACTGGCCGAAGTCGAGGCGGTTCAGCACCTCCTTCTCGATCTCGCCGCCCGTCAGCCGCACCCGGCTCCCGCCCGGGCCGGGCCGCCAGGTCTCCCAGTCGTTGGGGTCGATGGTCTCGCCCGCGACGACGTAGCCCTGCTCGCTGGCCACCGCGATCGGCATGATCTCGCCGTAGGAGCGGGGCTCGGAGTCGGCGTTGTAGGGCGGGCGGAACAGCACCACCGACCGGCCGAGCACCGCCTCGAAGGCCCGCTGCGTGGCCGCCAGCTCCAGCCTCACCCGGTCCTCCGACACGTGCGCCATGTTGGGGTGGGTGAAGGAGTGGCTGCCGATCTCGTGCCCCTCCGCGTAGACCCGGCGCACGAGGTCGGGCTGGTCGGCGAGCTGCTGGCCGATCATGAAGAAGGTGGCCTTGACGCCCTCGCGCCTGAGCACGTCCAGGATCCTGGGCGTCCAGACGGGGTCGGGGCCGTCGTCGAAGGTGAGCGCCACCGTCTTCTCCGGCGCCCCGGACCGCTCCACCAGCCAGCCCGTGGGATAGGCTGTGAAGCTCTCGTCGGTGAAGAGGCCGGTGGCGGGGTCGCGCTCCAGGGTGCGGGCGCCGGCGGTGGGGCGGCGCAGCACCCGCAGGAGCTCGCCGTCGCCCACGAAGTCCACCTGCTGGGGCGCCACCACCCGGCCTAGGTCGGGCGCCGCGGCGGCGTGCAGGCCGAACACGTTCCAGACCGACGAGTCCTCCATGCCCAGCGCCCACAGGGCCGCCCCCCGCACGTGATAGCCGCGGGCCAGGGTGATGGCGTTCTTCGCGGTGACGGCGTCGAGGAACCACACCTTGTGCAGGTCATGCTTCTCGTCGAAGT
>CAXSHO010000030.1:15305-25263 GCA_964237305.1 uncultured Caulobacteraceae bacterium
GCAGGCCCACGTTGCGCGACACGGTCAGCGCGTTGGCGGCGGTCACCGCATCCAGGAACCAGACCTCGTGGAGGCGGCCTTCCGGGTCCTCGTAGTTGAAGGTGGGCTCCAGGGCGGCGGGGTCGAAGTCGATCACGTCCTGCGGCCGGTCCTCACCGCGGTAGCGGGCCGCGCGCGCCACCGCCTCCTGGTTGGTGACCACGTCCGCGGTCTTCTCCGGGACGTTCCAGTCGTAGCCGTAGGAGCCCACCCCGGTGATCAGCCGGTCGGCGCCCACCAGCTTGGCGAAGCGCTTGAGCGTGGTCTCCGTGTAGTTCAGCGAGGCGACGGGGCCGGGGGCGCTGGTCTGCTCGTGCTCGTCATAAGCCATGACCACGCCGTAGTCGCAGGGGGCGGTCAGCGCCTTGACCGCCGCGTCCTCCAGGTCAGTCTCCAGCGTCACCGACAGCTCGCGCGCGCCGGCGTGCATGCGCGTCGCCAGGCCCTGCAGCCAGGGCGCGAGCTTCTTCGCCGTGGGCGTGTCCAGGAGCTCGAAGTCGACCTGCAGGCCGGCATAGCCGTTGCTCTGCACGAACTCGACCAGCTGGTCGGCCACGGCGGCGGCGGCGGCGGGGTGGTCGAGCATGGCCTTGACCCGCGCGAGGTCGAAGGCGCTGTTCTGGGCGTTGGAGATGACGGGCACGATCCGCACCCCGTTGGCCCGGGCGAGGCGGACGAGGTCCAGCGTGGAGCCCCGGCGGTCGGTGGGCCCCCAGCCGGTGGAGTCTATCGCCGCGCCGTCCGGCTTCAGCGTCAGCCAGGCGGGATAGATGTGCGTCAGCTCGCCCGCGTGCGCGCGGAAGCTGTCCAGCCCGTACTGGCGCCAGGGCGCGAAGTAGGCGCCGCGGATCACCCGGGCGTCGCGCACCACCGCCACCTGCCGGCGCACCGTGCGGTCGGCGCGCACCCGGGCCAGCAGCGCGGCGCGGGCGGCGGCCAGCTTCTTGTTGGGGGGCAGCCGCGGCGGCGGCTCGCGCACGTCGGAGGCCGAGATGCCGATCAGTCGAGGCGGCGTCACGACGCTGAACACGAACACCGACAGCAGCGCCAGCGCCGCCGCCGCGGTCAGCGCGGCGCCGATGCGCAGCCGCAGCGCGCGCCGGCCGCTCCTGTCCTCGAAGATGGGCTTCCCGCCCCCAGGCGCCTTGCCGACCACGTCGCGTCCTCGTCTCCGCTCAGCCTGTGGCGGTCACTTGGGTCGCTTTCGTGACGCCGCCAGCGCCGCCGCCTGCGGCAGGACGCGCAGGAGGAGTCCGGCCGCCGCCTCCACCCCCGCCGCGTCGGCGAGGAGGTCCTGGCGCACCTCCAGCTCCAGGTAGTCGAGCCCCCGCCCCACGGCGTGGCGCGGGGCGCTGTGGTCGGTGACGTCCATGGCGTAGGGCTCGTTGTCGCCCACCGGCCCCACGTCCGCCTCGCGCAGCACGGCCAGCGCGGCGTCGGACAGGGGCGAACCGCCCAGGTGCAGCACGCCGTAGCGCCACGGCCGGTCCCGCCCCGCCATGCGGGGGGTGAAGCTGTGCACGAAGACGAGCGCGGTGGGCAGGCCGCGGGCGAGCCGCGCCTCCAGCACCGCTGTGACGGCGTCGTGGTAGGGCGCATGCACCTCGTCCACCCGCGCCTGGCGGGCGGCGGCGGACAGGCCCGTGTTGCCGGGCACGGCCGTCCCGTCCGACCGCTCGGGCACGGCGTCGGCGCGGTCGGGGTCGCGGTTGCAGTCGATCACCAGCCGCGAGTAGCGCTGCATCACCGCCGGCGCGTCCATCGCCGCCGACAGCCGGCCGGTGAGCGCGGCCGCCCCGATGTCCCACGCGATGTGGCGCTCCCAATCGGCGGGGGCGACACCCAGGTCGCCCAGGCGGCGGGGGACGGCGCGCCCCGCGTGGTCGCAGATGAACACGAACGGGGCGCCGGCGCCCGCCCCATGAACAATCGCAGGTGCGGGCTCATCCGGTTCGAGCAGAATCATGCGCGGTTCATCCCCGACGGTCCTCAATGGAACGACATGCCCGTGCTGAACATCCGCCACCTGACCACCTACCGCTACCGGCGCCCGGTGCGCTTCGGCCGGCACAGGCTGATGATGCGGCCGCAGGAGGGCCACGACCAGCGCGTCCTCGGCTTCGACCTGCAGATCACGCCCGCCGCCGCCGAGCTGCGCTACGTGCACGACGTGTTCGGCAACTGCGTGGGCGTGGCGGACTTCACCGGCCGCGCCGACACGCTGGCCTTCGAGAGCCGGGTGGAGCTGGAGCACAGCCCCGCACGCCTCGCCGCCGACCCCGACGAGGCGATCGGCGCGGACGCGGCGAGCTTCCCCTTCGCCTATGGCGCAGAGGACATGCCCGACCTCATGCGCTCCATCGAGCGCCACCACCTGGACGAGGACGGCGCGGTGGAGCGGTGGGCGCGGCGCTTCCTCCGCTGGAACGGACCCACCCCCGTGCTCGGCCTCCTCACCGAGATGACCCGGGCGGTGCCGAGCGACTTCACCTACATCAAGCGGCTGGAGGCCGGCACGCAGGCGCCCGCCGAGACCCTCCGGCTGCGCTCGGGCACCTGCCGCGACTTCGCCGTCCTCACGATGGAGGCCGCGCGCGCGCTGGGCCTCGCGGCGCGGTTCGTGTCGGGCTACGTCTACTCGCCCGGCGGCTCGGGGCGCCGCGGCGGCGGGCACACCCACGCCTGGATGCAGGTCTACCTGCCGAGCTGCGGCTGGACGGACTTCGACCCCACCAACGGCGCGGTCGGCGCCCGCGACCTCGTGCGCGTGGCGGTGGTGCGCGACCCCCGCCAGGCCTCGCCGCTGTCGGGCGTGTGGGACGGGCGCGCCGCGGACTACCTCGGCATGGAGGTGGAGGTGGAGGTGACCGCCGCGCTCCCCGCAGACCCCGTCCGGCGCGCGGCGGCTTGAGCGGCGCTGCGGCCGCGCTAGACAGGCCCATGCGCATCCGAGCCGGCTTCGACATCGCCTTCGACTGCCCCCAGCCCACGCCCCTGGTGCTGATGCTGAGCGTGCGGCCGGAGCGCCACGGCGACCTCCTGACGCCCGAGACGCTCACCGCTTCGCCGCACACAACGATCCACCAGTACCGCGACGGCTTCGGCAACGTGTGCAGCCGGGCGCTGGCGCCCCCGGGGCTGACCACCTTCTCCTCCGACTTCCTCGTGTCCGACAGCGGCGAGGTCGACGCGCACACGCCCGACGCCGAGCAGCACCGCGTCGAGGACCTGCCGGACGAGGTGCTCGTCTTCCTCCTGGCCAGCCGGTACTGCGACACCGAGCACCTGTCGGACGAGGCGTGGCGGCTGTTCGGCTCCACACCGCCGGGCTGGGCGCGGGTGCAGGCGGTGGTGGACTACGCCCACGCCCGCCTGCGCTTCAGCTATCCGGAGGCGCGGCCCACCCGCACCGCCCACGACGCCCACACCGAGCAGGTGGGGGTGTGCCGCGACTTCGCGCACCTGGCGGTCACCCTGTGCCGCTGCCTCAACATCCCGGCGCGCTACGTCACCGGCTACCTGGGCGACATCGGGATCCCGCCCGTGCCGGGGGTGATGGACTTCTCCGCCTGGTTCCAGGTGTACCTGGGCGGGGCGTGGCGCACCTTCGACGCCCGGCACAACGCCCGGCGCATCGGCCGCATCCTCATGGCGGTGGGCCGCGACGCGGCGGACGTGGCCATCTCCACCCAGTTCGGCCCCGCGCGCCTGGCCCGCTTCGACGTGATCTGTGAGGAGGTCGCCGGCGCATGACCGCCGTCGCGCCCGTCTGGAAGGCGGACACCGGCGACACGGCGTGGATGCTCGTCTCCACCGCCCTGGTGCTGATGATGACCATCCCGGGCCTGGCGCTGTTCTACGGCGGCATGGTGCGGCGCAAGAACCTGATCGCCACCGTCGCCCAGTCGTTCGCCGTGTGCTGCCTCGTGACGGTGCTGTGGTTCGCGGGCGCCTATGCGCTGGCGTTCGAGACCAACCCCGTCAAGGCGCTGGACCCGTGGATCGGCGGGATCGGCAAGGCGATGCTGCGCGGCGTGGCGCTGGACGGCGAGTACAGGATCGCGGGCGCCTCGCCCACCATCCCCGAATACGTCTACCTGATGTACCAGATGACCTTCGCGATCATCACGCCCGCCCTGATCGCGGGCGCCTTCGCCGAGCGGATGAAGTTCTCGGCGCTGCTGCTGTTCACCGCCCTATGGTCGGTGCTCGTCTACGCGCCGATCGCGCACTGGGTGTGGGGCGGCGGCTTCCTGGGCGCGGCGGGGGTGCTGGACTTCGCGGGCGGCACGGTGGTGCACGTCAACGCGGGCGTGGCCGGGCTCGTCTGCGCGCTGATGCTCGGGCCGCGCCGGGGCTTCGGCCAGGAGAACATGGCGCCGAACAACCTCGTCTACACCATGATCGGGGCCAGCCTCCTGTGGGTGGGCTGGTTCGGCTTCAACGCGGGCTCGGCGCTGGGGGCCAACGCGCTCGCGGGCGTCGCCATGGCCAACACCCAGGTCGCCACCGCCGCGGCCGCCCTGGCGTGGATGGCCGCCGAGTGGGGGGAGCGCAGGAAGCCCGGGATGCTGGGCCTGGCCTCCGGCGCGGTGGCGGGGCTGGTGGCGATCACGCCCGCGGCGGGCTTCGTCAACCCGGCGGGGGCGGTCGGGATCGGCGTCGCGGCGGGCGTCGGCTGCTTCCTGGCCGCCGTCTATCTCAAGCGCTGGCTCAAGTACGACGACAGCCTCGACGCCTTCGGCGTGCACGGGATCGGCGGGGTGATCGGCGCGCTCCTCACCGGCGTGGTGGCCGACCCCGCGATCAACAAGCTGGGCGCGGGGCACAGCCTTTTGACCCAGGCGAAGGGCGTGGCGGTGACCGCCGCCTGGACGGCCGCGGCCACCGCGCTGATCCTGGTGGTGTGCCGCGCCACCACCGGCCTGCGGGTGTCGGAGGAGGACGAGTCCGAGGGGCTCGACATGGCGCTGCACGGCGAGGCGCTGCACGAGCACTGACGACGCCTAGGGCTCCCCCGTCCCGAGCCCCAGCACGTCCTGCATGTCGTAGAGGCCCGCCGGCCGGCCGGCCAGCCACACCGCCGCCGCCACCGCGCCCCGGGCGAACAGCCCCCGGTCGCGGGCGGAGTGGGCGAGGGTGACGAGCTCGTCCTCGGCGGCGAACAGCACGGCGTGCTCGCCCACGATCCCTCCGCCCCGCGTGACGGAGAAGCCGATGGCGCCCTCCCGCCTCGGCCCGGTGATCCCGTCGCGGGCGCGGTCGGCCGCGGCCTCCGGCGCCACGCCCCGGCCGCGGGCGGCGGCGGCGCCCAGCATCAGCGCCGTGCCCGAAGGGGCGTCCAGCTTGCGGCGGTGGTGCGCCTCCGAGACCTCCACGTCCCACCCGGCCGCGGGCAGCGCCCGGGCGGCGCGCTCCACCAGGCCGAGGAGGAGGTTCACCCCCAGCGAGAAGTTGCCGGAGCGCAGCACCGCCACCCGCGCGGCCGCCCGCGTGAGGGCCGCCTCGTCGTCGGCTGACAGCCCGGTGGTGCCGATCACCAGCGCCGGCCCGCCCTCCGCCGCGGCGTGCTCGAGCAGCGCCCGCGTCGCCCCCGGTGCGGAGACGTCGATCACGACGGCCGCCGGCGGCGCGTCCCCAGGGGCGCCGACGACCCCCGTTTCGGCGCGCCCGTCGAGACCGCCCGCGAACACGACGCGAGGATCGGCCTGCAGGGCGGCCGCCACCTCCCGCCCCATGCGGCCGCGGGCGCCGCAGACCGCCACCGACAGCGGGGCGGCGGAGCCGGGCGGGAGGGCGTGGGCGTCCGTCACCGCGCGGCGTCCCCGCGGTCGCCGCCCTTCGACGCCGCCTCGGCCCGCAGCACCTGCGCCGCCCCCGCCGTCGCCGCGGCGATGCGCAGCGCCACCTGGATCTCCCGCGGCTGGACGGCGTTGGCGCGCAGCTCGGCGTCGTGCGCGTCCAGGCAGACGCCGCAGCCGAGCATCGCCGCCACGGCCAGGCACCACATCTCGAAATCGAGCCGGTCCGCCCCCGGCGTCCTCAACACCTCCAGCGACAGCTGCGACGGGAGGGTGGCGTAGTCGCCCGCCTTCATCAGCGACACGGCGCGGTAGTAGACGGCGTTCATGCCGGTGACCGCCGCGGCGGCCTCCGCGGCGCGCCGATCGGCGGCGGCGAGCGGCGCCTCCTCGCGCACGGCCTCGAGCGTGGTCGGCTCGCCCGCGGCCAGGGCGCCGGCCAGGAGGCACCCCCACCGGCGGCGCTCGCCCATCGCTTCGTCCGCCGCGGCCGCGCGCAGCGTCTCGGCGACGTCGCGGGCGCAGGCGGGGAGCGCGGCGCGGAGCGCGGCGAGCGGCATGGAGGCGTCTCCGACCCGGGGCGGGCGGACGCAGCCGCCCCCGGCTCCCCGCCCTATCAGAACAGGTCGTCGTCGCGGAAGTCGGCCCGGTCGTCGAAGCCGCGCCGCGCGGAGAAGAAGGCCAGCCACATCAGCCCGCCGCCCAGCGCCGCCACCCCCGCCACAGCCAGCACCATGGCCGCCAGGATGTGGACCGACCCGCCCGTCCACGACCCCGGCGGCCCGCTCGCGTGGATCGTGAACGCCATGAAGGCGAGCACCGCGGCGGCGCCCAGCAGGGTCAGCCAGATCACCGGGCGCATGCGGACCTCCCTTGCCGGGCCGCCGCCGGGCGCGTAGCGGCGGGACGGTGACGACGCTGAGCCTTTTCGCCACCCGCGTCCACCACGGCTCGCTCCGCGCGGGCCGCGGCTGGGCGGTGCTGCAGGACGGGCTGGTGGACGCCGTGCGCGGCCTGGCGGCGGAGGACCGGGCCGGGCGCGCCTGGTGCCGGGCGCACGGCTACGGCGGCTACACCTCCTACGCCTCGCTGGACGACCTGCCCCGGCGCATGAGCGTGTTCGACGACCTCCGCCGCCGGCTGGACCGCGAGGCCTCAGCCTTCGCGGAGGCGTGCGCCTTCGACCTCGGCGGCGGGAGGCTGCGGCTGGACAGCCTGTGGGTGAACATCCTCAGGCCCGGCGCGGCGCACTCCGGCCACGTCCATCCGCACAGCGCCGTGTCGGGCACCGTTTACCTCGCCGTCCCGCCGGGCGCGGGGGTGCTGCGGCTGGAGGACCCGCGCCTGCCCCTGCTCATGGCCGCCCCGCCCCGCCGCGCCGACGCGCCGCCCGACGCCCGCACCTTCGTGGAGATCGCGCCCGCGCCCGGCGACGTGGTCCTGTGGGAGAGCTGGCTGCGCCACGAGGTGACGGCCCATAGGGGCCGCGGCGAGCGGATCAGCGCCAGCTTCAATTACGCCTGGGGCTGAGGCGGCTCACACCCCCTCGCCGTCCTCGCCCTCCTCCGCCTCCGCCTCCACGTCGGCGGGAGGGACGGCGTCGGGGCGCGCGGCGCCGTCCTGCGACGGGGACGGGGGAAGGTCGGGCGGGGTGTCGGGGTCGGCCATGGCGCGCCTCCTTGAGGTCGGCCCCGTAGCGCGTGGAGGGCGGGGGCGTTCCGCCTGGACGCCCGGGGCGGCGGCGGGCACAAGCCGCGGCCATGCGGGCGGACGGAACGGACGGCGGACGCTTCGACGCGGTGGTCGCGGGCGGCGGACTCGCCGGCGCCACCGCCGCCCTGGCGCTCGCCCGCGGGGGCCTCGCCGTCGCGGGGGTGGACGCGGGCGCAGGGCCCGATCCCCGCTGGTCGGCGGTGAGCCACGCGGCGCTCACCGCCTGGGAGACGCTGGGCGTGCGCGGCCTGCGCGAGGGCGCCCAGCCGTTGCGGTGCATGGTCGTGTCCGACGGTCCCCGCCCCGGCGCGGCCGCCCCCGGCTGGGCGCTCGCCGCCTCCCTGCAGTTCGACGCGGCGGAGCTGGGCGGGGGCGACGCGCCGCTGGCCTGGATGGTGGAGAACAGCGCCGCGCGCGCGGCGCTGGACGCGGCCCTGGAAGCCGCCGGCGTCGTGCGGGTCGCCCCCGCCCGCGTGGAGGACGTCCGCGCCGGGACGCGCGAGGCGGTGGTGCGCCTGGCGGACGGGCGCGAGCTCACCGCCCCGCTGGTGGTCGGCGCGGAGGGGCGGCGCTCCGCCGTGCGCGCGGCGGCGGGGGTGGAGGTGCAGGCGCGGCCCTACCGGCAGGCGGGCCTCGCGGCCACCGTGCGCCTCCTCCGGCCGCACGAGGGCGTCGCCCGCCAGCTGTTCCTGCCGGACGGCCCGCTGGCCGTCCTGCCGCTCCCCGGCGACCGAGCGAGCCTCGTCTGGACCACCGGCCGCGCGGAGGCCGAGGCGTTGGCGGCGCTGCCCGCCGAAGCCTTCGAGGCGCTCCTGGCCCGGCGGCTGGGCGAGGGGCTCGGCCCCGCGGTGCTGGAGGGGCCGCGCACGGTGTTCCCGCTGGAGCGACGGCTCTCCGCCGGCCTCACCGGCCCCCGCACCGCCCTGGTGGGCGACGCGGCGCACGCCATCCACCCCGTGGCCGGGCAGGGCTTGAACCTCGGGCTGAAGGACGCCGCGGCGCTGGCCGAGGTCGTGGCCGACGCCCGGCGGCTGGGGGAGGACTGGGGCGCGGACGCCGTGCTGGCCCGCTACGCCCGCTGGCGCCGCTTCGACCGCACCGCCCTGGCGGCGGGGGCGGACCTGTTCGCCCGGGGCTTCTCCACCGCCGGCCCGCTGGCGAGGGCCGTTCGCACCGCGGGGCTGGCGGCGGCCGGGGGGAGCGCGGCGGCGCGGCGCGCGCTGATGCGCGAAGCGGGCGCCACGGCGGGGGAGCCGCCCCGGCTGTTCCGGGGAGAGGCGGTGTAGCGACGGCGACCTTCAGGTCGGCCAGGTCTCCGGGCTCAGCGCCAGCACCTCGCCCGCCAGGAACAGCGACCCGGCGATGATCACGTGCGGCGCGGGGCCGTCGCCCGCCAGCGCCGCGTCGAGGGCGCAGGCCACGTCGGGGCGGGCCTCCGCCGCCAGCCCCGCGTGCCGCGCCGCGGCGGCCAGCGCTTGCGGGTCGGCCGCCGCCTCGGCGTCGAAGCCGGTGGCCACCACGCGCGTCGCGGCCCCCGCCAGCGCCGACATGACGCCCTCCACGTCCTTGCGCGCCAGGAGGCCGAGGACGAACACCACCGGCCGGCCGTCCCGCGCCGCCAGCCCGCGGGCGAAGTCGGCCAGGGCGCGCGCGGCGTGGGGGTTGTGGCCGCCGTCCAGCCACAGGTCGCTCCCGCGCCGCCGCGCCGCCGCCGCCAGCGGCCCGGCGGTGAGCCGCTGAAGGCGCGCGGGCCAGACGGCGGAGGCGATGCCGCGGGCGAGCGCGTCGTCGTCGACGACGCGGCCCCCCGCCCCCCGGCTCCAGACGCGCGCGGCGACGGCGGCCAGGGCGGCGTTGGCGAACTGGTGCCCCCCCGGGAGCGAGGGCGCGGGGAGGTCGATCACCCCGTCGTAGTCCACGATCAGCCGCCCGTTCTCCTTGCGGAAAGCGGCTTCGTACGGCTCGTCGGCGGTCTCCTCGTCGTCCCACTCGGAGGCCGGCTCGGGCGACCTCGGGAAGGCGACGAGCGGCGCGTGCAGCCGCCCCGCCTCCTCCTCGATCACCCGACGCGCCGCCCGCCGCTGCGACGCCGCCACTACCGGGACCCCCGGCTTGATCACACCCGCCTTCTCCCGCGCGATCCCCGCCAGCTCCGTCCCCAGGAACTCCGCGTGGTCGTAGTCCACCGGCGTGATGACGCTGACGGCGGGGAGGACCACGTTGGTGGCGTCGAAGCGGCCGCCCAGGCCCACCTCCACCACCGTGAGGTCGGCCGGGACCTCCGCCGCCACCAGGAAGGGGAAGCCTCCCGTGCAGGCATGGATGCCGGTCGGTCGCCTGGCTCGTGCGCTGGGCGTGGCCCGGTCGACTCTGCTGGACGCCCTGGCGGCGGAGTTCATGGTCGA
>CAXSHO010000030.1:25273-26626 GCA_964237305.1 uncultured Caulobacteraceae bacterium
GAAACCCTCCTTCGACTGGCGACTCTGTTGGCTCGGTCTCGATGTCGAGCGTGGCCTCTTCACGGCCCTAGCGATGAACGGGGCCAGCACCTCGGCCAGCTGCGCCTCGCCGATCAGATCGCCCGCCAGCCGGATGCGCTCGGCGAAGCGCACCAGGTGCGGCGAGGTGAGGACATGCACCGAAAGGCCCGCGGCCTCGCCGATGGCGCGGAGGAAGGCGGTGGTGGAGCCCTTGCCGTTGGTGCCCGCCACGTGGATCACCGGCGGCAGCCGCCGCTCGGGGTTCCCCAGGGTGGCGAGCAGGCGCTCGATGCGGCCGAGGCTGAGGTCGATCCGCTTGGGGTGGAGGCCCCGCAGCCGCTCCAGCGCGGCGTCGTGGGGGCGGAGGTGGTCGAAGGTCATCTCCCTTCCCCTGTGCGGGGGAAGGGAGGGGTCATCGCCCGCTCCGCAGCACGCCCAGCACGCGGCCGAGCACGGCGGGCAGGTCGCGGCGGGGGATCACCTGGTCCACCATCCCCTTGTCCACCAGGTACTCGGCGCGCTGGAAGCCGGGGGGCAGTTTCTCGCGGATGGTCTGCTCGATCACCCGGGGGCCGGCGAAGCCGATCAGGGCGCCCGGCTCGGCGAAGGTCACGTCGCCCAGCATGGCGTAGGAGGCGGTGACGCCGCCGGTGGTGGGATCGGTCAGCACCACCACGTAGGGCAGGCGCGCCCGCTTCAGCTCCTGCACCGCCAGCGTGGTGCGCGCCATCTGCATGAGGCTGAGCGCGCCCTCCTGCATCCGCGCGCCGCCCGCGGCGGTGAAGGCGATCAGCGCGGCGTCGCGCTTCACCGCCGCCTGCGCGGCCACGACGAAGGCCTCTCCCGCCGCCATGCCCAGCGAGCCTCCCATGAAGGCGAAATCCTGCACCAGCACCACGGCGGGCGAGCCGCCCACCCGGCCGAAGGCGGCGGACACGGCGTCGGGCTCGCCGGTGGCGGCGCGCGCCGCCTTCAGGCGCTCGGGGTAGGGCTTCCCGTCGTTGAAGTGCAGCGGGTCCTGCGGGACGGCGGGGGCGGGCAGCCTCTCGAACGCCCCGTCGTCGAAACCGTCGTCGAAGGTGTAGGGCAGTCGCAGCTTCGGCCCGATGCGCATATGGTGGCCGCCGGGCGTCACCCACAGGAGGGCGTCCAGGTCGCCCCGGTAGATCATCTCGCCGGTGTCGGGCGCCTTGACCCACAGGTTCTCGGGCGTGTCCGTCTTCTTCGGCGCGAAGCGCACGCCCGGCGCGAGGCGGGACAGCCAGCCGCGCTTCCCATCGGCCATCAGGCGGTCCTCGCACCATGGACGGCGTCGGCCAGCGCCCGGGCGAG
>CAXSHO010000031.1:0-7299 GCA_964237305.1 uncultured Caulobacteraceae bacterium
CGTCCTCCATGACGATGTTGGGGGACTTGCCGCCGAGTTCCTGATGCACGCGCTTGACGGTGTCGGCCGCCGCCTTGGCCACGGCGACCCCGGCGCGGGTGGAGCCGGTGAAGCTCACCATGTCCACGTCCGGGTGCGCGCTGATCGCGGCGCCGACCGTCGGTCCGTCGCCGTGCACGAGGTTGAACACGCCCGGCGGCACGCCCGCCGCATGCACGATCTCGGCGAACACGGCGGCGGAGAAGGGGGCCAGCTCGCTCGGCTTCAGCACCATGGTGCAGCCGACGGCCAGCGCCGGCGCCACCTTGCAGCCGATCTGGTTCAGCGGCCAGTTCCAGGGCGTGATGAAGCCGCATACGCCGATGGGCTCCTTCACCACCACGGTGCGGCCCCGGTCGTCCTCGAAGCTGTAGCGCTCCAGCACCGCCATGGCCGTCTGCAGGTGTCCGAGGCCGATCGCCGCCTGGGCGCGCTGAGCCAGCCAGGCGGGGGCGCCCATCTCCTGCGTGATGGCGCGCGCTACGTCGTCGAACCGCACCTGGTACTCGGCGATCACGCGGCCCAGGACGTCGAGCCGCTCCTCGCGCGAGGTGGCGGACCAGGCGGGGAAGGCGGCGCGGGCGGCGGCCACCGCACGGTCCACGTCGGCCGCCGAGCCCAGGGCCACGCGACCGCACGCGCGCTCGGTGGCCGGATCGACCGCCTCCATCTCGCGCCCGCCCCCGGCCGGGTCGACCCAGGCGCCGTCGATGTAGAATCTCAGAGCGTCGGGCACGACGGGTCTCCTGCGACGGGGGCGGGGTCAGGCGGCGTCTGCGAGGAGGTCGACGACGCGCTTGCCGCGGCCGCCGCCCGCCTCCACGGAGGCCTGCGCCTCGTCGATCTTCGCCAGTGGGTAGACGCCGCTCACCACGGGCTTGAGCGCCCCCGCCGCCACCAGCCGGGTCAGCTCCGCCATGGTCGCGCCGTTGGGGGCCGCGCTGAAGAACACGATCTGGCGCGACCCATGGATCTTGGACAGGAAGATGGAGACGAACGTGCCCAGGCCCGCCACGCCCAGCCCGTACATGCGGCCGCCCTTGCCCAGCCGCGCGCGCACCTTGCCGAGATCGGTCCCCACGAGGTCCAGGATCACGTCGAAGCGGGCCAGCGAGGCGTAGGACGTCTTGCGCCGGTCCAGCGCCACGTCGGCGCCCAGCTCCTTCACGAAGGCCAGATCCTTCTCCGACGCGATCGCCGTGACGTGCGCGCCCAGGTGACGGCCGAGCTGCACCGCCATGCAGCCCACGCCGCCCGCCGCACCCCGCACCAGGAGCCGCTCGCCCTGCTTCAGGCGGCCGCGCTCGACCAGCGCCAGGATGGCCACGGCGCCGACGCTGGAGAGGCCCGCGGCCTCCACCGCGCCCATGCCTTTGGGGCTCGGCGCCAGCCGGTCGGCGGGCAGGGTGACGAAGTCGGCGGCGGCGCCCTGGCCCTGGCCGCTCTCGCCCTCCAGCGCCATCACGCCCCAGACCCGGTCGCCCACCTTGAAACCGGCCGCCCCCGCGCCGAGCGCCGCCACTTCGCCCGCCAAGTCGATGCCCGTGCGCTTGGGGAAGGTCTTGCCCGTGCGGAAGCTGAGCTTGCCGGCGCGGATCACCGCATCCACCGGGTTCACGCTGGTGGCCATGACGCGCACCAGCACCTCGCCCGCGCCGGGCGCAGGCTTCGGAACGGCGCGCAGCTGGAGGACCTTGGGCGGCCCGTAGGCGTCGTACTCGATCGCACGCATGGTCTCGGACACGGTGGACTCCCCTGTGATGTCATGAGTCATTACATCGGCGCGGCCAAACGGGTCAACGCCGGTGGCGCTCACGAGGACACGTGGAGCACCGCCTTGCCCATCATGCGGCGGTCCAGGAGGTCGTGGGCCACCGCGTCGATGTCCGTCCACGGGCGCTCGGTGGAGATCACCGGATCCAGGCCGTCCTCCGCGACGGCCCGGGCCAGGGCCGCGAGGGGCTCGGCGGGCCGTCGGCGGGTCAGCTCGTCGCCCAGGAAGAAGCCGTAGAGCGTGGTCGCGCCGAAGCGGCGGAAGCCGGCGGCGTCGAAGGTGGTCACCGAGCCCCCCGCGTCGCCCACGAGCACGCACCAGCCCCGCCCCGACAGCCGCTCCAGCACCGCGCCGAGCGTGGCGCCGCCCACCGCCTCCACCGCCATGTCGAACGGACCTTCCGCGTCGAGATCGGCGAGGTCGTGGGCCACGGCGGCCGCGCCCAGCCGCCGCAGGAGGTCGGCCTGCGCCCTGTCGCGCGCGAGGGCCGTGACGCGCGCGCCCGCGCGCGCCGCCAGCTGCACGGCGAGAAGCCCCACGCCGCCCGTGGCTCCGGTGACCAGCACCGCGAGGCCGGCGAGATCGTCGCGCTTGGCCAGCGCCAGGGCGGCGGTCAGCCCCGCCACCGGCAGGGCGGCGGCCTGCGCGAAGCCCACACCGTCCGGGATGGCGGCCACGCGCGCGGGCGAGGCCGCGACGCGCTCGGCCCAGGCCCCCCGCGGCAGGAGGCCGAACACCCGGTCGCCCGGAGCGTGGCCCGCGTCGGCGGGCGCGGCGAGGACGACGCCCGCGTAGTCCCATCCCGGGCGATGGCCCGCGTCCGCCCCGTGGAGGGCGTTGAGCACCTCGCCGCGGTTCAGCGAGATCGCGCGGACCTCGACCACCATCTCGTCCGGCTGCGGCTGCGGCTCGGCCACGTCGCCGAGGACGAGGCGTCGCGCGCCCCCGTCGGCGCCGTCTCGGGAGACGATCACGGCTTTCATCGGGGGTCGTCTCCGGCGGCGGCGGGAAGGAAGCGGGGATGGATGATGACGTTGTGGAAGGCGACCACCTCCCAACCTTCGGGCCGGCGCACCATGACCTGCTGCGGCCGCTGGTGCATGGCCCCGTCAGGCGCCCGGCCGCCGGGCGGCGCCTCGCGCAAGCCGGTCAGCGTCGCCACCGTGTCGACCACCGCCACGTCCTTGTGGACGAAGGCGATCGCCTCCAGCGCCTGCCGGTAGGCGCTTCCCGCGTACATGCCGTCCAGCACCGCGCGGATCGACTCGACGAAGGCGGCCCGGCCGTCGGCGCGCTTGCCGACGACGTTGGTGAAGGTGACCTCCGGCGCGAGGGCCTCGCAGAAGGCCTCCGCGTCGCCCGCCGTCCAGCCGGCGTCCTGGCGGGAGAGGAGGCGCCCGATCGCCGCGCGGTCGTCCGCCTCCGCCATCCCGTCAGAACTTGTAGTGCAGCTCCGCGCCGAACAGGCGCGGCGGCGTCAGGTCGTAGGCGGCCGTGTAGGCGGGCCCGGCGCCGCCCTGGGGAAGGGCGTTGTAGAAGCCCTGCGCCGCCGAGTTGTAGCCGGTCGTGTCGAACAGGTTCTTCACGTAGGCCACGACCTCGTACCGGTCGCCGCGGGCGGCCCAGGTGGCCCGCAGGTCCACCTGGCTCCACGACGGGGCGTAGTCGTACTGCCTGCGGTCAAACACGCTGAGCACGGCGTTGTCGCGCCACGTGTAGGTGCCCGACAGGGTGAGCGAGCCCGGATCGAAGTAGAAGGTGTAGTTGGTGTTGAACGCCACCTTGTTCTCGGGCGAGTTCGGCAGCGGATCCCCCTTCACGCTCTGGAACACCTGCCCCGGCCCCAGAGAGCCGCGGGGCTTGGCGCCCTTGGCCGCGGCGAAGGGATCGGCCACGTCGAAGAAGCACCTGTCCTCGTAGCCGGGAGGCAGCACGGTCCCGCTGAACGTCGGGCAGTCCGTCTTGATCTCCGTATGGTCGAACCCGTAGGTCAGGCTGAAGTTCAGGCGCGGGACAGGCGTCCAAAGCGCCGTCACCTCGAAGCCCGCCGACACGGCCTTGGGGATGTTCAGGAATTGGGTGAAGGCGGTGCCCGACGCTCCCACCGGCACCAAGAGCGAGATCTGGTCGTCCGTATAGTCGTAGTAGAACCCTGCGAGGTCGACGACGATGTTACGCGCGAAGGTCCGTTTCAGACCCACCTCGTAGTCGTTGACGGCCTCCGGCGCAGCTTCGGGATGGGGACCCACCACGCCGCCGGTGAAGCCGAACGCCTTGTAACCTCGGTTGTAGCGGGCGTAGGCCAGAGTCTCGGCGTCGGGGGTCCACTCGAGCGCCAGCGTGCCCGTGACGGCGCTGGAATGGTCGGCGAGCTTGCGCACGGCGTCGCCGGCGTACTTGCCCGTGGTCTCGATAACGGTGGGGACCGACACGCCGCGCTCGGGGGCGAAGGAGACGGCCACCGGCGTGACGTCCAGCCCGGGCGTCAACGCGCCCAGGAGGTTGGCCGGCAGAGCCGTCAGGGAGATGTAGCGCGCCTGCTCGTCGGCCCGCTTGTGGTCGTAGGTGTAGCGGACCCCGCCCGTGATCTTGAACTGGTCGTTGAGCTTGTAGCTGGCCTGGCCGAACACCGCCTCGCTCTCCACAAGGTCCTCGTAGTTCTGGTAGACGGCGTCGCCCTGCTGGTTGGGGTTGTAGATGGCCCTGGCGGGCGCCGGCACCGCGCCCCGGGGACCCAGAACGCTGCCGATGTACTGGTTGATGTCGCTCAGGCCGATCACGTTGAAGCCCGAGGCGTTCAGCTGCGGCTGCCTGTCGGCGTACACGCGGACGAGGTTGGTCGTCTTTTCGTTGAAGTAGTACAAGCCGGCGATCCAGCTGAACGGCCCCTTCGTGGTCGAGGTGAGATCGATCTCCTGGCTGTAGTAAGCGTCCTTGAAGGCGTAATCGAGCCCCTCCTGCGTGTCGACGGTCAGCGGCGGGATACCCGTGACCGTCGGCACCTGGAACGACTTGACGCCCGAGTTCTGTACGAGCACTTGGTTGGCGCTCAAGTAGTAGTTGATCAATGTGTACCCACCGACATACTTCAGATCAAAGCCGTCGAAATTGTGCGTGTAGTGCAGGTTAAAGACGTACTGTTGGTTGTTGATGTTGGTGTCCTTGCCGATGTTCACCAACCGGTTCTTGATGGTGGTGGGATCGGCGGGTGTCAGCGCGCCTGTGGCCGATCCTGGCACGATATTTCCGGAGTAGGCGTAGTTTCCGTTGGCCAACAGGCCGAAGGCGGCCGAGGCGTAGGAGAGGTCGTAGGGGCCCGGCGAGGGGGTGCCCTGAAGCGAGCCCGGACCGCTGCGGTCGCCGTGGAACTCGAACTCAAGCGCCTGGAACCAGATCTCGTCGTCACCGTGCTTATATTGAAGCTGAGCCTCGATGTACGGATCGTGCTTGATGCCGCCGAGGTCCTTGCCGCCCAGGTTCCTGAAGTAGCCCCGGTCCTGCGCGTCGTAGTACCCGCTGAGGCGGAAGGTCAGGCCGTCGACATAGGGAACGGCCCCCGTCACCGTGCCCTCGAACTTGCTGGTGCTGTAGTTGCCTACGATGGCGCGCACCTCGCCGCCGAAGGTCTCGGACGGGCGGCGGGAATGCGTGTTGATCAGCCCGCCGATGGAGTTGCGGCCGTACAGCGTGTTCTGTGGACCGAGCAGGATCTCCACCTGGTCCACCAGGAGGTCGTCACGGCCGACGATGTAGGTGGAGGTGCTGTACAGGTCGTTGTCGTAGACGCCGACCGAGCTGTCGCCTGTGAAGATACTGTTATTGCGAGCCAGCCCACGGATCACCGGCCTGTCCAGCTGTGAGGAGTAGCTGAAGCCTGGCGTGAAGCTGGTGAGGTCCTGGATGGTGTTGATGCCTTCCAACTGCCGCTGCTTCGCAGTGAAGGCGGTGACGGCCACCGGCACGTTCTGGATGTTCACGGCCCGCTTCTCGGCGGTGACGATCACCTCGGAGATGGCGGTCGACTGGTCCGACGCGGTGGGGGCCGGCGGCTGCGACGGCTTGGCGTTGGCGGCCGCCTGCGGCACGGCCACCGCCGCGGGTGGTGCGCCCGGGGTCGTGCCGACTTGTGCGAGCGCGGGGGCGGCGGCGGCGAGAGCGGCGGCGGACACGCTCAAGGCAAGCGCCCGCCGGACTCGCGACATGGGATCGACCGTCATGCCAATACTCCTTCCCGGTGTCAGACTGTCTACGCAATCTTCATGCTGTGAACATGCCGGGGGGATCGGAACGCTGTCAACATGCCGTCATGTTGGCCGTTCTCGCGACCGGAGATGCGAAATGCTTGCTGCGTCAGGGTTTGGTCGGCGGCGGCGGCGGCGGCTGAGGCCGCCTGGACGCCTGCGGCGAAGCGCGACGTTTCAGCGCACTTGCTTGTCAGGAGGGCAAGTTACGCCTGCGGATCAAGCGCGGACGAAGCGGAATCCGTCGAAGTCCGCAGCCGCCACGCGGTCGCAAAGGGCGCGGTAGGAGGGCTGCCCCCCCGTGTAGAGGAGCATCTGCCGCCGCCCCCGCCCCTCTACGTTGGCGTTCACGCCGGTGAACCAGGAGTCGGTCTTGGTCACGAGCAGGTGCTCGGCCTCCGCGACGATCCAGTCCATCCACCTCGCCTCGGCGTCGCCCTGCGCCTCCGCCCGCGTCCAGCCGCCGTCGCGCATGTGCCGCAACAGGGCGGTGACGAACTCCACGTTCTGCTCGGCGCAGCGCGGCACGTTGCAAAAGGTGCCTGCGCTGTGGGGGCCCACCAGGGTGAACAGGTTGGGGAAGCCGGCCACGGACATGCCCAGATAGGTGACCGGCCCCTCCGCCCACTTGTCGCGGAGGCTGGCGCCCCCCAGGCCGCGGATGTCGATGCGGTCGAAGGCGCCGCGGATGGCGTCGAAGCCCGTGGCGTAGACGATCACGTCGAACGGCAGCTCCCGCCCGTCCACCACGATCCCGGCCGGCGTGACGCGCTCGATGGGGGTGGCGTGAACGTCGTGAAGGTGGACGTTCGGCTGGTTGTAGATCTCGAAATAGCCGGTCTCCATCACCACGCGGCGCGTGCCGAACAGGTGGTCCTTGGGGATCAGCATCTCGGCCGTGGCGGGGTCGTCGACGCGCGCGCGGATCTTGTCGGCCAGGAAGTCGCCCACCGTCTTCGCCGCCCGCTCGTCGGTGGCGATGTCGTGGAAGTTGCCGAGGTTCAGCGCGAAGCCCGGCGCGGCGTAGCGCGCCTCGAAGGCGGCCAGGCGCTCCTCGTCGGACACCTCGAAGGCGCCGCGGGGGTCGGCCGCGTGCAGGAAGCCGCCGAAGCTCTCGCGGCAGCGGGTGAAGATCTCGCCGTAGCGGGCGCGCACGTCTTCCATCTCGGCGTGGTCGAGGGCGCGGTTGCGCAGCGGCTTGCACCAGCTGGCCTCGCGCTGGAGCACGGTGACGCTCGCGGCGAC
>CAXSHO010000031.1:7309-8605 GCA_964237305.1 uncultured Caulobacteraceae bacterium
GCCTCCTGGATCACCTGCACGCCGGTGGAGCCCGTCCCGATCACCGCCACCCGCTTGCCGGCGAGGGTGAAGCCCTCCTCGCGCGGCCAGTCGGCGGTGTGGAAGGCGCGCCCGGCGAAGCTCTCCCGCCCCGGAAAGCGCGGGATCGTCGCGGCCGACAGCACGCCGACGGCGGTGACGAGCACGCGCGCCCGCACCGTCAACCCGCCGTCGGTCGCGACCTCCCACTCGCCGGCCGCCTCGTCGTAGGCGGCGGAGGCGACGCGGGCGCCGAACGTGATGTCGCGCCGCAGGTCCAGCCGGTCGGCCGCGAACTCGAAATAACGGCGCGTCTCCGGCTGGGAGGCGAACATCTCGCTCCAGTCCCAGTCGCGTAGGATTTCGTCGGAGAAGGAGAAGCCGTAGGTGTAGGACTCGGAGTCGAAGCGGCAGCCGGGATAGCGGTTGGCCGCCCAGGTGCCGCCCACGTCCTCGCCGGCGTCCAGGACGTGGACGGACAGGCCCAGGCCCCGCGCGGCGTGCAGCTGGTGCATGCCGCTGAGGCCGGCGCCGATGATGAGGAGGTCGTAGCGGGGCGTCATCGCCTCAGCCGAGCTCGCGCACCACCGTCCGCTCCGACCAGGCGCCCGTGGCCGCGTCGGGGATGAAGGCGGTGATGCGGTCTCGGTCGGAGCTCTTGAGCCAGAGCCCCTCGAAGTCGTCGGAGCAGTCCAGCATGCGCAGGCGGTTGCGCGGCAGGTGGAAGATGGAGGCGCCCGCCTCCAGCTTGAGCCGGCCGACGCCCTCGAACTCGTACAGGCCCCAGCCGCGCGTGATAAAGCCGATCTGGAAGGCGAGGTCGTGCATGTGCCAGGTGCCCGGCAGCGGCGTGCGGGGGTGGGCGCAGCGGAACACCTGGCCGGCCAGTGCGCCGCCGCTGAGCGCGCCGAGGCCGAGATCGCGGATCTCCACCCCGTCGAAGCCGGCCACGCGCTTGAAGCTGTCGGCCGTCTCGGCGTTGAAGAGCTCGGGCCGCGCCAGCGTCATATCGGGCCGGCGGGGCGGCAGGGGCGGGTCGTCCATGGGCGGCCTCATGGCGCGGCGATCAGCTCCGCGCGCGCGCCGTCCGCGGCCGCCGCCCCGTCGCCGAGGAAGCGGCGGGTGAGCGTCTGGAACGGGGCGGGGCCGATCAGCTCGGCGCCGATCTGCCAGCCCTCGCGCGGGGCCCTGATGACCGGCCGCGTCCCGCACCGCAACGGTGCGCTCGGCTTCGACCCGATCCGCCGCGACGTGCCGACCCTCGTCGAAGTCCTGAAG
>CAXSHO010000031.1:8615-22271 GCA_964237305.1 uncultured Caulobacteraceae bacterium
GACCGAGATGCTGGTCAGGCCGACCGCCGCCAGCGCCTCGACCGCGGCGCCAAGCACCTCGCTCGCCGCCGCGATGCCGTCGCTGCCGATCAGCTCGGCGCCGAGCCGCCACGACTCGCCGGGCGCGCCGGGATCGTCGAGGGCGACGGCTATGGCGTCGGCCCAGTCACCCGCCTCCCCGCCCTCGCGCTGGAGCAGGCAGCAGCCGCAGTTCCGCTCGGGCGGGCCGTCGGGCTCGCGGCCCCACTCGCGCGTCCAGCCGCCCACGAAGGCCTGCACCTCCGGCGCGCCGAACAGGTCGCCCGGCGAGGCGCCGGGGGACAGCAGCATGAAGTCGAAGTGGCTGAACCCGCCGAGGGGCGTCCGCAGCCTCCAGTTGCTGTAGTGGGCGATGGCGGGCTGGGCGTTGAAGAAGGGGTTGTCCACCGCGCGCAGCCAGTCCTCGTAGCCGCGCTCATCGCTGTCGGCGCGGGGCGTGTAGGACATGAACAGCAGGGTGGACGTCACGGCGGCGCTCTCGGGCGCACCGCCCGAACGCCGGCCGCACCCTTGTTCATACCGTACACATTGCTAGGGTGGCGTTCAAGCCGGCGCCGCCACGGGGCGGTCTCGGCACGGAGACGCCGCCATGGCCAAGCTGATCGCGATCCACAAGCGCCCCGCCGACCCGCAACACTACGAGGCGTACTACCGTGAGACGCACCTGCCCCTGGCGCTCGCCCTGCCCGGCCTGCGCCGCTACGAGCTGAGCACCGGGCCGGTGCACCGGGAGGCGGGCGGGCTCGACGTGCTGTTCATAGCCACCCTGCACTTCGACGACGCGGCCGGCGCCCACGCGGCGCTGGCGAGCCCGCAGGGCCACGCGGCGATGGAGGACGTGCCCAAGTTCGCGCAGGACGGGAACGTGGAGATCCAGATCTACGAGGACGAGGTGCTGCTCTAGCAGGGCGGCCCTCGGCAGTCAGGCGGCCGCCACCGGGTTGCGCAGGAGGCCGACGCCCTCGACCTCCACCTCGCACACGTCGCCGGGCTTGAGCCAAAGGGGCGGCGTGCGGCTCATGCCGACGCCTGCGGGGGTGCCGGAGACGATCACGTCGCCGGGCTCCAACGTCATGAAGGAAGACAGGAGCGAGACCAGCGTCTTGACGTCGAACACCATGTCGGCGGTGGACGCGCTCTGCACCACCGCGCCGTTGATCCGCGTCTCGATCTTCAGGCCGGCGGCCCCGGCGGGCAGCTCGTCGGCGGTCACAAGCCATGGGCCGAAGGCGCCCGTTCCGTCAAAGTTCTTGCCCGCCGTCCACTGCGGCGTCTTCATCTGGTAGTCCCGCACGGAGCCGTCGTTGAAGACGGAGTACGCCGCCACGTGGTCCAGCGCCGCGGACTCGGCGATGTCGCGGCCGCCCCGGCCGATCACGGCGACCATTTCGCCCTCGAAGTCGAGCTGGTCAGACTGGCGGGGCTTCACCAGCGGCGCGCCGTGGCCGACCAGGCTGGAGCTGAAGCGGCCGAACAGGGTGGGGAAGTCGGGCGTCTTGAACCCGGCCTCCGCGGCGTGGTCGACGTAGTTCAGCCCCACGCAGACGATCTTGGGCGCGCACACCAGCGGTGGCAGGAACGCCACGGCGTCGCCCGCGAGCACCTCCCCGGCCACGCAGGCCTGCGCCGCGCGGTGGAGCGCGTCGGGCCCCTCGCGTACGAGCGCGTCCAGGTCGGCGAGCGCCGGGTCGAAGACCGCGCGCACCCCGTCGCCGGCGGGCGTGGCCAGGCCCGTACGGCCGTCGTGGGTGATCCTGCAAAAGCGCATGGGTCAGAACTCCGAGGACGTCGAGGTCAGCCGACGAATATGGAGCGGGGCACCGTCATGGTGACCTGCGCGTGGGGCACGTTGACGATGGAGCTGATCTTCAGGTCTCCGGCGACGCTGGCGGTGATGTAGGCTTGGTCGCGGGTGAGGCCGTAGTCGTGCGCCAGGGCGTCGACCATGGCGGCCACCGCGTTCTTCGCCGCGAGGCTCGCGTCCATGTGGCCGACGGCGCCGTCGGGCGCGACCGAGATGCCGGTGGTGGCGAACCATCCGCGGTCGCCGACGCCCGGCGTGTCCATGGCGTGGAACACGAAGGTGGGGCTCGTCTGGCCGCGGGCGCGCGCCTCGCCCTTCAGGAGTTCGAAGCGGGCGGTGAAGACGGCGGCCATCTCCATGGCGGTGCCGCAGGTCTCGCCGTCACCCTGGGCGAAGTGGCCGTCGCCCACGGAGAACAGAGCGCCCGGCGTGTCGACGGGGAAGCAGGCGGTGGAGCCGGCGGTCAGCTGGCGGATGTCCATGTTGCCGCCTGTCTCGCGGGCGGGGGCGGTGCGCCAAGCCTCCGCGGCGATGGCGGGGTCGGCGGGCTCCGCGTCCTCGGCGCGCGGGGGCATGACGAGGAGGCCGCGGTCGAGCACGGCGCGCTCGCGCGCGTTCACCGCGCGCAGCCGCTCCAGGGAGGGCGCCACGCCGATCGTGCCCATGAACGGCGCGCCCGGGATGCGCACGTGCGGCACCTGCGGGCTCGTCGCCCAGCCGTCCTCCAGCTCCCAGTGGACCAGGATGGGGCCGGGGAACAGGTCGGTGACGAGACCCCGGCCGCGGAAGGTGGCCGTGAAGGCGCGCTCGGACGCCTCGACCTTCTCCACGTGCACCGCCAGAAGGTCGCCGGGCTCCGCGCCCTCCACGAACACGGGGCCGGTCAGCGGGTGCACGCGGCCGAGCTTGAGGTCGGGGAGGTCCGCCGTGGTCATGTGCGGCAGAATCTGGCCGTCGACCGCGTCCCGCGTGGACAGCTCCACCGTGTCGCCCGACGCGATCCTCAGCGCCGGGGCGATGTGCGGATGCCAGCGGTTGTGTCGGCAGCCGGGGCCGCAGGCGTGGCCGCCCAAGCTGTGGAAGGCCACGGGCGCGATCCTACTTCGGCAGCAGCACGATCTTGCCGAAGGCGCCCGCCTCGATGCGCCGGTGCGCCTCGGCGGCCTCCGCCAGGGGCAGCTGCGCGTCCACCACCGGCTTGAGCCTCCCCGCAGCCACCCGGCCGAACATCTCGCCCAGAAGCGAGGACAGGTGTTCGGGCGCGTAGGTGTTCAGGCTGAAGGTGTGCAGCGCCACCGTTTTCTGGAAGTTCATCACCAGCCCCATGTTGAGGTCCGGACCGGGCAGGCCGCCGGCGAAGCCCACCACGATGTGCCGGCCGTTGGGCTTCAGCTGGCTCAGGAACTTCACCGTGTCCTCGCCTGCGACGGGATCGAGGATCACGTCGTAGGGGCCGCCGCCCGCCCCGTCGCCGGCCGTGCGGTCCACCACGGCGGACGCGCCCAGGGCCTTCAGCTTCTCGCCGCGCCCGGCCGACGAGGTGACGGCGGTCACCATCGCGCCACGCGCCGCAGCGACCTGCACGCCCATGACGCCGATGCCGCCGCCCGCGCCGCGGACCAGGACCGCGTCGCCGGCGGCCGGCGCCGTCTTGTCTAAGGCGAGCTCGGCGACGAGCGCGTTGATGCCCAGCGCCACCGCGTCCGCGAACGATACGCCGTCGGGGATGGGCGTCACCTGCGCGGCGCCGGCCACCGCCTTCTCCGCGTAGCCGCCGCGCGGCACCTGGGCGAATACGCGGCGGCCCACCATGGCGGCGTCCACCCCTTCGCCCGCCTTCGTCACCACGCCCGCGACCTCCAGCCCGGGGATGAAGCCGGGCTCGGTGAGGCCCGGGTAGCGGCCCAGGCGCTGGAAGACGTCCACCAGCCCGACGCCGATTGCCTCCACGTCCACCAGCACCTCGCCCGCGCCGGGCGCGGGTTCGGCGGCGTCCGACATGGCCAGGGTTTCGGGGCCGCCGAAGGCGGTCACGGACATGATCTTCACAAGGAGGCTCCGGCGCGGCTGCGACTATGCCTGGCGGACTATAGCTTGCTTGTCGCTCCAGCAAGCGTTAATCGCCGCTCGTGGACGAGGAGGCTGGCGATGAGCTTGGCGAACGCCGACGTGGTGCGCGACTTCTACGCCGCCTTCGCGCGCGGCGACGGCGCGGCCGCCCGCGCGCTGCTGTCGCACGACGTCTTCTGGCTGGAGGCGGAGAGCTACCCCTACGCCGACGCCAACCCCTGCATCGGGCCGGACGCGGTGTCCAAGGGGGTCCTGGACCGGGTGCCTGCGGACTGGGACGACTTCGTCGTGCAGGTCGACGAAGTCACCGCCGCGGGCGACCGGATCGTGCTCACGAAGGGCCGCTACAAAGGCCGCCACCGCGTCACCGGCAAGACGATCGACGCGCAGATGGCGCACGTTTGGACCGTCGACGACGGTCGGCTGACCAGCTTCCAGCAATACGCCGACACCTGGCAGGTGGTCGGCGCGACCCGGCCCTGAGCGCGGAGACGCCGTCCATGCCGCCCAGCGCGCTCCTCAAGCAGAGCCTCGCCAAGACCTACCCTGTGGCCGCCTACGGCAAGGGCGTGTTCGTCTACGACGCGGAGGGGCGCGACTACCTGGACGGCTCCAGCGGCGCCATGACCGCCAACATCGGCCACGGCGTGGAGGAGATCGCCGAGGCCATGCGCGACCAGGCCGCCCGGCTGGCCTTCACCTTCCGCACCCAGTTCAGCAACGCGCCGGCGGAGGCCCTGGCCGCGCGCCTCGCCGCGCTGGCCCCCGGGGACCTGGACTGGGTGTTCTTCGTCAACAGCGGGTCGGAGGCGTCGGAGTACGCCCTGCGCGTGGCCCTGCAGTACTGGCGCGAGCGGGGCCGGCCGGGGAAGACCAAGGTCTTGGGCCGCGAGATCAGCTACCACGGCATGACCATGGGGGCGGTCTCCATGTCGGGCCACGGCTCGCGGCGGGCGGACTACGGCTCCCTGCTGCACGCCTTCCCCGTGGCGCCGCCGGCCTACGCCTATCGCTACGGCGGCGAGGCGGGCGACGATTACGGCGAGGCGGCCGCCAGGGCGTTCGAGGCGGCCATCCTGGCCGAGGACGTGGACACGGTGGCCGCGGTGATCGCCGAGCCCATCGTGGGCGCGGCGGGGGGCGTGCTCGTTCCGCCGCCGGGCTACTTTACGCGCCTGCGCGAGATCTGCGATCGCGTGGGCGTGCTCCTGATCATGGACGAGGTCATCACCGGCCTCGGCCGCACAGGCGCCTGGTTCGCCTCGGCGCAGGAGGGGATCGTCCCCGACATGATCCTGACCGGCAAGGGCGTCAGCGCCGGCTACACTCCCATGGCGGCGGTTCTGCTGCGCGAGGCGGTGGTCGAGGTCATGCGCGAGGGCTCGGGCGTCGCCCCCTTCGGACACACCTTCTCCGGCAACCCGCTGAGCGCCGCCACCTGCCTGGCGGTGGTGGACTACATCGAGCGCCACGACCTCATCAGCAACGCCCGCGGCCGCGGCGAGGAGCTGCGGCGGGGGCTGGAAGCCCTGTCGCAGCGCTACTCCTCGATGGTGGACGTGCGCGGCCGCGGCCTGATGTGGGGGTTCGAGTTCGTGCTGGACCGCGCCAGCCGGGCGCCGCCGCCCGCGGAGCTGAACGCCACAGCGGCCTTCGTGCAGGACTGCGTGGACCAGGGGCTGATCGTCTACCCCGCCGGCGTCGCGCCCCTGAACAACGCCGCGCTGATCGCGCCGCCGCTCGTGATCACCGCCGCCGAGGTGGAGGAGTTGCTGCGGCGGCTGGACCGGGCGCTGGCCGTCATGGACGCGCGGGTCGCCACATGGGCGGCGAAGGCGGCCTGAGCCGTAGCGCGGAGGAGAAGCTGATGGCCGAGTGGATCAAGCGCGGCGGCGACGCGGCCGCCAGGGCCGACGCCGACCGCCGCGTCCGCGACACGGTCGAGGGCATCCTGGCCGACATCGAGGCGCGGGGCGACGCAGCCGTGCGCGAGCTCAGCGTCCGCTTCGACAAGTGGGACCGCGAGAGCTATCGCCTCACGCCCGCGGAGATCGACGCCTGCCTGGACAAGCTCACCGCGCAGGACCTCCACGACATCGCGTTCGCCCAGACCCAGGTGCGCAACTTCGCCCGGATCCAGCGCGACTCGCTGCAGGACGTGGAGGTGGAGACGCTGCCGGGCGTGCGGCTGGGCCATCGCCACGTCCCCATGAGCGCGGCCGGTTGCTACGTGCCCGGCGGCAAGTATCCGCTCCTGGCCTCGGCGCACATGAGCGTGATCACCGCCAAGGTGGCGGGCGTGAGCCGCGTCATCACCTGCGCGCCGCCCTACCAGGGCGGGCCGGCGCCGGCGATCGTGGCCGCGCAGCACATGGCGGGCGCCGACGAGATCTACTGCCTGGGCGGCATCCAGGCCGTGGGCGCCATGGGGGTGGGCACCGCCAGCATCGCACCGGTGGACATGCTGGTGGGCCCGGGCAACGCCTTCGTGGCCGAGGCCAAGCGGCAGCTGTTCGGCCGCGTGGGCATCGACCTGTTCGCCGGCCCCACCGAGACGCTGGTGATCGCCGACGAGACGGTGGACGGCGAGCTGTGCGCCACCGACCTCCTGGGTCAGGCCGAGCACGGACCGGACAGCCCCGCCGTGCTCCTGACCACCAGCGAGAAGCTGGCGCGCGACACCCTGGCCGAGATCGAGCGGCTGCTCGCCATCCTGCCCACCGCCGAGATCGCGCGGCGCGCCTGGGAGAGCTTCGGCGAGGTCATCGTCTGCGAGGACGAGGACGAGATGGTGCGCGTCGCCGACGACATCGCCAGCGAGCACGTGCAGGTGATGACGCGCGATCCGCGCCGCTTCCTGCGCGACATGACCAACTACGGCGCCCTGTTCCTGGGGCCGCGCACCAACGTGGCCTACGGAGACAAGGTGATCGGCACCAACCACACCCTGCCCACCCGCAAGGCGGCGCGCTACACGGGCGGGCTCTGGGTCGGCAAGTTCCTCAAGACCTGCACCTTCCAGGAGGTGACCAGCGACGCGGCCTCCACCCACATCGGCGAGTACTGCTCGCGGCTGTGCGCGCTGGAGGGCTTCAGCGGCCACGGCGAGCAGGCCAACCTGCGCGTGCGACGCTACGGCGGCCGCAACGTCCCCTACGCCGGCCGCGCCGAGCCGCTCATGGCGGCGGAGTAGCTTGGCGGTGCGGCTCGTCGGCGGCGTCCTGGCCGCGCTCCTGGCCGCAACTTCGGCGGCGGCCGCCCCGCATGCGGCCGATCCGTGGTGGAAACGGGCGGTGATCTACGAGGTCTACCCGCGCAGCTTCGCCGACTCGAACGGCGACGGCGTGGGCGACCTGAACGGAATCACCGCGCGGCTGCCCTATCTCCAGCGCCTGGGGGTCGACGCCATCTGGCTGACGCCCACCTACCCCTCGCCGCAGGTCGACTTCGGTTACGACATCGCCGACTTCCGGGCCGTCGATCCGCAGTATGGCGCGATGGCCGACCTGGACCGGCTGATCGCGCAGGCGCGGACCCGCGGCGTGCGCGTCATCATGGACCTGGTGCTGAACCACACCTCCGACCAGCACGCCTGGTTCCGCGAGTCGGCGTCCTCGCGCACCAACGCCAAGGCGGACTGGTACGTCTGGAGCGACGGGGCGCCGGCGGACGCCCCGGGCGTGTCCGCCTTCCAGCGCGCCAACGCGCACGACGGGCGCGCGCCGCCCAACAACTGGACGTCCGGCTTCGGCGGCTCGGCCTGGGAGTGGGTCCCGGCGCGTCGGCAGTTCTACTACCACCGCTTCTATCGCCAGCAGCCGGACCTGAACTGGCGCGAGCCGGCCGTGGAGCGGGCGATGTTCGACGTCGTGCGCTTCTGGCTCGACCGGGGCGCCGCCGGCTTCCGGCTGGACGCGGTCACCACGCTGTTCGAGGACCCGCAGCTGCGCAGCGAGCCGGAGGTCGGCGGGCTGGACGCCTGGGGCGCGCCCAAGCTGCGCAACGTGTTCACCGACGACCTGCCGGAGGAGCACGACGTGGTGCGCCGCCTGCGCAAGCTCGTGGACGGCTACGGCGGCGACCGCGTGCTGGTGGGCGAGACCTGGGTGAAAGGCCCCGCCGAGATGCGCCGGTGGTACGGCGCGCCCAAGCTGGACGGGATCCAGCTGCCCATGGACACCTTCCTGGGCTTCGGCGGCCCCAAGTACAGCCCCGAGTGGTTCCGCCGCCGCCTGCAGGAGTCGCAGACCGCGTTCGGCGGCGGCCAGCCCCTGTTCGTGTTCGACAACCACGACAGCGTGCGCTCCTTCGACAAGTTCGCCGACGGCGTCCACGACCAAGCCATCGCCAAGGGGATCGCCGCCATCCTCTACCTGTCTCGCGGCACGGCGCTGACCTACTACGGCGCCGAGCTCGGCATGCGCACGCACACGCCCACCCGGCGGGAGGACGTGCGCGACCCTATCGGCCTCACCGGCTGGCCGAAGGAGAAGGGCCGCGACGGCGAGCGCACGCCCATGCAGTGGACACCGGGCCCGCAGGCGGGCTTCACCACCTCCGCGCGGCCGTGGCTGCCGGCCGGCGCCGACCACGCCGCCGTCAACGTGGAGACGGAGGCGGCGGACCCCGACTCGCTGCTGAACTGGACGACCCGGCTGATCGCGCTCCGCCGCACGGAGCCCGCCCTGCGCGAGGGCGACATGACGCTTGTGGACGACGCCGGACCTGACGTGCTGGCCTGGACGCGCCGGGCGCCGGGTGGGCGCACCGTGCTGGTGGCGCTGAACATGGGCGCGCAGCCGCGCACGCTGCGGCTTCCGGGAGCGGCGACGGCCACCTCGCTGGCGGTCAGCGGCGCGGGGGTGGCGGTGGCGGGCGGCCGCCTCGACCTGCCGCCGTTCACGACCTGGGTGGGCCGCCTCGGCGGTGTGCGGACGGCGCAGAGCCGCGCCTCGCGCGCACGACCGAAGCGGACCCTCGCAGAGTAGCTCATGCCCAGCAACGACCTCGACCCGCGGATCAGCCGGCGGGACTTCATGAACGGCGCGCTGATGGGCGCGGGCGCGTCGCTGCTGTGCCCCGCTTCGCAGGCCTGGGCGCAGCGCGCGGACGGGGCGGGGGCGTGGAACGGGCCGGGCGGGGTGGGCGACTACGCCGGCTCCAACGGCAACACCTACGGCGTCATGAACACGGGCCACGGCATCCGCGACGGAGCCTACGTCCGCGACCTCGCCGCCGCCGCGGACACGGGCGAGGTGTTCGACCTCGTGGTGGTGGGCGGCGGCGTGGGCGGGTTGGGCGCGGCCTACGAGTTCAGCAAGACGCGGCCGCAGGGTTCGGTGCTCGTGTTGGACAACCAGGAGATCTTCGGCGGCTACGCCAAGGCGAACGCCTTCGACGTGGACGGCGTGCGACTCGTCGCGCCTCAGGCCTCCATGAACTTCATCGCCCCGGTCACGCCCAAGGAGCGGGCGGACAGCTACTTTGACGAGCTCGGCCTGCCCGCGAGCTTCGCCTGGGCCGAGCCGGAGGGCGGCGCCGGCCGGATCAAGTTCCAGCGCTCCACCTCCGCCTCGATCTACCACGGCGAGCAGTCCGCCTCGACGGGCTACTTCGCGCCCGGCGCCGGCGGGGCGCCCGGCGCCTGGGTGAAGGACGCGTGGGACGGCGACCTCGCCCGCGCCCCCTGGCCCGAGCCGTTCAAGCAGGGCCTGCGGACGCTGCGGGGCTGCCGGGCGGAGCTGGCCGACCCGGCGCAGGCCGCCCGGCTCGACGCGATCACCTTCGCCGACTACGCCCGCGCCAAGGGCGTCCCGCCCGACGCCGTCGCCTTCGTCACGGAAGGCATGTGCATAACGGGCCCCCAGATCTCCGCCCTGGCGGCCAAGGCGCTGCCGGGGCTGGACCGCTTCGCCCCGGGCACGCCGGGGGCGGAGCTGGGCGAGCGGTTCGTCAGCTAAGGGCGGAGACGGGGGAGGGCGTCGCCCTGAACCGCGCGGCGCTCGACCGGCCCGGCGCGCGCCGCCGCCTCAAGTCGAACGCGCTGGCCGTGGAGGTGCGCCACGAGGGAGACCCGGCCAAGGCCGACCACGTGCGCGTGGTCTACCAGCAAGCCGGCAAGCTCCACGCCGTGCGCGCCAAGGCCGTGGTGATGGCCGTGGGGGCCTGGGTCGGCAAGCACGTGGTGTCCGACCTGCCTCCCGCGCGGCGGGCGGCGCTGGACCAGTTCCACTACTCGCCGGTGATGATCGTCAACGTGGCGCTGCGCAACTGGCGCTTCCTGGACAGGCTGGGCGTCTCCACGGCGCGGTGGTCGGGCGGCTTCGGCTTCTACGGGGCGTTGCGCCGGCCCATGGTGGTGGGCGGCCGGTCCGCGCCGCTGCACCCGGACAAGCCCATCGTCATGACGGTCTACGTGCCGTTCCCGCAGCCGGGACGGGCGCCGCTGGAGGCGCAGGGCGCCGCCGCCCGCTTCGCCCTGGCCTCCACGCCCTACGCCGACTACGAGCGGCGGCTGCGCGACCAGATGAACGCGATGTTCGCGGGCGCGGGCTTCGATTGGTCGCGGGACGTGGCCGGGGTGGTGCTGAACCGCTGGGGTCACGCCTTCGTCACGCCGGGTCCGGGCTTTTACTTCGGCAAGGACGGCGCGCCTTCGCCGCTGAAGACGGCGGCCGAGCCCTTCGGCCGCATCGCCTTCGGGCAGAGCGGGCTGGAGGCGTGGACGGGGGCGGCGCACGCGGGCCGCGACGCCTTCGCCAACGTGGCGGAGCACGTCTGAGCGAGCGGGGCGGAGCACGTCTGAGCGAGCGGGGCGGCCACGGCATGCGCCCGCGGCGACAGGTCGGCTTGCAATCGCAGTCACAGAAGCGACGATCATGTCCCAGCCCCTCGGAAGGCCCCGACCGAACCCGATGACCGCCCCCTCGCGCCGCGCCTTCCTGTCCGCCGTCGGCGCCGCCGGCGGCTACAACGCCCTGTATGTGGCCATGCAGGGGCTGGGCCTCCTGGCCGCGCCCGGGGGCGCGCAGGCCGCGGCCCTGCCACGCAGCGGCGGCCGGGGGACGCGGGTGGCGGTGCTCGGTGCGGGGATCGCCGGGCTGGTGGCCGCCTACGAGCTGCGGGCCGCCGGCTACGAGGTGACGGTGCTGGAGGCGTCGCGAAGGGCGGGCGGGCGGGTGTGGACGGTGCGCGCGGGAGACCGGATCCAGCAGACGGGCCGCCCCGACCAGGTCTGCGGCTGGCAGGCCGACCGCGAGACCTACTTCAACGCCGGCGCGGGCCGGATCCCGCAGTGGCACCACGCCATGATCGGCTACGCCCGCACCCTGGCCGTGCCGCTGGAGGTGATGGTCAACGCCAACCGCGCCGCCAAGCTGGACTACGGCGGCAAGGTGGTGAGCAATCGCCAAGCCGTGAACGACATGCGCGGCGAGATCGCCGAGCTCCTCGCCAAGTCGGTGGACCGCGGCGCGCTGGACAAGGAGCTGACCGGGCTGGACCGACGGCGCCTCTTGGCCTTCCTGTCCAAGTACGGCGACCTGGACAAGCGGGCGGCCTACGGCGGCTCCGTGCGCGCGGGCCAGCTCGACGCGCCCGGCGCCTACGACCACCCCGAGCGCGGCGGCCCGGGCATCGGGCTGAAGGAGATGATCCGCTCGGACTTCTGGGGCGACGCCCTGGTGTTCGAGGAGACCATCGACATGCAGGCGCCCATGCTGCAGCCCGTGGGCGGGATGGACCGGATCGCCATGGGCCTCTTGGGCCGCGTGCGTCCCGCCGTGCGCTTCGGCGCGGAGGTCAAGGCGATCCGACGTCGCGAGGGGGGCGTGCGCATCCTCTACGCGGACGGCGGCGGCGAGCACGTGCTGGACGCCGAAGTGTGCATCTGCACCCTGCCGCTGTCGGTGCTGAAGCGCATCCCGTCCGACTTCTCGCCCCGGGTGCGCGAGGCGGTGGCGTCCGTGCCCTACTACACCGCCACCAAGGTCGCCTTCGAGAGCCGCCGCTTCTGGGAGCAGGACGACTTCCAGTACGGCGGCCTGGGCTGGACGTCGGAGGAGAACGAGGTCGTCTGGTATCCCAGCGGCGGCCTGGGGCGCGACCGCGGCGTGCTCACCGCCGCCTACTCCATCGGCTTCTCGGGGCCGGAGAACCCGATCAGGTACGCCGCCCGCCCGTTCGACGAGCGCTTCGACATCGCCCGGCGCGTGGTGGACAAGTTCCACCCCGGCCGCGGCCGCGAGCTCACCCGCCCGGTGACCGTGTGCTGGGGCCAGACCCCCTACGCGGAGGGCGTGGCGGCGCAGTGGACGGAGGCGCAGCGCAGGACGGACTACGCGGTGCTGGCCGCCGGCGACGGCCCGTTCCTGTTCGCGGGCGAGCACATGAGCTACCTGCCCGCCTGGCAGGAGGGCGCCGCGCTCTCCGCGCACGAGGCCGTGCGGCTGGTGGACGCCCGCGCGCGCGCGCGCGCGGCCTAGGGGCGCTCGTCAGCGCAGGTGCGGTCGCCAGGGGCGGGCGAGCGCGGCGTCGAGGCCCGCCTCGTCCACCACCGTCCCCACCCCGCCCGCGCCGTCCAGCCGGGCGGCGGCGAAGGCGCCCGCCAGGCCCGCGTCGCCCGCCCCCTCCAGCCGGAACAGGACGGCGGTGCGGTCGCCCTGCGACACGGCGCGCAGCACGAGGGGGCGCACGCGCCGCAGCCGACCGGCCAAGGCGGCGGGGGGCGCGTGGAGCCAGGCCTCGCCCAGGGCGGCCACGGCCGCGCGGGCCTCCGGCGCCAGCTCGGGATGCATCTGCGCGTCGAAGGCGAGCCGGCCGCCGCGCTGGTCGCGGTCGAGGTCCACGGGCGTGGCGGTGACCTCCGCTTCCGCCTCCGCCCCGGCCACCGCGCCCAGCCGCCACAGGCGGGTGACCCAGCCGTCGTGTAGGTCGGCCCACAACGCCGCGGGGCGGCCCCGCCCGTCCTCGCCGAAGGCGGCGGCGCCCCGCTCGCCCGTCACCGTCTCCACCTCCGCCCCGTCGGCCGGAGCGCGGAACCACAGCTCGCGGGCGGCTTCCGTGCCGTAGGCCTCGCCGCCGAAGCCTTGCAGCCGGGCGTTCTGCAGCACGCGCGCCCAGGCGGCCGGCTCGCGCCGCCACAGGCCCGCCACCAACGCCTCGGCGTTCATGCGCCCAGCCCGCCTTCAACCTGACGCAGCACCGCCAGCTCGTCGTAGAGGGTGACGTCCTCCACCATCAGCCCTCCGCGCATCCGGTGGTGCGAGAAGCCCACCAGGAGGAGGTCGCGCCCGGTGGGCGCCCCCCACGCGCCGGGGCCGGCGTGCCGGCCGGCGAGGCCCCAGCGTAAGGCCACGGCCGTGTCGCCGTCCGGCAGCGGGCGCGCGGCGACGTGGTCCAGCCGGAAGCGGCGGTCGGTCAGCGGACCGGCCAGCTGCATGAGGAGGCCGATCCACCCGCCTCGTCCCCACGTGCGCCGGCCGGACGGCCACACGGCCTCCACCCCCGGGGCGCAGACCGCCCCCGCCTCGCCGTAGAGGTCGCGCCCGAACGCCAGCTCCAGCGCCGCGACCAGCGGCGCGGCCGGGTGGCCGGACGGGACGGCGGCGGGCGGCGCCTCGCGCACCCGGGCGCGCTCGTCGGAGAGCCAAACATGGCGCGCCGGATCGCCTTCGCGGTCGGCGGCGGCCTGACGGCGGGCGAGCTCCAGGGGGTCGAAGCCGAGCTCGCGCGCGGCCTGCAGG
>CAXSHO010000031.1:22281-26579 GCA_964237305.1 uncultured Caulobacteraceae bacterium
AATCCCGCTTCCCGAGGGCGTATTTCGATAGCTCGACGATCAGGTTGTCGCGGCACAGGCAGTCGGCGATCACGCGCACGCCGCGGCGCAGGCCCGTGGCCGCGCCCAGCGCGGCGTCGGGCCCCAGGTGGCTGGCCCAGCTGACGATGCGGTGGGAGGAAAGGAACACGCCCGGCGCGTCCTCGCTCCAGATCACGTCCTCCGCCACCGGGCTGCGATCGGGATGCGCGCCGACGGAGGCGAGCGTGTTGCGCGTCACCTCCTCCGCGCCGGCGGAGCGGCCCGCCAGCGTCCACACCGGGCAGTCGGCGGAGTAGTGGGTGCGGCACAGGCCGACGTCCTTCTCCTCCCAGATGCGGTGGGTGCAGCGGACGATGTAGTCGACGATGTCGGAGTAGACGGGGTCGAAGCCGGGCAGCGACTGGCGCCGGGGCCGCGGCTCCAGGAGCTCGGCGATGGGTCGGCCCCACGGCGAGGCGACCTGCGGGTCGGCGTCCCAGCTCATGCGGCGCGGACTGCGGCGGCGGTGGCGGCGACGCGGGCCAGCAGGAGCTCGGCGGCGGCGAGGTCCTCCAGCGCGCAGCCCACGGACTTGAACACGGTCACCCCGTCCGCCTCGCGCGGCGGCGGGCTTCGCAGGGCGTCGGCGAGGAGGCCGACGTCCGCCGCGCGCAGGGCGCCCGAGGCGATCGGCTGCACGAGGTCGCCGGCCTCCGCCAGCGCGGCGGGCGTGTCGACCCACACGCGCGCCCGGGCCATCAGCGCGTCGTCCGCCTCGCGCATGGCGGGCCGGAAGCCGCCCACCAGGTCCACGTGCGCGCCCGGGCGGACGGCCCCGCCGCAGATGAGCGGCGTCTCGGAGAGCGTGGCGGCGCTGATCAGGTCGGCGCGGGCCACGGCTGCGTCCAGCCCGTCCAGGGCGGGCCGGGCGGGCAGTCCGGCCTCGCGAAGGGCGGCGGCCAGGGTGGCGGCCGCCTCCGGCCGGCGCGCCCAGACCGACACGGAGCGGAGCGGGAACACCTCGGCGTAGGCGCGGGCCAGCGCCTCGGCCACCGCGCCCGCGCCGACCACCAGAAGGTCGCGGCTGTCGGGCCGCGCCAGGGTGCGGGCGGCGAGCACGGAGGCGGCGGCCGTGCGCCGCACCGTCAGGCTGTGGCCGTCGATCAGCGCGCGCCACTCGCCGGTGGCTGCGTCCAGCGCCACGGCCGTCGCGCGCACGGCGCCGCCCGGCCGCGCGCCCAGGTGCGGGTGCACGGTCACGAGCTTGACCACCGCCAGCCCGCCCGCGCGCACGGCGGGCATGACGAGGAGCGAGGCGGGCGCACCGCCCGGGCCGCCCAGGGGCAGCGCCAGCCGGTCGGGCGCGGCGGGCGGGTCGAGGAAGGCGGTGCGCAGCGCGTCCACGAGCGCGGAGGTGTCCAGCGCCGCCTCCACCTGCGCGGCGTCGATGAAGGGCGGGCCCACGCCCGCGCCTCAGGCCGCCACGGCGCGGAGCGGCGCGTGCGACGGCGAGGAGCGCACCGCCGCGCCGGCCCCCCGCCGCAGGCCGCGCTGCACGGCGTCGTCCAGCGCCGCGCCCGCCTCGTCCAGGACGGTGCGGGCGCGCACCACGCGGAAGTCGTCCAGCTCCACCGTGGAGATCAGGGCGTGCGTCTCGCCCATGCCGGGGGCGGGCCGCACGGCGCCTGCGCGGCTCTCGGCCACGGTGCGGACGCGGTCGCGGTCGCAGTGCACCTGCGGCCCGGCGTCGAACACGTCCACGTGGTTCTCGTAGCGGAAGCCCTCGTCGAGCAGCATGGCCATGGCGGGCGCGCTGGAGGCGTGGGGTCGCCCGATCACCGCCCGCGCCGCCTCCGGCAGGAGGGCGGTGTAGATCGGGTGCTTGGGCATGAGCTCGGCGATGAACTCGGCGCCGGAGACGGCGCTGTGCCGGTCCGCGGGCTCGAACTCCATGGCGAAGAAGCGGGCGCCCACCGCCTCCCAGAAGGGCGAAACGCCCGCCGCGTCTTGCCAGCCGCGCATCTCCGCCATGATGCGCGTGGCGAACAGCTGGGGGAAGGCGGCCAGGAGCATGTAGCGGCTGCGCGCCAGGAAGCGCGCCGCGCCCGTGCCCCGCAGCTCGGGCCGCAGCACCAGCGTGCCCACTTCGGTGACACCCGTGTAGTCGTTGGCGAGCGTGAGCAGCTCGGTGTCCACGCCCCGCTCCAGCGAGCGGGAGCGGTGCACCAGCCGGCTCACCTTGTAGGAGAAGAAGCCGAACGGCCGGCCGACGCTGGGGTAGACGGCCGCCACGCCCACCACCGCGCCGCCCTCCAGGTCCTCCAACACGAGGAGGTGCTGCGCATCCTGCGGGTCGGCGGTCGCCCGGAAGCTGCGGAGAGAGGCGTCGAGCTTGCGCGCGATGGCGTCGGGGTCGGCGGGAAAGGTCGTCATGCCGGAGCCGACGGAGACGGCGAGGTCCACCAGGGCGTCTATGTCGTCAGCCCGCGCCGCGCGCACCACCAGCTCCGGACCGGTCATCGGCGTCTCCCTCCCCGCGTTGATGACTGCGTATGCAATCACGCGCAAGCCGCCGGGAGGCCTCAGGAGGGCGCTGTGGCGAAGGGCCCCACCAGCGTCCCGGTGAAGCCCTGCGAGCCGCGCGTGCTCAGGAACGTCCCGTCCTGTACAGGGCCGATCGGCCGCCAGGCGCCGGAGCCCACGGCGTAGGCGAAGGCGTGGTCGCGGCCGTGGACCATGAGGCGCAGGCGCACCGGCCCGCGTCCCGCCCCTCGTCCGGGCAGGGGCGCGCGCGCCACCACGACGCCCTCCGGCGGGCCCTCGTCCGCATCCACGCGCATGAGCCGCACCTCCCGTCCGCCGGGTGTGGCGACGACCGCGGCCGCGAGCGAGCGCCTGCGGCCCTGATAGGCGGCGAGCCCCGCCTGCGCGCCGGCGGCGGCGGGGGTCGACGCCACGGTGACCTCCGCGGTGAAGTCGGTGTGCTGCTGGCGCACCGCCAGGAACGAGGGCTGGCCGGCCCCGCCCAGCGGGACGGGCCGCGCGGCCAGCCGCAGGGCGCCTCCGCCCGCGCGCCACCAGGCCGACTCCGGCGCGCCCAGCGAGACCCACGCCGTTCCGAGCCGGGAGGATCCAAAATCCTCGCGCAAGCCGAAGTCGCCGCCGTGCGGCTCGCCGGAGGGCGCGTCGGGAAGGCGGGGCGGGCGAAGGGCGAGGGGCACGGGCGCCCCCGGCGGCAGGATCACGGGCCAGCCGTCGCGCCACGTCATCGGCAGGAGGAAGGTCTCACGGCCGGTGTTGTAGGCCAGGGGGTCTGGGCTCCACGGGCGCGAGCCCAGGAACACGGCCCACCAGTCGCCTGCGGCCGTCTCGACGATGTCGGCGTGACCGGCCTGCGTCACCGCGTTCGGCCGCGCCGGATCCAGGTCGTTCTGCGACAGGATCGGGTTGCGCGGGTCGGGGAGGTAGGGGCCGAGCAGCCGGTCGGCGCGGAACGCCACCTCCACGTGCGCCTCCTTGGTGCCGCCCTGCGCGGCGATCAGCACGTAGCGGCCATCGTGCTTGATGAGGTGCGGGCCCTCCAGCCAGAACGGCCGCCCACCGGGGTCGTCGCCGCCGTCCACCAGCGTGGAGCGCGGGCCGACGAGCCGCAGCGTGTGGAGGTCGAGCTCCTGCATGAGGATGGCGCGGTGGCCGGTCCACCGCGCCCCGCCTGGCGGCGGCGCGCAGATCAGCACGTAGGCGCGGCCGTCGTCGTCAAAGAAGATGGACGGGTCGATGCCCTCCATCGGCAGGAACACGGCCGGCGACCAAGGACCGGCGGCGGCCGGCGCCGTCTTCACGAGCGGGCCGCCGCAGCCTGCGCAGGAGGTCAGGAGGTAGAAGACGCCGTCCTTGTGCTTGATGTCGTTGGCGTAGTCGCCCTGCCAGGTGTCCAGCCCCTTGAACGACAGCTCCTCGGGCCGGGAGATCGCCGCGCCGACCTGGCGCCAGTGGACGAGGTCGCGCGAGTGCAGGACGGGGGCGCCGGGGAACACGGTGAAGCTGGAGGTGGTCAGGTAGTAGTCCGGCCCCACGCGCACGAGCGCCGGGTCCCCTCGTCCATCCGCGCCTTGACGGCGGCGGCGATGACCGGGTTGGCGTAGGCGCCGGCGCTTCGCAGGGGGCCGGCGGGCTGCCGGCCGTCGTAGCGGAAGCGGGTGAACACGGCCTCGCCCGAGCCCGGATGCGGGGGCGCCGCGGCGGCGGGGCCGGCGACGGCGGCCAGCGCGCCCAGCGCGGACAGGGCTGATCGCATG
>CAXSHO010000032.1:0-6387 GCA_964237305.1 uncultured Caulobacteraceae bacterium
CAGGCCTTCGGGCGGGACCTCAAGGTGCTGGCCTCGGCGGCGGGGCTGCGGGCGCCTTGTCCCCGGCCGACAGGATGGAGGTCATGGGCGCCTCCGGCCCGGGGGGCGGCGGCAGCACCGCGCCGCCCGGGTGCGCCACCGCGATGGAGGCGGGCGGCTGCGCGCCCACGTGCGGCGTCAGGATCCCGTCCAGCAGCCGGACGGGGATCTCCAGCGGGGTGGCCCCCAGGTTCCTGATGCGGCGGAGGTTGGCCGCCGCGTCGTAGGTGATCACTGTGGGGGCGAATTGGCGCGGGTCCAGCACGCCCACCACCGCCAGCAGCTGCACGCGCCCCGCGTACTCCTGCGCCCGCACGCGGACGAGGTTCTGCTGGGCGTTGGTGAGCTCCAGCTCGGCGTTCAGCACCTCGATGGTGGAGCGCAGGGCGAACTTCTCCTCCTGGCGCACCCCGTAGAAGGCGAACTCGTCGGCGGCGACCTCGTCCTGGTAGGTGCTGAGCTGCTTGCGCGAGGCCGCCAGCTGCTCCCAGGCGGAGGAGACCTGCTGGGTGACCTGCAGCCGCGTCTCGTCGATCGCCAGGCGGTCGCGGGTGTTCTCCTCCGTGGCCTGGCGGATCACGGAGGTGAGCTGGCCGGAGGTGAAGAGCGGCTGGCTGAGGGTGATGGAGCCCACCCGCGTGTCGACGACCGGCCCGCCCTGGTAGATCACCAGCGGCTGGCGCTGGAAGTCCAGCCGGGCGGTGACGGTGGGCAGCTTGCCCGCCTTGGCCTCCGCCACCCGGGCGCGGGAGCCCTGCTCGGTGTAGACGGCGTTGAGGAGCTGGGGGTTGGCGGCCTCCGCGGCGTCGAAGGCCTTCTCGATGGTGGGCGGCAGGAGGTCCACGGCGGGCGGGGGCTTGAGGTCCGTCGGGTTCTGCCCCACCGCCGCGAGGTACTGCGCCCGGCTCACCGCCAGTTGCCCCTGCACGGCCACCAGCTGCGAGCGGGCCTGCGCCAGGCGCGCCTTGGCCTGGGCCACGTCGGTGGCGGTGAGCTGGCGCACCTTGAAGCGCGCCTCGGTGTCCGACACCTGCCGGCCGAGCGCGGCGATGGTGTCCTCGTTGATGCGCAGGAGCTCCTCGTCGCGGCGCACGGAGACGTAGGCGGTGACCACCCGGTTGAGGAGGTCGAGCTCGGCGCGGCGCAGCTGCTCGCGGCCCGCGCGGATGGAGGCCTCCGCCTGCGTCACGCGCTGCTTCACGCGCCCGCCCGTCCACAGCGGCTGGACGAGGGAGACGCCCTCGTTGTCCGTGACGGTGGCGACCTCCTGGGCGGGGAGGACGCCCTGCTGGGTGAGGGAGGAGCCCGTCTTCAGGTCGTAGTTGGTGGAGCCGACGTTGGCGCCGATCTGCAGGCCGTACTGCGAGCGCGCCTGCACGTAGCTCTCGTCCAACGCTCGGAGCGCGGCGCGCTGCGACTGGAGGCCGGGATTGGTCTCGTAGGCGTAGGCGATCGCCTCGGCCAGGGTGGTGGCGCGGACGGCGGCGGGGGCGGCGAGCGCGAGCACGACCGTCCCCAGGAGCAGCCGGGCCTTCGAGGCGAGGGTCATGCGTCAGCCCTATGGGCGCCGAGAGGGGCGGGGAAAAGGCGCAGCGCGGTCAAGCGACCATCCGCCTCAGGCCAGGAGCCGGGCGACGGTGGAAGGCCAGTCGAGCCCCCGCCCCCGCCAGTCGGCCCGCGCGGCCCGGCCGAGCGCCGCGGTGGCGGACGGGCGCAGCAGGAGCTGGTCGAGCGCGCGCCCCAGCGCCTCGGGCTCGGGCGCGACCACCATGCCCGTCACGGGCGTGACCATCTCCAGGAGGCCGCCCGCGTCGTGGGTGGTGAGCACCGGCTTGGCCGCGGCGAAGGCCTCCATGGCCACGTAGCCCAGGCTGTCCTCGTCGAAGGGGATGTAGGCGCAGGCCGCCGCGCCGTTCACCCACCCGGCGATCCGCTCCCGCGGGTGGAAGCCGAAGTGGAGCTCCACCCGCTCCTCCAGCCCGCGCCCGGCCACCAGCGCCCGCAGCCGCTCGGCGTCCGCGTCGGTCTCCGGCGGCCCCGCGACCACCAGCCGCCCCGGCGCGCGCACCTGCGCCATGGCCTCGACCAGGAGGTGCTGGCGCTTGCCGGGCGTCACGCGGCCGCCGGCGAAGACGTAGCGGCCCGCCTCCCCCCCGGTGAACAGCGCCGCGTCGTTCAGCGGCGGGTGGAGCACCTCGCCCTCCACCCCGTTGTATCGGAGGAGGCGGCCCGCCGTGGTGGGCGAGTTGCAGAAGATGCGGCGGCTCTCGGCGAAGGCCCGGTCGTCGGCCCGGCGGATCGCACGCTTGATGTCGCCCTCACGCCCGTCGTCGCCCAGGCCCTGGCCCGCGTCGCCCAGGTCGTAGGCCTGCCGGAACTGGTGCAGCAGCCACAGGGTCTTGTGCGCGTGCGGCAGGAGGTAGGCCGGGAACTTCAGGGCGATCACCCGGTCCACGTCGTAGAGGCGCAGGGTGCGGTGGATCAGCACCTCGTCCACCAGCCGCTCCGCAGGGGTCCAGGCGAAGGGCAGGCGCAGGAGCTCGCTCTCCACGTCGGGCGTGCGGTTGAGCTCGGCCACCAGGTTGTCGGCCAGCTCCTCCGCCCCGCCGCGGATGAAGGGGGCGGCGTTGTTGACGACGAGCACCCTCACGCCGGCCGGTCCCCATGGGCGCCGCCCAGGGCCTCCACCACGCGGCGCCAGTCGATGCGCAGCTCGCGCAGGCGCTCGCCGTTGGCCTCGCCCATGCGGCGGGCGGCGTCGCGGTCGGTCCAGAGGCGGTCCAGCGCCTCCGCCACCGCCTGCGGCTCGGGCTCGACCACCAGGCCGTTGCGCCCGTCCTCCACCAGCTCCAGCACCCCGCCGGAATCCGTGCAGGTGAGCACGGCCTTGCGGGCGTGGGCCGCCTCCAGGGAGGGATAGCCGTAGCTGTCCTCGTCCTCCGGCAGGTAGGCGGCGGCGAGGCAGCCGGCGAGGAGGTCGGCCTTCTCGTCCTCGCCGATCCAGCGGTCCTCCACCGCCACGCGCCCGTGGAGGTCGTGCTCGTCGACGAGCGCGCGCAGGCGGCGGGCGTAGGCGGAGCCGCTGGTGCGGCCGCACAGGCGCAGGCGCACGGGGGTGGCCGTGCGCGCCATGGCCTCCAGCAGGAGGTGCTGGCGCTTGTGGGGCTCGGCCCGGCACACCACCAGCACCTCGTCGCCGTAGCCGTCGCAGCGGAACCGCTCCGGGCGCCGGATGGGCGGGTACAGCGGCTCGGACGCGACGCCGTTGAAGCGCAGGAGCCGGTCGGAGACCACCTGCGAGTTGGTGTAGACCGCCCGCGCCTCGCGCAGGGCCGCGTCGTCCATGGCGAAGACGCCCTGCCGCACCGCGCGGACGTCCGGCGTCTTGGTGGGCGCGTGCGGCCCCTCCCACATGTCGTAGAAGGTCCGGAAGTGGTGGATGAACCACAGCACCTTGTCGGGGTGCGGGATCACGTAGGAGGGGGGGCGGAAGGCCACCAGCCTGTCCGACCATTGCGCCAGGTCCATGAGCCGGAAGGCGGCGGCCTGGTCCAGGAGGTCGTGCGGGGTGTCCACGTGGGGCAGATGGAGCGCCTCCACCTCGTGCCCCGCTTCGCGCAGGGCCTCTCCCGCCCACTCCACGATGAAGCGGGCGCCGCCGTGCACGAAAGGCACGAAGCTGGTGGCCAGGATGATCCGCACGGGAGGCGTCGAGCGCGCGCGCTCAGCGCTCGCGGAACGACTGGCGGAAGGCGTTGGTCAGCGGCTGGTAGATGTATTGCAGCGCGGTGCGCGCGCCGATGGGCACGGTGACGTCCACCGGGTAGCCCGCGCGCAGCCGCCCCTTCAGCTTGGGCGGCAGCGAGTCCTGGTTCACCTTCACCACCGCCAGGTAGTAGGGCTGGTGGGTGGCCTCGTCCACGAGCCGGTCCTGGCTGATGGACTGGATGGCGCCGAAGATCACGGGGATCGTCCGGTCGTGGAAGGACGAGAAGCGCAGCTCGGTGCGCAGGCCGGGGCGCAGGCTGTCCACGTCGTTGGGGCTGAAGCGCGCCTGGATGTCCATGTCGCCCTTGTCGGGGGCGATCTCCACCAGCGGCTCGGCCTGGCGCACCACCGCGCCCTCCGTGAAGATGTGCAGGTTCTGCACGACGCCCGCCAACGGGGCGGTGATGTTCACGCGCTTGGCCTGGTCGGTGGCCACCGCGTAGCGCTGGCGGATGTCGGTGGAGTCGGTCTGCGTCTTGGACGACTCCTGGCTCACCTGCTCCTGGAACTGCGCCTGGAGCTGGCGCATCTGCAGGGTGGTCTCGCCGATGGATTTCTGTGCGCGCGACTTGTCGGCCAGGAGCTTGCCGATGGCGCCGGTGAGGTTGGCGCGGTCGCGCTGCAGCGCCAGGAGGCGGGGCTTGGGGAACAGGTCCTGCTTGTAGAGCTCGGTGGAGCCCGCGATCTCGTCGTCGAGGATCGCCACCTGCTGCTGGGCGCTGGAGCGCTGCTCGTCGATGCCGGTGATCTCCGTCTCGTACTGCGAGACGCGGCTCTTCAGAACGTCCACCTGGCTCTGGACGAGGCTGCGCCGCTCGACGAACTGGCGCTCCTCGTCGCGCATGGAGGAGGAGGCGATGGGATCGGCGCCCGCGTCGCGCAGCTCGGGCGACCAGGTGATCGCGGGGGCCCCCGCGCGCTCGGCGGCGAGGCGGTCGCTCTTGGCCACCAGGCTGAAGAGCTGGTTCTTCGAGATGTCGAGCGCGGCCTTGGCCTGGACGGAGTCGAGCTGGAACAGCGGCTGGCCCGCGTTCACGTGCTGTCCCTCGTGGATGTAGATGGCCCGGACGATGCCGCCCTCGTAGTGCTGGATCGTCTGGCGGTTGGTGTCGTTGGTCACCGTGCCGTGGCCGATCACGGCGGAGGCCAGCGGCGTCACGGCGGCCCACAGGCCCATGGCGCCGAAGGTGGCGGCGATCACGCCGAGGCCGATGATGGCCACCTTGCGGTAGTCTTCGGACGGGCGGGCGATGTCGGTCATGGGGAGGGCGCCTCAGGCTCCGGCGGGCGCCGGGGCGGGCACGACGCCCTGGTTGGCGGCCACGGGCGGGCCGGCGGCGCCCTGCGCCTTCTGCTGCTGCTCCATCAGGTGCTGCAGCACCGCGTCGCGCTCGCCGAACACCGCCCCCGTCCCGTTCTGCATGAACAGGAGCTTGTCGGCGAGGCCGAGGATGTTGGTCTTGTGCGTGACGAAGACGATGGTGCAGTGCGGCTTCAGCGTCGTCATCGCCTGGGCCAGCGCGGTCTCGCCCAGGTTGTCGAGGTTGGCGTTCGGCTCGTCCATCACCACCAGCGGCGGCTTCCTGAACACGGTGCCCGCGAGCGCCAGGCGTTGCCGCTGGCCGCCGGAGAGGGCCGTGCCGCCCTCCCCGATCTGGGTGTCGTAGCCCTGCGGCAGCGACTGCACCATCTCGTGCACGCCCGCGGTGCGCGCCGCCTCGATCACCTCCTCGGTGTCGTAGGGGCCGAAGCGCGCGATGTTCTCCGCCACCGTGCCTGAGAACAGCTCCACGTCCTGCGGCAGGTAGCCGACGTAGCGGCCGAGCTGCTCGGGGTCCCAGTGCTTCAGGTCGAAGCCGTCGATGCGGATGGCGCCCTGCACGGCCGGCCACACCCCCACGAGCCCGCGCACCAGCGACGACTTGCCCGCCGCCGACGGGCCGATGACGCCCAGCGTCGTCCCCGGCTCCAGCGCGGAGCTCGTGTTGATCACGGTGGGCGTCTGCGGGCCCGGCGGCACGATGGCGACGCCCTCCACCGACAGACGGCCCTTCGGCGCGGGCAGGGGCATCTTCTCGCCCCCCGCGGCCTCGCCCCGGTACATGGCCTGCAGCCGGTCCCACGCGCCGCGGGCGGCCAGGAAGCCCTTCCACTGGCCCACCGCCCCCTCGATGGGCGCCAGGGCGCGGCCCACCACGATGGAGGCCGCGATCATCGAGCCCGGCGAGAGCTTGCCCTGGATCACGTAGTAGGCCCCGCCGCCCAGGATCAGCGTCTGCACCACCTGGCGGAAGAACTTGATGGCGCTCATGATCCCGCCCGAACGGTCGCTGGCGGAGGCCTGCCAGGCGATCAGGTCGTCGCGGCGCAGCTGCCAGCGCGCCTGCAGGCCGCCCCACATGCCCATGGCGCGCATCACCTCCGAGTTGCGGAGCGTGGCGGAGGCGTCGTTCTGCGCGGCGATGGAGGCCACCGTGGCCTTCTGGATGGGCACGCGCGTGGCCCGGTCGTTGGCCACCGCCAGGCCCATGATGATGGCGCCCGAGATGATCGCGAGGATCCCGAAGAACGGGTGCAGGA
>CAXSHO010000032.1:6397-25543 GCA_964237305.1 uncultured Caulobacteraceae bacterium
GGGCCGTATCTGGCGCGAAACCTGAAACTGCTCGGCCTGCCCGCCGCCCGGGCGCTTGGTGAGCGTCGCGTCCAGCACCGAGCGGAAGATGGAGCCGCGCACCGTGGCGTCGAAGCCGATGCCCGCCCGCACGAGCACCTGCGTCCGCAGCGCCTCCAGCGCCGCGTAGACCACGAACAGGAACACGGCGAGGAGCGTGATGAACAGCAGCGTCATCTCCGACCGGCTGGACAGCACGCGGTCGTAGACCTGCAGCATGTACAGCGGGCTGACGAGCGCCAGCACGTTGATGAAGAACGAGAACACCACGGCCACGATGATCGCCGGACGCGTGTGGCGCTCGGCGCGGTTCAGCGGCGTGGGCCGGTCGGCCGGCTTGGAGAAGCTCGTCATCGACGTCTCGCGCTCGGGCGAGCCTTCTGGGGGCGGCGGCGCCCGCCCGCGCTGCGCAGGCCCGCACCCGGAAGCGCCGCGGAGGCGCGTTCCTTAGCGGAGACCACGCCCGGAGGCAAAGGTGGGAGGGATCCGGCGGCCGCCGCGGCCCCGCGGGGCGCGCCGTGCGCCCGCCCGCCCGCCCCGCTCACGCGGCCGCCTGGAACACGCGCACGCGGAAGTCGCCGTCGTCCTGCGCCCCCGCCAGGCGGAAGCCGGTGCGCCTGGCCAGCCGCGCCGGGGCGTCGCGGAGGGGGAAGAAGACGTGGAAGCGCGTATGGGCGAAGCTGTAGGCGTAGCAGGGGCTGGCGTGCGCCATCCGCGCGTCCGGCTTCAGGTTGCGCCCGAAGTCGGCGAAGGCGGCGGCGGGGTCGAAGAGGTGCTCGATCACGTTGTTGGAGAAGATCCCGTCGAACAGGGCGGAGACCTCGCCGCGGGTGCGCACCACGAAGGGGTGCTCCCCCGGCGCGTGCGGCTCGTAGCCCCACACGTCCCACCCCTCCGCGCGCAGCCGGTCCACCGTGCCCGACCAGGCGCCGGAGCCCCAGTTGAGGTAAAGGCCGCCCCGCACGGGCTCCAGCGCGTGGAAGGCCCTGACCTCCGCCTCGGTGGAGTCCCCCTCGCTGTAGTGGGCGTAGAGCAGGCGGTAGTCCGCCGCCACCAGGGCGGGCGGCGTCTGGAGGTACTTGGTCGGGCCGAAGACGCAGCCGCAGCGGGGGCACTCCAGCCGCACGAGCCGGCCGCCGCCGAACACGCAGGCGTCCGCCCGCTCCGCGAAGTCCGCGACGGAGCCGGTGTGGGCGCAGGCGAGGCAGGACGCCGTCGCGGGCGGCGGGGTGCGGGCGTCCAGCCGGTCCAGCGCGTCCCACACCGCGGGCACGGCCCACTCGCGCAGCGCCCGCTCGTGCGCCTCCAGCCGGGCGAGCCGCGCCTCCACGGCGGAGAGGCGGTCGGCGCCGTCCACGGTCAGGCCTGGTCGGGACAGCCGCGGGCGTGCGCCTCGGCAAGGGCGGCGGCGAGCCCGTCCAGCGCGAAGCTGCGGTGGGGGCGGCGGTCGTTGGCCCGGATGTCCACCCGCCGCGCGCCCTTCAGCGCCGCGTAGGGCAGGCGCACGCGGCCGTCGGAGGGGTTGAGGGTGTTGCGGGTGAGATAGGACGCGCCGAGCCCCGCCACCTCCGGCCCGACCTCGCCCACCGACCGCAGCGGCCCGCCGTCCACGCGGAACAGCGCGTTGGCCGTGTCGGTGCGGCGGCCGAAGGAGAAGGTGACCACCCCCTGCAGGTACCGCACGTCCTCCAGCTCCAGCCGGCAGCCCACCGAGCCCTTGAAGGCGTCGTCGGTGCGGGCCAGCCGCCAGCCGCCGGCGAGCGTCGCCTTCGCGCCGGTCACGTCGCTTCGCTCCGCCACGGGCGGGCCGGGGCGGAACGGCTGGAAGGGGTCCTGCAGGTGCAGCCGGTGCAGGTGCGGCAGCGCCAGGAGGCTCAGGGCGAGGAGGGCGGGCAAGGCGGGACCTCTAGTTGACCGTGACCGCGGGCGCGGCGGGCGCGTCCTCGGCCATCAGCCTGGAGACCTCGGCGGCGCTCCTGTCGGGGAAGATGAAGTGCAGCCATCCCAGCCCGGGGTGCTGCAGGATCAGCACGCGACCCTGCGGCGCCTTGTACGGCGGCGCGCGCCAGGCGGGGTTCACCGTGGCGTGCACCACGCCCTCCGCCGGCTCGGCGGCGACGGAGCCCGGCGTCATCTGGCGCACCACGCCGAGGAGCTCCACCAGCTCCTGCGCCTCCCTGGGCGACAGCCGCGCCGTCACCGGCTCGCCGCCGCCGTCGGGCGCCATGGCGAACTCGACGTGGCCGTCCGCGCCGGGATTGATCTGGAAGGTGGCCATGGGAGGCTCTTGAACGTCCGTTGCGGCGGAAGCGCGGCGCCCCTTCCATACGCGAGCGGGGGCGCCGCGCGAAGGGCGGCCCGTCCCCCCCCATCAGCTCCAGGGCTGGAAGTGCTTGGAGAGCTTCAGGCCCTGGCGCTGGTAGTGGCTGCCGTCGAAGCCGTAGAGGCGCGTCGGCCGCTCCGTGAGCGGCTCGAACACCAGCCGCGCCACCGTCTGCCCGTCCTCCAGGAGGAAGGGCGTCTCATGGCTCCTCACCTCCAGCACGCCGCGGGAGCCCAGCGCGTCCACCTCCTCCGTGCCGAAGCCGGGGTCGAAGAAGCCGGCGTAGTGGACGCGGAACTCGCCCACGGAGGGGTCGATGGGCGTCATCTCCGCCGCCTCCATGGCGGGGATCTCCACCGGCTCCTTGGAGGCCAGGATGTAGAACTCGCCGGGGTCGAGCAGCAGCTCGCCGCGCCCCTCCCTGTTGGTCTTGGGCTCCAGCGGCTGCCAGAAGTCGCGGGGGTCGTGGCCGTCCTCGCGGTCGAGGTCCACCACCCCGGCGTGACGGCGCGCGCGGAACCCCGCGACCTCGCCGGTCAGGTCGACGCCGCAGCTCACCGTGCGCAGCTGCGGCGGGCGGCCGCGCTTCAGCCGCAGCTGGTTCAGCCGCGTGCCCGTGCGCACCAGGACGGAGAAGGTCTGCGGCGCGATCTCGACGTAGGTGGGGCCGCGGTAGCCCTCCTCCACGTCGTCGAACAGGACGGAACGATCGGTGAGGAGCCGCACGAAGACGTCCACCCGCCCCGTCGAGCTCTTGGGATTGGCCCGGGCGGACACGCCGGGGGGCAGCGCCAGGCTTTCCTGCAGCTCGGCGATGTAGACGCAGCCCCGCTCCAGGACCGCGCCGTCGCCGCGCCCTCCCCCGCGTGAAAGGTCGATCTCGTGCATGGCCACGTCCGCGATGCGCTCGCGCACGGTGCGGCCCCGCCCCGGCAGGAAGGAGGCGCGCACCCGCCAGCACCGCGCGCCCAGGCGCAGGTCCAGGCTGGCGGGCTGCACCTGGTCGGGCAGCCAGGGCGTCGGCGCGGAGATCGCCCCCTCCCCGCACAGCGCCCGGATGGCTTGGAAGGGCAGGATGCCTGGCGGCAGGGCGTCGCTCATGGGCGGCGCAGCCTTAGCGGCCCCGCACGGCTTGGCAAGGCCGCGCGGGCCGGCGTCGGGGCCGCCGCCCGCCTGCGCCCTTTGCACCACCCGCCGCGGCGGCTAAGCCGCCGCCATGCTCGACAACCTCAAGGCCAACAACCGGCGCTGGGCGGCGCGCAAGACGGCGGCGGATCCCGGCTTCTTCAAGCGCCTGGAGGGGCAGCAGAGCCCGCAATACCTGTGGATCGGCTGCTCGGACAGCCGCGTGCCCGCCAACGAGATCGTCGACCTCGACCCGGGCGAGCTGTTCGTGCACCGCAATGTGGCCAACCTCGCAGGCCCGCAGGACGCCAACTGGCTGTCCGTGCTGCAGTACGCGGTGGAGGTGCTGGGCGTGAAGCACGTGCTGGTGGTCGGCCATTACGGCTGCGGCGGCGTGGCGGCGGCCATCGACGGGCGGCGCCGCGGCCTGGTGGACCACTGGCTGCACCCGATCCGCGATGTGGAGCACGCCCACCGCTGCGAGCTCCAGGCCCTGCCCGAGGGCCGCGAGCGGCTTGACCGGCTGACGGAGCTCAGCGTCGTGCGCCAGGTGCGCAACGTCACCGCGGACGTGATCGTGCGGGGCGCCTGGGCGCGCGGGCAGGAGCTGGCGGTCCACGGCTGGGTGTACTCGATCGCCGACGGCCTCGTCACCGACCTGGGCGTCACCACCGCCGGGCCGGAGGAGGCGGAGCGGCTGCGCGCCGCCACGCTGGACTGACCGCCCTCCTCCCGGTGTGACCGCGTTCCGCGCCCCTCGCGGAGCCGGGCGGCGGCGTGGTCAGGCGGCCGTCGTCAGCGCGTACTCCCGGCAGTGCTCGAGGTAGCCCTGCTCGTGGCGCGCGGCGAGCGCGACCACGCTGGACCACAGCCAGCCCGGGGCGTCCAGGTCGCCGGAGTGGCCGCGGCCCATCTCCCGCGCCCAGGAGGCCCGGTCCGCCTCGTCCATCTGCCGGGCGTGGGCGCGGCCGACCACGTAGGCGAGGTAGCGGGCGGCCTGCACGGCCTCGCCCCGGCTGAACTGGTCGATCTCGAGCTTCAGGTCCTGCGGCGCCAGCTCGCGCAGGATCATCGGCCGGTCGAGCACGTCCACCGCCGCCATGCGGTCGCCCAGGTTGGGCGACAGCGCCCGGGCCCCCGCCACCACCCGCTCGCCGTGGTGGCGCGGCATCCGCGCGCCGGCGGCGGCGGGGGCGGCCGCCTCCACGCCCTCCTTGAGGTCGATCAGCGCCACCCGGTCGTCGGCCTTGCCGCCGCCGTGGAGCTCCACCAGCGCGGCGTAGCGCAGCTTTCCGAGCGAGGAGCAGCCCTTCATCCAGTAGGCGGCGTCCACCAGCTCCACCCGGCCGCCCGAGCGCGAATTCAGCGCCATGACGAGGTCGGCCACCTCCTGCCGGGCGAACAGCTCCTGCAGGGCCGTCCGCTCCGCCTCCTCCAGCCGCCAGTAGCGCGGCCCCAGGGGGATGGTGGGCTTCACGTCGGCCAGCCGCTCGCGCGCCAGGTGCTTCCACCGGCGGCCCATGGCCCGGCGCCGCACCACCCGCACGGCCGTGGGCTCCGGCACGATGTCGCCGGCGTCTGGACGGCGGAGCGCCAGGGTGTAGCCCTTGACGATCTCCTCCATCATCCGCGCGGTGGTCACCCCCGGCAGGTCCGACCCCCGGGCGGCGGAGGCCAGCGACAGTCCCAGCCGGATGAGGTCGTGCGCGGGGGCGCCGATCACCGTCTGGTCGAGGTCGCGTATCTGGATGTCCACCGCCCCGTCCACGTCCGCCAGCGGGCCGAGGTTGCCGATGTGGCAGTCGCCGCAGATCCAGATCGGCGGCCCCGCGGGCAGGCGCGACGCGTCCAGCCCCGCCAGCCACTCGTAGAACAGCACGGTGTTGCCGCGGACGTAGGCGTGCGCGGAGCTCGCCATCTTGATGGTGCGCCGCTGCTCGAGCGCCCGCGCCCGCTCCGCGGGGCCGGCGGATCCGCCGCGGGTGTCGTCCGGGACGCGGGGCATCGCGCGGCCGCTCAGGCGACGCCCGCCCCGCCGGTGGCCCCGTAGACCTCGCCGGTGACGTAGCTGGCCTCCTGCGAAGCGAGGAACACGTAGATGGGGGCGATCTCCACCGGCTGGCCGGGGCGCTTGAAGGGGGTGTCGGCCCCGAAGGTCTTCAGCTTCTCCTGCGTCTGCCCGCCGGAGGGCTGCAGCGCCGTCCAGAACGGCCCGGGGGCCACCACGTTGACCCGCACGCCGCGCTCCATGAACTGCTTGGACAGCGCCTTGGAGAAGTTGACGATGGTGGCCTTGGTCGCCGCGTAGTCCAGGAGCGACTCGGACGGCTCGAACCCCTGGATGGAGGCGGTGTTGATCACCGCGGCGCCCGGCAGGAGGTGGGCGGCGGCCGCCTTGCAGATCCAGAACAGGGCGTAGACGTTGGTCTTGAACGTCTCGTCGAACTGCTGGGTGCTGATGTCGCTGATGAACTCCTGGGTGGTCTGCTTCCCGGCGTTGTTCACCAGGATGTCCAGCCCGCCCAGCGCCTTCACCGCCGTCTCGACCATCTCGGAGCAGAAGGCCTCGTCCTTGATGTCGCCGGGGATGGCCACGGCGCGGCGGCCCTCCGCCTCGATCAGGGCGATCACCTCCTTCGCGTCGCTGTCCTCGTCGGGCAGGTAGGCGATCGCCACGTCGGCGCCTTCGCGCGCGAAGGCGATGGCCGCGGCGCGGCCGATGCCGCTGTCGCCGCCGGTGACCAGCGCCTTACGGCCCGCGAGCCGGCCGGAGCCGCGGTAGCTCTCCTCGCCGTGGTCGGGCGCCGGCTGCATCTTCGAGACGAGCCCGGGGGCGGGCTGCGGCTGCTCGGGGAAGGGCGGCTTGGCGTACTGCTCGCGCGGGTCCTGCATGCGGAGGCGGTCGTCGGGGGTCATGGGCGGTCCTCGTTCGGCTGCTTCAACCCGTCCGCCCGGCGAGGGTTGCGCCGCGCCCGCCCCGGCGCGCTCACCATCCCCGGCTGCCCGGCGCGCCCTTGAACGGCCCCGCCTCGCGCGAGGTGATCCAGCCGCCGTAGAAGCCGCCGGGCTGGGGCAGGACGCGCTCGCCGTCCACGAAGCAGGCGTCGAACGGGGCCGCGTAGAAGGCGACGTGGTCGCGCAGGCTCGCGAAGGCGGAGGTGGGGGCGGGATAGCTCCAGGCCGCCCCGGGCAGGTGGTCGCCCCCCGCCGCCACGTCGAAGTACCGCGCCTGCCCCTTCCACTCGCACAGCGAGCGGCGGCCCGTGGGCCTCAGCACGCCCTCGGCCACGTCGGCCGGCGGGAAGTAGTAGGTGGGCGGGTGGCTCGTCTCCAGCGTGCGCACGCCCGCGGCGGTCTCGGCCACCACGACGCCGCGGTGCTCGATCCGCAGCCGCCGGGCCGCAGGCTCCGCCACGGCGGGGCGCGGGTAGGCCCACACGCTCTCCTGGCCGGGGAGGACGGGATCGGGTCGGGGCGCCATCCCGCACACCTGGGGACGCGCCGCCCGGCCTCAACCCCGCCCTCCTCGCGTCGCGGCCGCTTGCGGCGGCGGGGAGGAGGCGCATGGTGGCGGCCCGAACCCTCGCGCCCGCCGCGCCCAGCCCGGAACGATCATGACCAAGGCCGCCGCCCCCGACCGCCGAGCGCTCCTCCTCGCCGCCGCCGCCTCGCCCGCCTTCGCCGTCGCCGCCGCCGCCGCCGCCGAGCCCGCCGGAGCCGGCGCGGCCGCAGGCGTGACCGTGATCGCCGAGATCACCGCCAAGCCCGAGCACGCCGACGAGGTGCGGGCGGCGCTGAAGCCCTTCGCGGCAGCGACCCGGCGCGAGGCGGGCTGCCTGCACTACGCGCTGTACGAGGACGGCGAAACGCCCGGCCGCTTCTTCACCTTCGAGCGTTGGGCGACCCGGGGCGCGCTGGACGCCCACCTGGCCTCGCCGGCGATGAAGGAGGCGGGGGCCAAGCTGGGCCCCGCCATGGCCGCGCCCGCCGCGATCAGGCGGCTGACGACGCTCTCCTCCTGAAGCGCCCGACGGCGTCCGCCCCACCTGCGCGGGGGTGCGGCGATCGGTCACTGGAGGCGCGGCGCGCCCTGGCCTAGAACGCCCCCCTGCGGCGGACACGCGTTCCGCCTTCATCCAGCCGAGGGCCGTCGCGCCCCGGCGAGCCGCTCCCCGCCCGAGCCGTCGCGTCGACGGGATCCGGCCGGAGCGCTCCCTTCAAGGCCTCCATGCACCTCCCGCACGCCCTGACCGCCCGTCCGCTCGCCGCCGTCCTGGCGGTCGCGGGATCCCTGGCGGTCTGCGGAGCGGCGGTGGCGGGCGAGTCGCCCCACCCCGGGGCGGCGCCCCGGGGCGGCAGGCTGAGCGAGACGGAGGCGACCTGCTTGGCCAAGGTCGTCATGCACGAGGCGGGCAACCAGCCGCGGATCGGCCAGATCGCCGTGGCGCGCGTGGTGATGAACCGCATCGCCTCCGGCCGCTTCCCCGGCACCGTGTGCGCCGTGGTCAACCAGCCCGGGCAGTTCTTCCGCACGGCGGCCTACCTGCCGTCCACGCGGTCGCTGCAGTGGAAGGTGGCCCGCGCTGTCGCCGACGAAGCGCAGGAGATCGGGAACGCCAAGGTCGTCCAGGGGGCGCTGTACTTCGCCGCCAAGTGGGCGGCGGGGGACTGGAACGGCCGGCGGGTGAAGCTGGCGCAGATCGGCGGCCACGTCTTCTACCGCTGAGGGCGGGCCGCGGGCCCGGGCGGCGGGACCGCCTGGGCGCTGCGCCAGACCCGGCGCAGCATGAGCGACAGGGCGCCCACGTTGTCGTCGGTGGCCGCGGCCCATCCCTCGATGGCGGGGGTCGCGGCGGCGAGGGCGGCGCTGGGCGCGGCGTCGCGCTCCCAGCGGCGCAGGGCGTCGGCGTTGGCGACGGCCAGGGCCAGGGCCGCCGTCCCGATCGCCGCAGCCGTCCACGCCAGCCCCTCGTCCCGCGGCTTCGGCAAGGCGATCCTCAGAACTGGTAGTAGATGAAGGGCGCCACCCCGTCGGGATGGGCCGCGTCGATCAGGAGGATCAGCGAGGCGGCGACGAGGCCCGCGGCGGGAGCGGGCAGGCGCGCCAGCGCCCGGGCCGCCCGGGGCAGGGCGTCGCGCGGCAGGGCGCAGAGGCCGATCCCCACGGCGAGAAGCGCGGCGCACAGGGGCGTGACGTGCGTGGGCCCGCCCGCCCCCGCCGCCATCCGGCCGAGGAAGCCGAGGGCGTCGCCGAAGGACGGGGCGCGGAAGAACACCCATCCCAGGCAGACGACGTGGAAGGTGACGAGGATCCCCACCACCGCCGGCGCCCGGGGCCAGCGCTGCGGCCGCACGCCCGCCCACAGCCGCTCGGCGCTCAGCCACGAACCGTGCAGGGCGCCCCAGATCAGGAAGCGGGTGCTCGCCCCGTGCCACAACCCTCCGAGCACCATGGTGATGACGAGGTTGCGGCACTGCACGGCCACGCCCCCGCGGCTCCCGCCGAGCGGAATGTAGAGGTAGTCCCGGAGCCAGCTGGACAGGCTGATGTGCCAGCGCCGCCAGAAGTCCTGCAGCGAGGCGGCGCGGTAGGGCTGGTCGAAGTTCGGCTGGAACCGGTAGCCGAGGAGCGCCGCCAGGCCGATGGCCATGTCGCTGTAGGCGGAGAAGTCGCAGTAGATCTGCGCGGCGTAGCCGTAGACGGCGATCAGGAGGTCGAGGCTCGTGAAGGCGCCCGGGTCGGCGAACACGGGGTCCACCAGCCCGGTCGACAGGGGCGAGGCGATCACCACCTTCTTGAAGAGCCCCCACACCACCAGGAGCACGCCGGCCGCCGCCTCCCCCCGGTCCAGGCGCGCGGGGGCCCGGAGCTGCGGCAGGAGGTCGGCCGCCCGCACGATCGGCCCCGCCACCAGGTGCGGGAAGAACGACATGAGCAGCGTCACGTCCAGGAGGTGCGCGGGCTCGACCTTCCGCCGGTGAACGTCGACGAGGTAGGAGATGCCCTGGAAGGTGAAGAACGACACTCCCACCGGCAGCAGCACCTGCACCAGCGGCACGTCGCGCACGGCCCCGAAGGCGCTGAGCATCTGCGCGGCCTGCTCCAGGAAGAAGTCGTAGTACTTGAACCAGCCGAGGATCACGAGGTTGGCGGCGACGCCGAGGCCCACCAGGAGCTTGCGCCGGCCCTCCTCCTCCGCGGAGGCGATGAGCCGCGCCAGGAGCCAGTTGCCGAAGGCGGAGGCGATCAGGAGCGCGACGAACCGGAAGTCCCACGCCCCGTAGAAGAGCCAGCTGGCCAGGAGCAGCAGCAGCTTGCGCCACTCGTTGTCGCGCACCGCCGCCCAGGCCGTGGCGAACACGGCGAGGAAGAACACCGCGAAGGGCAAGGTGGGGAAGAGCATCAGCCGCCGGCGGCGCGGGCGCTTCCGATCGCCTCCCGAAGGTCGGTGTCGAGCCGCTCCGCCACCTCGCGCGCGCCCGCCGTGGTGAAGTGCACGCCGTCGCCGCGCATCAGGGGCGGCGCGGCGCGGCTCCAGCGCGCGGCGGTGCAGCGGCCGCCCACCGCCTGCGACCAGTCCCAGAACGCCGCCCCCGCCTCGCGCGCCGCCCGGCGCTGGATGTCGCGCACGGTCTCCAGCGTGGCGGGCGTGAACAGGGCGGCCCCCGTCGCAGGCGCCCCGTCCTGCGCGTCGCAGCGCCCGGCGAGCGGGCCGGTGCGAGCGCGCAGGTCCGGGCGGCTCGTCACCGAGTCGGGCGCGCCGAGCACGAGGAGGGCCGCGGACGGGGCCAGCCGCTTGAGCCGCTCCAGGAGCGCGGCGAGGTCGGCGCCGTAGGCGACGAGGTCCAGGTGCGCGGCGAAGGCCTCGTTGGTGCCGAACGCCACCACCACGAGGTCCGGCCGGTACTGCGCAAGCTCCGTGCGCGCGACGGCCTCGTCCGCGCGGGCGAGGTGCACCGCCTGGGCGCCCACCACCCCCAGGTTGGACAGCACGACGCCCCCGCCGCGGCTGCGCCGGGTGGACCACGACGTCACCGTCACGGGGCCGCCCTCCGCCGTCACCTCCGCGGACGTGACGAGGTCGCCGGCGTCCAGCACGGTGCAGGCGGGCTCCCGCTCCGGGCGGTCGAGGAGCACGGTGGCGCGCCGGCCGCCGGCGGCGAGGGTGAGCGCGCCCGCGCCCGGCCGGCCCAGGGCGCAGACCGTCAGCTCGTCGAAGCTCTCCGCAGGGTCGGCGGCGAGGCTCATGGAGGCCGCGGAGCCGGTGGACGTGGCGCTGAAGCCGCTGACGCCCAGCGCCTCGCCGCCCTCCCGGTGGTCGCGCCCGAACAGCGCGTCGATGCGCCAGCCCGGTCCGGCGACCACCTTCAGGCCGCGCGGCAGGTAGCCGTCGAAGGGCCGGGCCGGCGGCAGCACCCCGCGTCCGCCCGAGCCGTAGCGCGCCTGGAGGAGCGTGCGCCACGCCCCGGTCACGGCGTCCCCCGCGGTGTGGCTGTCGCCGACCTGCAGGATGTGCACCGGCCGGCCCTCCGGATGCCCGCGCCCGGCCTCCAGCCGGTCCCACACCGGGGCCAGCGTGTCCGCGTCGCAGACGTGGGCGACGCAGCGCCCGGCGAATGGCGCCGGCTGCAGCCCCGCCAGGGCGGCGGCGACGGCGGCGGCGGCGATCATCGTGCGGCGGGAACGGCCGCCGGATGCACGGACGCCCTCGCCGCCTTCACGTCCTCCGCGATGCGGGCCGCCAGGGGTCGGCTGATGTGGACGTAGCCCTGCATGGACATGTGCACGCCGTCGCCCGCGCGCATGAGGCGCGGCGCGGCGCCCGCCACGTCCGGCAGGTAGTCGGCGTACCCGCCCGCGCCATCCACGGACAGCTCCTCCGTGGGGACGAACGGCACCTGGAGCCGCCCCATCAGCTCGGCGTAGAAGGCGTTCATGGCGCGCACCTGCCCGTCGAACTCGGGCTTGCGCATCCTGGGCAGGCCCACCCAGTAGACCATGGCGCCCCGCCGGCGCAGCACCGCCACCAGCCCGGCGGCGCGGCGCGAGACCGTCTCCTTCCAGGCGGGGCTCATGTAGGGCGACCACCTGCCGTTCTCCGACAGGGCGAAGGTGTCGTTGGCCCCGAAGGACACCACCGCCACGTCGACGGGCTCGGCGGCCACGACGGCGGCGGTCGCCTCCTCCAGGTTCACGCTGCGGTAGCGGGTGAAGCCGGTGGAGGGCCTGCTGAACCGGTGCAGCTCCCAGCCGTCCTTGGCGGGCATGAGCTTGAGGAGCCCCGACCAGAGGCCGTCGCCGTAGCTGTCGCCGAACACCCCCACCTGCAGCGGCCGGCCGGCGGCAAGGTCGCCGAGCACGCGGGCGGGCGCGGCGGCCGCCACCGGGAGCCGCGGCGGCTCCCCGGCCGGCGCGGGGGTGGCGAGGACGGCGGGCGCGGGGCCGCGCACCGGGCCGTCGGGCAGGTAGGCGCGCAGGATCAGCGCACCCATGATCATGCCGAGGATCAGGACGGCCATGCGGTCGAGCAGGAGCGCCGCGACCTGCCCGTCGGGCAGGGCGGGCGAAAAGCGCGATGCTACCCTGACCGCCATGGCGGGCCTCCGGTTCGGAGCGTCGGAGCCCCGTCGTCCCGGCCCCCGATGTGCGTCCGCCGGACGGTCGTCAAGTGACAGGGCGCCACAGGCCCCGCCGCCGCCGCCGCCCCTGTCCCGCCGGGGAGATCGGGCCTCCCCGCGGCCGTGCGGCGGCTCCCGCCGAGCCCGTCGACCGGCCCCGATCAGTGCGTCCCGGCGCCTCGGCCGTCAGGCGCGGACCGGGCCTCCGCGAGGTCGAGCACGTTGCGCAGGAGCTGCGCCCGGGTGAGGGGGCCGACGGAGCCGTGCGGGGGCGTGACGAAGCCCGCCTTGAGCGCGACGTCCTCCGCCACGTCGGACACGAGGACGCCCCCGCGGCGGGAGGCGCCGACGCCCAGCACGGCGGCGCCCGGCCGGATCATGGCGGCGGTGACGAGGCCGGGCGCACCCGCCGCCGCGATCACCACGTCGCTCTCGAGCAGGACGGCGGCGAGCTCCGGCGCGGCGCGGTGCAGCACGGTCACCACCGCGTCGAGGGGAGAGGCGCCGAGCATCAGCGCGAGCGGGCGGCCCACCAGCGCGCCGCGGCCGATGACGGCGACCCGGCGGCCCGCGAGGGCGACGCCGTGGCGCTGCAGCAGCCCGATCACCGCCTGCGGCGTGCAGGGTCGCGGACCCGCCGCGCCCGCGACCAGCCGCCCGAGGTTCAGCGGGTGCAGCCCGTCCGCGTCCTTGGACGGATCCACCGCCGCGACGGCGGCGGCGGCGTCGAGGTGGGCGGGCAGCGGCAGCTGGACCAGCACGCCGTGGACGCGGGGGTCGCGGTTGGCGTCCGCGATGCGTGCGGAGAGCCCGGCCGCGGTCACCGCCGCCGGCAGGCGGACGTCGTCCACCTCCACCCCGACCTCCCGGCCGTCGGCGTGCTTGCGCGCGACGTAGACGGCGCTGTCGGGATCGTCGCCCACCAGGATGGTGAGGAGGCGGGGCGCGATCCCGCGCCGCCGCAGCGCCGCCGCGCGCAGGGCGAGTTCCCTCCGCTGGTCGGCGGCGAGGGCGTCGCCGTCCAGCACGACCGCGCTCACCGGAGCCCGATGCGCGGATCGATGAAGCGGTTGGTCACCACGTCCTGCGGCCGCACGCCCGGCTTGGCGCGGATGTCGAGGGTGGGCCTGAGCACCGCGAGCAGGGCCGCCGCCCGCGCCTCGTCGAAGTTCCCGAGCGTCCGGTCGGGCCCGTCGGACACGACGCCCTCCCGCAGCTGCACCTGCACCGCCTGGTCGAGGAGGTCGCGCGAGGTGCGCCAGAAGGGGGCGCCGTCGCCCGCCGCGTTGAAGCGGTGCAGGAGGTCGTTCACCTCCGCGGGGCGTCGCACGTAGTCCACCTGCGCCTGCTGGAGCAGGGGGACGAGCCGCCGGAGGCACGGCGCCAGCTCGGCCATGCGGTCGGCGGCCACCGACAGCATGCCGGGATAGTTGGGGTAGCCGAGCGAGGAGACGAGCAGGCTGTCGATCGGCCGCGCCCACTTGCGGCCGTGGGCGAACTCGTAGGGCTCGGAGGTCACCACCCCCTGGTTCAGCCAGGTCCCGTTGTGGCTGACGAAGTTCTCGCCGTCGCCGCGGTAGCCCTCGATGAAGGCCGACCTGGGCACCCCCCGGTCCACCAGGAACTTGGCCCAGGTGCGCCGGAGGGTGGAGACGTAGATCTTGCCCCGCCCCGCCGCGGCGAAGGCCTTGAGGTCGGCCAGCGAGTGGAAGCCGCGGGGGTAGGTGGCCCGGTCCCAGAAGAGGACGGAGGGCGACCGCTCCAGGGGCGCGACCACGCCCACCACCGGGAAGCGGGCGGAGAAGGTGTAGGCGTTGTCCAGGTCCACCATCGCCAGGTGCGGCCGCAGGCGGGCCTTGGAGTTGCCGGCATAGAGGGAGGAGAAGGGGGTCTCGCCGTCGCCCAGGCCCACGCCCGAGCCGCCCTCCAGGATGACGAGGTCCACGCCCGTGGAGCCCAGCGGGCCGCGATAGGACCCGCGGCTCATCGCCCCGCCGCCGCCGATCAGCTGGTAGAGGCCGCCGTGCTCGGCCTCCGCCAGCCAGTCCTTCTGGATGATCACCGGGTCGGGGCAGACGCCGGCGAGCGTTGGGCGGTAGGCGGCGCGGGCGAAGGCCCCCGGCGCGGCGGCCGCGGCGGCGGGGGGCGGGCGGGGAGCGGCGGGCCGGGGGCCCGCGCCGCCCGCGGCCGGAGCGGGCGCCGCCGCCAGCGCGACGGCCAAGAAGGTGGACGGGCCGCGCATCAGCCGCCCTCGCGCCGGGACGCGTGCCAGGGCGCGAGCAGGCGGCGTCCCAGGGCGTCGAACAGGAGGTACACGCCGATCGACATGGCGGAGGCGACGATCAGCGCCGCGTACATCTCCTCGTACTTGAAGTCGATCCGGCTGTTGACGAGCATCTGGCCGAGCCCCCCGTCGCCGGAGATGAAGAACAGCTCGGCGACGATGGCCCCCACGACCGCCAGGCTGGCGGAGATGCCGAGCCCCGCGAAGAGCGACGGCAGGGCCGAGGGCAGCCCCGCCTTGCGCAGGGTCGTCCACCAGCCTGCGCCCTGCAGCCGGAACAGGTCCGCCACGCCGGCGTCGAGGCTTCTCAGGCCCAGCAGCAGCGTGGTGGGTATGGCGAAGAAGGTGAACAGGACCACGATCACGACCTTGGGCAGGAAGCCGAAGCCCAGGAGCGACTGCATCAGCGGCACCACCGCCAGCACCGGCACGGACTGGAGCGCCACGAGGTAGGGGAACACCGCGCGCTCCATGAACCGCCAGCGGAACATGAGCAGGCCCAGCCCCATGCCCACCGGTATGGAGACGGCCAGCCCCGCGGCGGCGATCCCCGCGGTGAACAGCGCCGCCCGGACGAGCTCGGCGCGCACGGGGGCGGAGGCGAAGGCGCCCGTCCACAAGGCGGCGGCGTCCGGCATGAGGAAGCGGCGGTAGGGCTCCAGCCCCGACCGCCCCCAGGCGTACAGCCCGCAGAGCACGAGACCGAGCGCCAGCGGCGGCGCCGCGCGCGAGAGGGTGCGCCGCCAGGCCGACCGACGCGGCGCGGGGCGGCGGGGCGGGTGGAGGGCGGCTGTCGTCACGGCCGCGCCGCCTCCCCCCGCGTCGGCGCGGCGGCGTCGCGCAGGGCGCGCGAAAGCTCGCCGCACAGGGTGCCGAAGCCGGGGCTGTAGCGGAGCTCGGGCGGGCGTGGATAGGGAAAGGGCACGTCGAAGACCTCCGTGATCCGCCCCGGCCGCGACGACATCACCGCCACCCGGCGCGACAGGTGCACCGCCTCCGCCACCGAGTGGGTGACGAACAGGGCGGCGAAGCCTTGGCGCAGGTGCAGGTCGATCAGCTCGTCGTTCAGCCGCTCGCGCGTGATCTCGTCCAGCGCCCCGAAGGGCTCGTCGAACAGGAAGACGGACGGGTCCAGCGTGAGGGAGCGCGCGAGCGACGCGCGCATCCGCATGCCGCCGGAAAGCTGGCGCGGGTGGCTCGCCTCGAAGCCCGCGAGGCCCACGAGCGCGATCTTCTCCCGGGCGACGCGGGCGCGCTCGGCCCTGGGGCCCCCCCGCAGCTCCATGAGCAGCTCCACGTTCCCCTGCACCCGGCGCCAGGGCAGAAGGGTGGCGTCCTGGAAGGTGAAGCCCAGCCCTGCGCGGTCGGCGCGCACCTCGCCCGCCGTATGGTCCACCAGGCCCGCGGCCACCCTGAGGAGGGTGGACTTGCCGCAGCCGGAGGGCCCGAGCAGGCTCACGAACTCGCCGGCGGCCACGTCCAGGGTCACGCCGCGCAGCGCCTCCACGCCGTCGCCGAAGGTCAAGGAGACGTCGCGGAACGACAGCGCCGCGTCCGTTCGGGGCGGGGCGGCGGACGGAGGGAGCCGCAGGGTCATGGCGTGATGATCCCGTGGAGCGAAGGACGGCCCGCCTCCCCCCGCTCGCGGCGCGCCGCCGTCGAGGTCCGCGCCGGACGCCTCGGCGGGGCTGCGGACGGACGGCGACCTTGATGGGCCGCTCCGCATCGACCATTGACCCTCGCACGCCCCCGACGCGCGCCGGCTCGCGCATGGCCGGGAGGGGTGGCCATGAGACGTTCGCCAGACCACCGCAACACGGGCCCGCCCGCCCGCCTGACGATCACGCTGCTGGCGTCGGCGGCGGCCGCGACGGCGGCGCACGCCGGGACGGAGGAGCCCGCGCCCACCGCGATGTCGGAGGTGGTCGTCACCGCCCAGAAGCGTGCGGAACGAGCCGTCGACGTGCCGATCAGCCTGTCCGTCATCACGGGGGACCGGGCGCGCGCCGCGGGTGTGGACAGCACGCTGGACCTCCAGCGGATCACGCCGGGCCTCGACATCGGCCAGAACTCGGGCGAGGGCGACTTCCCCTTCATCTCCATCCGCGGAGTCTCGATGCGCGACTTCGCCGACACCAACGAGAGCCCCTCGGCCGTCTACCTGAACGGCGTCTACAAGGCGAGCCTCACCGGTCTCGACAACCAGACCTACGACATCGACCGGGTCGAGGTGCTGCGCGGCCCGCAGGGAGCGCTCTACGGCCGCAACGCTACCGGCGGGGTGATCAACTTCATCACGGAAGGGCCGACCCGTCGTCCCGAGGGCTACGCCGACGTGCTGGTGGGCGACGGCGGACGCTACAAGGTGGAGGGCGCCGTCGGCGGCCCCCTCGCCGACATGGTCTCCGGCCGCCTGTCGGTGCTCCACCACGCGTTCAGCGGCTACGTCCACAACATCCGCCCGGGGTCGCAGGACGGCGACGCGCTGAACGCCACCTCCGTGCGCGGCCAGCTGAAGGCGGCCCCCACCCCCACGCTCGAGGCGTCGCTGCTCGTCGAGTACGACCGCAACGACAACGAGGCCGGGAACTTCTTCTCCCACCGGTCGGCGAGGCAGGATCCGGTGACCGGCCTCGCGGTGGCCGCCCCCGGCCAGCCCGACGCGTTCGGCTACGTCGACCCTCCGGGCGACCCGCGGAACACCGATTCCAACGAGGACGCCTACCTGCGGACGCACCAGCTCACGGCCATCGCCAAGGTCGACCGGCGGTTCGAGGGCTTCAGCCTCTCCTCCGTCACGGGCTTCGAGACCGGCGCGAAGGACGCGGTGTTCGACAGCGACTCCAGCCCCAACCCGCGCTCGACCCAGGTGCACCCCCGCACGCAGGAGCTCTCGCAGGAGCTCCGCGCCCAGGGCGAGACCGGCCGCGACACGTGGGTGTTGGGGCTGTATTACTTCAACTACCACGTGAAGGGAGAGCAGAGCCGCAAGACCTCGGCGGCCGTGGGCTACCGACCGGAGGTGTACTACGACCTGCACACCGAGAGCTACGCGGCCTTCGCCGACGTCGACCACAGGCTGACCTCGACGCTGACCGCCACCGGCGGCCTCCGCTACACGCACGAGGGCAAGCGCTACGACCTGGACAATTCGGACGTGAAGTTGGTCTTCAACCCCGGCACGGTGGGCGACCGGGCCAAGCGCGACGACGACGACGTGAGCCTGAACGGCCGGCTGAGCTGGAAGCCCCTGCCGAGCCTCCTCGTCTACGGAGGCGTCTCGCAGGGCTTCAAGGGCGGCACGTTCAACGTCGGCTACACGGCGATCCCCGCCTCGGCGATCCCGGTCAGGCCGGAGAAGCTCACCGACTACGAGGCGGGGGTGAAGGCGGGCCTCCTCCGCGGCCGGCTCGACATCGCGGGGGCGGCCTTCCACTACGACTACAAGGACAGCCAGGCCTACCAGTTCGACGCGGTCGCCCAGTCCTCCACCACCTTCAACCGCGACGCCGTGATCGACGGGCAGGAGGTCGAGGCCACGCTGCGCCCGATGGCCGGCCTGGAGCTCCAGGCCTCGATCTCGCACCTGGCGGCCACGCTGAAGAAGGTGCAGCTCACCGGCCTGACCGCCCCCGGGCCGGTCGTCGACCGCAAGGCCCCCCTGTCGCCCGACTGGTCGTCGACGCTGGAGGCTCGCTACAGCCGGCCCGCCTGGTTCGGCGGATCGTTCGCGGTGCAGGGCGACCTCAGCTACAAGTCGTCGCAGTTCTTCGACGCCTTCAACAGCCCGTTCCAGTTCGAGCCGGAGTACGTCACGGCCGACCTGCGCGCCTCGTGGACGGACGGGGACCGGCGGCTCACCGTATCCGTCTTCGCCGAGAACGTGGGGGACGCCGTCTACCGCACCTACGCCTTCGACCTGTCGTTCCTCGGCCAGGCGACCAGCGTCTACGGCAGGCCGCGCCGGGTCGGGGCGGAGGTGGCGTGCAGGTTCTGAGCGCGGGCGCCGCGGCGGGAGGGCTCACCCCCGCTCAGCCGGGCCGCCGCCTCGCCGCCGCCTCCAGGACATGCGCCATCAGGAAGGCGGTGGTCAGCGGTCCGACGCCGTCGGGAACCGCGGTGAGGACGGAGGCGACCTCGCCGACGGAGGCCGCGTCCACGTCGCCCACCACCGTCCCGGGTCCCGGTCCGCCGGGCGGGTCCACGAGGTTCACGCCGATGTCCACCACCACCGCCCCGGGCCGGACGTGATCGGCGGTGACCAGCCCCGGCCGCCCCGCGGCCACGAACAGGAGCTCGGCCCCCCGGCACGCCGCCGGGAGGTCGCGGGTGGCGGCGTGGGCCACGGTCACCGCCGCCTCCGCCTGCAGCAGGAGCTGCGCCAGGGGACGGCCGACGCGCACGGAGGCGCCGACGACGGTGACGGAGAGGCCCCGCAGATCGTCCACCAGCGTGGCGGCCAGCGCCAGGGCGGCCCGGGCGGTGCAGGGCGCGAATCCGTCGAGCCCCAGGGCCACCCGGCCGGCGTTGTCGGCGTGCAGGCCGTCCACGTCCTTGGCCGGGGCCACGGCCTGGGCCACCGCGAGCGCGTCGACGGCGGTCCCCAGGGGGAACACGGGCAGCACGCCGTCGGCCTCTCCGTCCGCGTCGATCCCGGCCAGGAGCCGCAGGGCGTCCGCCGTGCCCGCCCCGGGGGAGAGCCTGTGCGTGCGGATCTCCACCTCCGCGCCGGAGAAGTGCGCGGCCTGGCGCCGGG
>CAXSHO010000032.1:25553-25854 GCA_964237305.1 uncultured Caulobacteraceae bacterium
GTCGCCCCCCAGCACGACGGCCAGAACGGGCCGGGGCAGGCCCGCGGCGGCGCGGCGGCGCACCTCCTCGCGCACGGCCGCCAGCCGCCGGGCGGCCGGCCCGCGCCCGTCGACCCTGCGCGCCGTCACCGACGTGAGCGCGCGCGGCTCGCGGCGGCGGCGGCGGCGGCGGTCCTGGCCGCGGTGGCGGGGGCGCCGGGCGTGGCGGGCGCCGGGCCGGCCGCCACCTCCGCCGGCCGGTCGGGCCGCCACGTGATCTTCGCCGGCAAGCTGGAGCCCTCCACCACCGCCCGCGGCCGCC
>CAXSHO010000033.1:0-4979 GCA_964237305.1 uncultured Caulobacteraceae bacterium
CTACGACCCGCTGATTAAGAGTCAGCTGCTCTACCGACTGAGCTATGCACCCGCCGGGGCCGCCCGGGCGGCCCGGGCGCGGCGAGCGCCGATACATACTGGATTGCGTCGGCGAGGCAAGCGGGCGGGAGGCTGTGGATGGCGCGGAGGGACCTGATCGGCGCGGTCGATTTCGAGCGGCTCTCCACCTACGCCGCCGGCGACGCGGCGCTGGTGGAGGAGGTGCTGGCGCTGTTCGAGGAGCAGGCGGCGGTGTGGCTGCGCCTCCTGGAGGCGGCCGACGGCGCGGGCTTCGGCGACGCCGCGCACACGCTGAAGGGCTCGGCGCTGGGCCTCTGCGCCGACGCGCTGGCGCTGGCGTGCGGCGAGGCGGAGGCGCAGGCGGGCGCCCCCGCCGCCATGCGGGAGGTGCTGGCCGGGCGCGTGCGCTGGGAGGTGGACCGGGTGCTCGCCGACGCCGCCGCGTGGCGCCACGAGCGGCGGCTGGCCTCCCTGCGGAGCGGCGGCCCCGCTTGACCCTGCACAAGCCAAGCCGGGCGATTTCAACGACTTGGCTCGGCCGGGACGCACGCGGCCAACCGCCGCATCCGGTCGGACGCGCTTAACGGGTAGGTTCGGGGCGCTCCTGCTCGCCCCTCCCACGAACCGGACCTGTCCCCGCCCTTGCGCCTCCCGCACCTCGCAGCCGCCCTTTCCGCCCTCGCTCTCGGCCTGGGCGCCGCTTCCGCCGCCCTGGCCGACGACGCCGCTCCGACCGTCTCGGCGCCCGTGCGCGAGCTGAAGCCCGTGGGGGACGTGGAGAGCGAGATCCGCGACGCGGCCAAGCTCTACAGCCTGGACCCCGCCCTGGTGCGCGCCGTGGCCATGCAGGAGTCGGGCCTGCGCAACGAGGCCCGCTCGCAGCGCGGGGCCATGGGCGTGATGCAGATGATGCCCAGGACCGCGGCCGAGCTTGGCTACGACGCCGCCGACCTGCGCGGCAACGTCCGCGCGGGGGCGGCCTACCTGTCCATGATGATGGAGGCCTTCGGCGGCGACGTGAAGCGCGCCCTGGCGGCCTACAACGCCGGACCGGGCGCGGTGAAGAAGTACGGCGGGGTGCCGCCCTTCACCGAGACGCGCAACTACGTCACGTCGATCATGTCCAAGATGGCGGTGAACGCCGCCGCCGCGGTGAGCCAGCCGCTGACGACCACCGTGGCGCAGATCGGCGCGGCGCTGGGCGACAGGGCGGCTCAGGGCGTGGCGCAGGCGGCGCAGGCCGCCGCCCCCGCCGCAGCAGGCGCGCTGGCCGGGCTGACGGCGGGCGCGGCCCGGGGCGGCCTGTCGGTGTCAAGCCAGCCCTGACGCGGGTCGAAGGCGACGCGGTCGGGCGCGGAGCCGCGCTCGTCCGCCTGGGCGCCGCTGTCTTGGCGCTCCTCTGCGCAGGGTGCGGCCGCAGGACGGACCCTGCGCAACCCCGGCCGGCGCTCGCCGCGTGCGGGCCCGGCGACATGGCGCGGAGCGTCGCGGGCCGGCGCTCCTTCGTAGACGGCTGGACGCGGCTGACCCTGGTCGCCTGCCCCGGCGCGGCCGCCTCCCCCTCCGCGACGCTGGTGGTGGAGGATGTGCGGGGCGCCCTCGGCTTCAAGCCTGGTCGGCCGGGCGCGGTCACGCTCGGCGTGCTGGACGCGACGGGTCCGCGAGGCGGAGACGGGTCGGGCCGGCGCACCTTCGCGGTGACCGGCCTCGCCCCGGCGTCCCGCACCGTGGTCCTCGCGCCATGGCCGGGCGACGTTCACGACCCCGGCCCAGACCCCGGCCGAGACCCCGGCGCCGCACCCTCCGTCGGGGTGGTGCGGCTGCGCGCGCGTTGACCGCGGCTATCTCCGGCGTGTGATCGTCGTGGTGCGCCGGGCGGGTCCGCGGGTCTGCGCGGCCGAGATGGGGGCCGCGCCTCCCTCCGCCACCGCCGTCACCTCGCCGCAGTCGGCGTTGTGCGAGGGCAGCCCCAGGAACGGCGCGATGGCCAGCGGCGGGAAGAGGAAGGCCAGCCCGATGCCCGCGGCCGCCTGGACGATGGCGCCCTGCGGCTTGATCCCGAACCTGGGGCTGGCGAGGCGGCCGGTGACGGTGAGCGGGATGTTGAGCTTGGTGAGCCGGAAGCGCGTGGGCTTGCCGGTGAAGCGCAGGCCCAGGCTCTCGTCGGCCAGGCTGATGCTGCCTGTGCCGTTCACCACCACCACGTCCGTATCGATGGTGATGCGTTGGGCGTGCATGACGCCGTTCGTGACCCGGAAGTCGGCCACGGCGCAGCGCAGCTCGGTCTCGTGGGTGTCCTTGCGCAGGAGCTGGAAGAGGCCGGCGGTGGCGTCCACGCCCAGGAGCTCGGCGAAGGCCTGGCGGATGTGGCCGCGGGGGATCAGCACGGTGACCTGCCCGTCCGACCCGGCGGCGGCCTTGTGGATCGAGTTCCCCGTCCCGTGCAGCCTGGCGCGCGCCGCCAGGGTGCCGTCGATGGGGCGCGTGCCGCCGATGGCCGGGATGTAGTGCTCCAACTCCACGTTGGAGAGGCGCATGTCGAGGTCGGTGATCGGCGTGGCGCTGCGGGCGTTCAGCGAGGCCGAGCCGTTGAGGTTTCCCTGCGGCAGGGTGAGGGTGATGGGATTCAGCTTCAGGAGGCCGTCTTTGAGGTTGGTCCCGATGGTGACGGCCTTCAGCGGCAGCTGCGGCGAGGCCTTCACCGAGACGGCCTTGTAGATCACCTCCGCGTCCATGGCCCGGATGCGGTCCACCTGCAGGGTGGCGTCGGGCAGGAGGCGCGAGCCGCCGGCGGTGGTCGCCTTGGCTGCGGCCTTTTGCGCGCCGGTGGCCGCCTTGGAGGCCCCCGGCGCGCCGAACAGCGAAGCGAGGTCGGCGAAGTCCAGCAGGCGCGACTGCAGCTGCGCCTTGAGGAAGGGCCGCTTGTTGGTGGTGTCCACCGCCAGGTGTCCGCCGATGTCGCTGGCGCCGACCCGGCCCGACAGCCCCTTCACGTCGTAGAGCTTCTCGTCGCGCGTCAGGTCGCCCGAGACGCGGTAGGGCGGGGTGTTCGGCAGCGACAGGCCGGTGAGGTAGTAGAGGTCGTTCAGGTCGTTCCCCGTCACGGTGAACGCGGTGCGCACATGGCCCAGGTCGAACGGCTTGGGGATGTTCCCGTGCGCGGTGATGTGCGTGTCGCCCGCGCGCACATCGGCGTCGAAGGGGTAGGGCCGGTCCCGGCGCACGTTGATCAGGGGGCCGCCGCGGACGTCCAGCAGGAAGGCGGCGTTGTTGATGGAGCCGCGGCCGTTGATGCGGAACGTCTCCGCCGCGCCGCCCTGCAGCCGCTCGTTGGAGTTGACGGTGGCGCTCAGCCGCACCTTGCGGAGGATCGACTGCACGTCGATGTGACCGTTTGCGATGATGAACTGCTGGATCGGCGGGAGCTTGAACGGCTTGCCGGTCTTGGGCGAGTCCGGGTCGGAGAAGTCCCAGTTCGAGCGGCCCTTCGCGTCCTGCAGGAGCACGAGGTCCGGCTTCTCCACGTCCAGCAGCGGGCTTTCAATCTTGCCGGCGAACAGCGGCAGGAGCTTCACGTCGAAGGTGATGCTCCGCACCGTGCCGAAGGGCTGCGCGCGCGCGGCCTTCGCCCAGTCCGGCTGGCCGATGTAGAGGCCCTCCACGCGGATGCGAGGGGTCAGCGTGAGCAGGTGCACGCGCAGGTGCCCGTCGATGCGGATCTCGCGGTGCGCCTTGGCCGAGGCGAACTTGCCGATGGGGCCGCGCAGCCAGTCCCAGTTGAACAGCACCAGGAAGATGACGAGGAGCAGGACCAGCCCGCCGAACACGCCGCCCAGGATATGGCCCACCTTGACGATCGGTCCGTCCGCCTTGCGTCGGCGCGGCTCGGCGGCATGGGTCGCCTCGGTGTCGGCGGAGGCGGCGAGAGGCTCGCCGTCGTGCGGCGGCGGGTTCAGATCGTCGGGCAAGATGAGTCGCTCCGGCTGCGCCCCCACGCATGGCGTCCGGGGTTAACCGCGCGAACCGTCACATTTGTTCCGAGCTTGGCCGCTCCGGCGGCGGCCGCGGGGGCGAGCTCGAGCTTCAGGCGGCGGCGGTTTCGCGCGCCGGCGCCTCCTCCACCACGCGGACGAGGTCGGCCATGATGGCGGTGAGGTCGAAGTGCCTGGGGGTGTAGACCGCCGCCACGCCCATGGCTTTCAGCCGCGCCTCGTCCTCCGGCGGGATGATGCCGCCGACGATCACGCGGGTGTCCAGCCCCTCGGCCTCCACCCGCGCCAGCACGTCCTCCACCATCGCCACGTGGCTGCCGGAGAGGATGGACAGGCCGATCAGGTGCGCGGGGCCGTCGCCTTGCCCGCGCCGGGCGCTCTCCACGATCTGGGCGGGGGTGCAGCGGATGCCCTCGTAGACCACCTCCATGCCGCAGTCGCGCGCGCGCACGGCGATCTGCTCGGCGCCGTTGGAGTGGCCGTCGAGCCCCGGCTTGCCGACGAGCACCGTCAGGCGGCGGCCCAGCCGGGCGGACAGGCGGTCCACCGCCTCGCGCACCGCGCCGATCTCCGGCGAGTTGGACAGGCGCGGCTCGGCGGAGACGCCGGTGGGGGCGCGGTAGTCGCCCCAGATGGCGCGGAGGCGTTGCGCCCACTCGCCCGTGGTGACGCCCGCCTTCGCCGCCGCGATGGAGGGCGGCATGATGTTGTCGCCGGAGGCCGCCGCCCGGCCGAGCTCGGTCAGCGCGCGCTCCACCGCCTCCGGATCGCGGGCGTCGCGCCAGGCGTGCAGCCGCCCGACGCACTCCGCCTCCACGGCGGGATCCACCGTCTGGATCGCGTCCTCGCCCGCGCCCAGGGGCGACGGCTCGAAGGTGGTGAAGCGGTTCACCCCCACCACCGTCTGCTCGCCGGACTCGATGGCCTGCAGGCGCGAGGTGTTGGACTCCACGAGCCGCGCCTTCA
>CAXSHO010000033.1:5019-25572 GCA_964237305.1 uncultured Caulobacteraceae bacterium
CGCCAGCTCGGCGCGGGCGGCGGCCTTCAGCTCGTCCACCTTGGCGGCCACCACGGGGGAGCCGTCGAACAGGTCCTCGTACTCCAGGAGGTCGGTCTCGAAGGCCAGGATCTGCTGCATGCGCAGCGACCACTGCTGGTCCCACGGCCGGGGCAGGCCCAGGGCCTCGTTCCAGGCGGGCAGCTGCACGGCCCGGGCGCGCGCCTTTTTGCTGAGGGTCACCGCCAGCATCTCGATGAGGATGCGGTGGACGTTGTTCTCCGGCTGGCTCTCCGTCAGCCCCAGGCTGTTCACCTGCACCCCGTAGCGGAAGCGCCGCGCCTTCTCGTCGGTGACGCCGTAGCGGTGGAGGAGCAGCTCGTCCCACAGCTCGGTGAAGGCGCGCATCTTGCAAAGCTCGGTCACGAACCTGACGCCCGCGTTGACGAAGAAGCTGATGCGCGACGCCACCAGGCTGAAGCGTTCGACGGGAACCTCGCCGCGCGCCTTGACGGCGTCCAGCACGCTGATCGCGGTGGCCAGGGCGTAGGCCAGCTCCTGCTGCGGCGTCGCCCCCGCCTCCTGCAGGTGGTAGGAGCAGACGTTCATGGGGTTCCACCGGGGCGTCTCGGTGACGCACCAGGCGATCATGTCCGAGATCAGCCTGAGGCTGGGCTTGGGCGGGTAGATGTAGGTCCCGCGGCTCAGGTACTCCTTCACCAGGTCGTTCTGCGTGGTGCCCTCGAGCGCCGAGCGCTCGGCCCCCTGCTCCTCCGCCGCCGCCACGTACAGCGCCAGCATCCAGGGCGCGGTGGCGTTGATGGTCATGGAGGTGTTCATCTTCGCCAGGGGAATCTGGTCGAAGAGGGCGCGCATGTCGCCCAGGTGGCTGACGGGCACGCCCACCTTGCCCACCTCGCCCCGGGCCAGCACGTGGTCGGGGTCGTAGCCCGTCTGGGTGGGGAGGTCGAAGGCGACGCTCAGCCCGGTCTGCCCCTTGGCCAGGTTGCCCCGGTAGAGCTCGTTGGACTTGGTGGCGGTGGAGTGGCCCGCATAGGTGCGGAAGATCCAGGGGGCGTCGGGCTCGTGCTGGTGGCGCATCTCAGAAATGTCCCACGTGCCCGCCGTCGACGGGGAGCGTCTGGCCGGTGACGAAGCCGGCGGCGTCCGAGCAGAAGAAGACCACGGCGCCGGCGATCTCGGAAGGGCGCCCCCACCGGCCGAGGCTGGTGCGGCCGGCGAGCCGGCGCGCGACCTGCGGGTCGGCGACCATGTCGGCGTTGGCCTCCGTGGCGAAATAGCCGGGGGCCACGGCGTTCACGGTGATCGCGTCCGCGCCCAGCTCGGCGGCCAGGGCGCGGGTCAGGGCGTCCAGGCCCCCCTTGGCGGCGGTGTAGGCGGCGTCCCCCGCCCGGGCGAGCGGCCCGGCGATGGAGGTGACGTTGACGATCCGCCCGCCCCGCCCCTGCGCCCGCATCGCCGCCGCCGCGCGCCGCGCCAGCTCCAGCGGGGCCACGAGGTCCACCTCCAGGAGGGCGCGGACGGCGGCGGCGTCGAACCGCTCCAGCGGCCGGCGGTCGCGCACGCCCACGTTGTTCACCAGGATGTCCAGGCCCCCCTCCCCCGCCACCCGGGCGAAGGCGGCGTCCGCCGCCGCCGCGTCCGTCACGTCGAAGGGGAGCGCCGCGCCTCCCGTCTCCTCCGCCACGGCCTGCAGCGGGGCGGGGTCGCGCCCGTTGAGCCAGACGAAGGCGCCCGCGGCGGCCAGGCCGCGCGCGATCTCGCGGCCGAGCCCCCGCCCGGCGCCGGTGACCAGGGCGCGGCGTCCCTCCAGGCTGAACGGATGCGACGTCACCGCCGCAGGGTGGAGGACCGCGTTGTGCGGTGCAAGGCGGGGCGCGCACGGTCATGCTGCGCTGCGGAAAGCGCTTGCCGTGCGCCTCCTCGGGGTGAGACGCTGGCCTCCGCCGTCCGGACCGAGGCGGCCGCAGGAGAGCGCATCCATGTCCGCCGCCGTGCTCGACCGTCCCGCCGAGAAGGAGCTGTACGAGGTCGGCGAGATGCCCCCGGCCTTCCACGTGCCGGAGCGCATGTACGCCTGGGCCATCCGCCGCGAGCGCCACGGCCGCCCCAACGCCGCCATGCAGGTGGAGGTGGTGCCCACCCCCACCATCGGCGACGACGAGGTCCTGGTGCTCGTGATGGCCGCGGGCGTGAACTACAACGGGGTGTGGGCGGCGCTCGGCACCCCCGTCTCACCCTTCGACGGGCACAAGCAGCCGTTCCACGTCGCAGGCTCCGACGCCTCCGGCGTGGTCTGGGCGGTGGGCCGCAAGGTGAAGCGGTGGAGGCCCGGCGACGAGGTGGTCATCCACTGCAACCAGGACGACGGGGACGACGAGGAGTGCAACGGCGGCGACCCGATGTTCTCGGCCAGCCAGCGCATCTGGGGCTACGAAACGCCGGACGGCTCGTTCGCGCAGTTCTGCCGGGTGCAGTCGCGCCAGCTGATGGCCCGGCCGCGCCACCTCACCTGGGAGGAGAGCGGCTGCTATGTCCTGACCCTGGCCACCGCCTACCGCATGCTGTTCGGCCACCGCCCCCACGTGCTCCGCCCGGGCGACAACGTGCTCGTCTGGGGCGCCTCGGGCGGCCTGGGCGTGTTCGCCACGCAGCTCTGCGCCACCGCCGGCGCCAACGCCATCGGCGTGATCTCCGACGAGTCCAAGCGCGACTACGTCATGAGCATGGGGGCCAAGGCGGTGCTGAACCGCAAGGACTTCGACTGCTGGGGCCAGCTGCCCCCCGTCAACGGCCCCGCCTTCGGCGACTACATGAAGGAATGCCGCAAGTTCGGGAAGGCGATCTGGGACGTCACGGGCAAGCGCGACGTGGACATGGTGTTCGAGCACCCGGGCGAGAGCACGATCCCCGTCAGCGTGTTCCTGGTGAAGCGCGGCGGCATGGTGGTGATCTGCGCGGGCACCACCGGCTACAACCTGACCATGGACGCCCGCTTCCTGTGGATGCGGCAGAAGCGCGTGCAGGGCAGCCACTTCGCCAACCTCATGCAGGCGAGCCAAGCCAACCAGCTGGTCATCGAGCGGCGGATCGACCCCGCCCTGTCGGAGGTCTTCCCGTGGGAGGGCATCCCCGACGCCCACGAGAAGATGATGAACAACCAGCACATGCCCGGCAACATGGGCGTGCTGGTCACCGCCCAGCGCCCCGGCCTGCGCACCGTGCAGGAGGTGGTGGAGATCGCGGGGGGGAACGCCTGAGGCGTCAGCCCGCCGCCGACGGCGCCGCGCCTGCCGGCGCGTCCGCCTCCCGGCTCGGCGCGACGTCGCGAGCGAGGCGCCACGCGCCCCACAGCCCCGCCAGGAGGAACAGAGGCGCCCACTGCACGCCCGTCGCCTCCGCGAGGCCGATCATCAGGCTCGGCAGGAGGACCAGCGGGGCGAGCGCCGCCGTCACGCCGGTGGGAAGCCGGCCCCGCGCCGCCAGCGCCGCCGCCGCTGCGAGCGGCAGCGACAGGATCACGAGGTCGTAGTTGAAGCCGTAGGGGGTCACGACCACCGCCGCCAGCGCCGCCAGTCCGGCCTTGGCCTCCAGCGGTCCCGGCCGGCGCCAGGCGGCGAGCGTCAGGGCCGCGACGCCCGCCGCCACGGCCGCATGCCCCGCCAGCGCCGGCCCGGGCGCGACGCCGAGCCGCAGGAGGGCCTCGAAGACGGAGGGGATCTTGGTCCAGGGAAGGAGGCCCTCGCTGACCCCCCGCCCCACCGACGGCAGGTCGTGCAGGAACAGCATCCACAGCCCCGGCCCGAACACCGCCAGCGAGAGGAGGCACAGCCCCCCCGCCGAGACCCCCGCCGCCAGGAGGGGCCGCCACCGCCCCGCGCCCGCCAGCAGCAGCGGGACGAGCACGCCGAACTGCGGCTTGCACACGAGGAGCCCCAGCGCCGCCCCCGCCAGCCAGGGGCGGCGGTCCAGCTGGAACAGGCCGACGCCGAGCGCCGCGGCCACGAAGAAGCTCGTCTGCCCCTGCCACGCCGTGACCACCACCGCCGGCAGCGCCAGGGCGATCCACAGCGGCCGGCCGGGCCCGACGATCCCCCGCAGCGCCGCCAGCCACGCGCCGACGCCCAGCGCCGTCCACAGCGCGCAGGCGGCGGCGAAGGGCAGGGCGCCCAGCGGCGCGAGGAGGAGCTGGAACGGAGGCGGGTAGCACCACAGGAGCCCCGGCGGCGTTCCCGGCACGCTCAAACGCTGGGCGGCGAGGAACAGGTCGGGCGCGAAGGCGTCGGCCGCCCGCCCCGCCAGCGCCAACCGCGCCGCGGCGTGGAACAGCACGAAGTCGCCCCCGACCGGCTGGCCGAAGCGGTCGATCCCGCCCGCGCTCGTGGCCAGCCATACGGCGGTGACGCCCACCGCGCAGGCGAGGCACACGGCGGCGGTGACGCGCACGCGCCCGGCTGTGACCCAGGCCTCCACCTCCCCGACCCGCCGCGCGATCATCGCGGGAGCCTGCCACGCTGGTGGTTAAGGGCGTGCGACGCGCGGGGTGGGGGAGGTGGAAACGCGCTTTTCACTTCTCCTCGTGCAGGCTGACGGTTCGGTGCGCGGGGGTGTGCGGGGATGGCGACGGTTCACGACGGCGTCGGCGGCAAGCTGGACGCGCTGGTCGCGCTCACCTCCGAGACCTCCAGCACCCGCCGGGTGGAGCTGCTGCGCGAGGTCACCGACGTCTTCTTCGCTCCGACGCCGCCGCCGCGGGAGGTGCTGGACCTGTTCGACGGGGCGCTCGACCGCATGACCGACGCGCTGGAGGTGGAGCTCCGCGCGGAACTCGCCGTGCGCCTCTCCTCCCTGGTCCAGGCCCCCCGCCGGCTGGTGTCGCGCCTGATCGGCGACCCCGACGGTGCGGTGGCCGCGGTGGGCGAGGCCGACCTCCTGAAGGTCGTGTCCCAGGCGGGCCAGTCGCACCTGCGCGCCGTCTCCCGACGGCGCGACCTCACCGAGCGAGTGTCGGACGGGATCGTGGAGCGGGGCGACGACGAGACGCTGGGCGTGCTGGTGGCCAACCCCGAGGCGCCGCTGTCGCGCACCGCGGCGGAGGCGGTGGTGGACCGCGCCATGGCGAACCCCGCCCTCCACGCCGCCGTGGTGGGTCGCGAGACCCTGCCCGTCGACCTCCTGAACGAGATGTACCTCCTGGTGGAACAGCGCCTGCGCGACCGCATCACCGCGCGCAACGCCGCCCTGGACGCGGGCATGCTGGACGCCGCGCTGGGCGCCTCGCGTCGCCGGATGGCCGCCCGCGACGTCGCGCTCGCGGGGGACATGGACGCGGCCGTGGCCCACGTCGCCCACCTCGCCGCCGCCGGGCCGATCCCGCCGCAGACGGTGGTGGGCTTCCTGCGCAGCGGCGAGCGCACGCGCTTCACCGCCGCGCTGGCCCTGGCGGCGGACGTGGACACGCCCGCCGTGCAGCGCATCCTGGACCGTTCGGATACGGAGGCCTTCCTGCTCGTCTGCAAGGTGGCGCGGTGGGAGGAGGCGCTGTTGCGCAGCCTGCTCCTGCTGCTGAAGCTGCACGGCGACAGCCCCCTGCCCGCGCTGATGCAGCGCTACGACGCCCTCCCGCTGGAGACCGCCGAGCGCGTGGTGCGCTTCTGGAAGGTGCGCCGCGCCGGCGCCCTCGCCGCCTGACCGCGCCTCAGGCGAAGGCCTTCACCAGCGCCTGCACCGCGCGCGAGCACGCCTCGGCCCCGCCGCCGGCCTCGGCGTCGGCGCAGGCCACCACCGCCAGGGGCTTGGCGGGCGCCACCAGCACGCTGGCGTGCCAGAGCGTGTTGGAGCCCTCGTGCGCCAGCACCGGCCCCTGCGCCCAGGCGCGCTCCTTGTAGACCTGCCAGCCCATCCCGTACTGCTCGTCGCCGCCGCTCCAGGGCCGCGCCAGCCGCGCCAGCGTCTCCGGCTTCAGCACCCCGCCGCCGTCGGTGAGGAAGATGCGCAGGAAGCGGGCGTAGTCCTCCAGCGGCGCGTGGACGCCGCCCGCGGGCCACAGCACCGGCGGGTTGTCGGCGATGCCCGCGGGGTCGAGCGGCGCGAGGCGGCCCTCCGACAGCCGGTGCCCCCAGGGCGCCGCCCCCTTGGGCGCGCCGAAGCCCGTGCGCGACATGCCGAGCGGGCCCAGGAGGTCGGCGGCCATCGCCTGGTCCCACGGCCGCTTGGCGATCCGCTCGATGGCCGCGCCGGCGATCACGTAGTTCAGGTTGGCGTACTCGAAGCCGCCGGGCGGGCGCATGGGCGGCTCGGCCAGGAGCACCCTGGCCACGTCCGTCCGCTGGTCACGCGGCGACAGGGGCGAGGCGCGGGCGCCGGCCAGGAACTCCGCGTCCACCACGCCCGCATCCGTGATCCCCGAGCGGTGCGCGAGGAGGTCGTCGATGCGCACCTCTTCCCAGGCCGCGTTCAGCTTGAGGTCGGGAAGAAGCTTCGGCAGCCGCGCGCCCCACGCCGCCCGGCCCGCCTCCACGTAGCGGGCGTAGAGCGCGGCGGTCATGGCCTTGGTGTTGGAGCCGAGATGCCAGGGATCGTCGCGCGTCGCGGGCTCCGGCCGGTCGGCGCGGCGGCGGCCCGCGGCCTCGCGGTAGGCGAAGCCCTTGGGCGTGACCACCGCGGCGGCCATCCCCGGCGCGCCCGTGGCGGCGAGGATCGTGGCGAGGTCGACGGCGGGCGGCTTCCTCCCCCCGAACGGCAGCGGCACGGGCAGGGCCGAGGCGGGGCGCGCCAGGGCGGCGGCCGCGCCCGCGATGAGGAGGCGTCGGGAGGTCGTCATGCGCCCGCCTGTGCCCGTCAAGCGCGGCGGGAGTGCGGCTACTCCGCGGCGAGCGCGTCCAGCACCCGGCGCACCCGGGCGCCCGACCAGTCCAGCTCGCCCGCCACCCGGGCCCGCTCGCGCCCGCTCTTGTCGAAGACCACGGTGGTGGGGAAGCCCGGCGCCGGCGGCTTCAGCGCGAAGGGCAGTGCGGTGCCGGCGTCCTGGTGGAAGGTCAGCGGGCTGTGCTGGGCGATGAAGGCCTTGGCGGCGTCGGTCTTGCCTGCGGTGTCCATGGAGACGGGGAGCACCACCACGGGCTTGGACGCCTCCAGCGCGGCCAGGGCGGCCAGCGTCGGCATCTCCTTGCGGCAGGGGGCGCACCAGGTGGCCCAGAGGTTCAGAACCACGACCTTGCCCCTGAAGTCGGCCAGGGTGACGTCCTTCCCCGCGGCGTCCTTGAACGGCGTCAGGGGAGCGGGCTCGCCCACGCCGGCGGGGGTGGGGTCGGGCAGGACGAGCTTGGCGGCGGTGGGCGCGGAGGGGTCGGCCACCGTGGCCGAGCTACCGGCGGCGCCACGACCCGCGACGTAGGCGGGGCCGGGGTGGAACACAGCCGTCCCGATCATGTAGAGCACCGCCGCCGCCCCCACCGCCGCGGTCGCCCCCAGCGCCAGCCGCAGCGGACGCGGCAGGGCCGCGGGAGCCGTGGAACGAGGATCCTGATCGGTCATGGCCGAACCGCCTTCGAAGTCGGACGCGCCCGGCCCCCTCGGCGAGGGGGCGGGCCAGGGCATGTGGGGCGGCCGCTTCGAGGCGAAGCCGGCCGAGCTGATGCAGCGCATCAACGTCTCGATCGGCTTCGACCGCCGCCTGTGGCGACAGGACCTTGCGGGATCCCGGGCGCACGCTGCGATGTCGCACAGGGCGGGCATGCTCTCAAGCGAGGACCACGCCGCCATCCAGGGCGGGCTGGACGCGGTGGAGCGCGAGCTGGAGGCCGGGACGTTCCCGTTCCGCGACGAGTTCGAGGACATCCACCTCAACGTGGAGAAGCGCCTCACCGAGTTGATAGGCCCCGCGGCGGGGCGGCTGCACACGGCGCGCTCGCGCAACGACCAGGTGGCGCTCGACTTCCGCCTGTGGGTGCGCGACGCCTGCGACCGCACCGTCGGCGCGCTGGAGCACCTGCAGCGTGCGCTCCTGGAGCGGGCGGGCGAGTTCGCCGACGCGCTGATGCCCGGCTTCACCCACCTGCAGCCCGCCCAGCCCGTCACCTTCGGCCACCACCTGATGGCCTATGTCGAGATGTTCGGCCGCGACGCCTCGCGGCTGCGCGACGCCCGGGCGCGGATGAACGAGTGTCCGCTCGGCGCGGCGGCGCTGGCGGGCTCGCCCTTTCCGATCGACCGCGCCGACACGGCCCGCGCGCTGGGCTTCGACCGGCCCACCGGCAACAGCCTGGACAGCGTCAGCGACCGCGACTTCGCGCTGGAGGCGCTGTCCGCCGCCTCGATCTGCGCCGTGCACCTCAGCCGGCTGGCGGAGGAGATCGTGCTGTGGTGCACGCCGCAGTTCAGCTTCGTGAAGCTCTCCGACGCCTGGACCACCGGCAGCTCCATCATGCCGCAGAAGAAGAACCCGGACGCCGCGGAGCTGATGCGCGCCAAGACGGGCCGCGTGCTCGGCGCGCTGACGCAGCTCACGGTGGTGATGAAAGGCCTGCCGCTCGCCTATTCCAAGGACATGCAGGAGGACAAGGTCCCGACCTTCGAGGCCTTCGACGCGCTGGAGCTGTGCCTGGCCGCCGGCGCCGGCATGGTGGCCGACCTCGTCCCCGACCTCGCCCGCATGGCCGAGGCGGCGGGCGGGGGCTTCTCCACCGCCACCGACCTCGCCGACTGGCTGGTGCGCGAGGCGGGGACGCCCTTCCGTGAGGCGCACCACGTCACGGGCGCGGCGTGCCGGCGGGCGGACCAGCTGGGCTGCGACCTGCCCGACCTGCCCCTGTCCGAGCTGCAGGCGCTGTCGCCCGCCATCACCGCCGACGTCTACGCCGTGCTCACCCCCGAGCGGTCGGTGGCGAGCCGCACCTCCTACGGCGGAACCTCGCCTTCCGAGGTGCGTAAGCAGGTGGAACGCTGGAAGGAACAGCTCCGATGACCGTGAAACTGAAGGCCGCCGCGGGCGCCGTCGCCCTGGCCGCCGGCCTCGTGTCCGCCACCACCGCGTGCGGCCGGGTGGGCGCGCTGGAGCAGCCGGGCTCGACGGAGGCGCGCACGCCCGCGCCTCCCGCCGTGTCGCAACCCCCCGCCGTGGTGCGGCGCGGGGCCGACCCCCTGCCCGCCGGCCTGACCACCTCCGGCGCGGTGCGGTCGTCAGACGGCCAGTCGGTGACGCCGGAGGAGAACGCCCCCAAGACCAAGCGCGACATCCAGGATCCCAACACGCGCCTCACCCCGCTCTCTGCGGCCCCGGTTGAGGGGGCGCCCAACCCGTTCGGCTCGCCGGTCTCGACCCGCCCCCCCGGCTGATGGACTTCTTCACGCCCCGGCCGGGGCCGCACGGCTCCGAGCTCGGGTGCGAGGATGTTCCGCTCCGCATGATCGCGGAGGCGGTGGGCACGCCCGTCTACGTCTACTCCGCCGCCACGCTGGAGCGGCACCTCGACGTCTTCCGCGACGCCATGCCGGCGGGCGCGATGGTCGCCTACGCCGTGAAGGCCAACGGCTCGCTGGCCGTCCTGCGCACCCTGGCCCGGCGCGGCGCGGGGGCGGATACGGTGAGCGAGGGCGAGGTGCGGCGCGCCCTGGCCGCGGGCGTGCCGCCCGAGCGCATCATCTTCTCCGGCGTGGGCAAGACCGATGCGGAGCTCGCCTACGCCGTGCGCACCGGGGTGGCCGAGATCAACGTGGAGAGCGAGCCCGAGCTCGACCGGCTGCACGCGGTCGCCGCTTCGCTGGGCGCCCGCCCCGCCATAGCGATCCGCGTGAACCCCGACGTGGGGGCGGGCGGGCACGCGAAGATCAGCACCGGGGCGGCGGACGCCAAGTTCGGCGTCTCGCTGTCGGAGGCCGAGCGGCTCTACGCCCGCGCCGCCGCCATGCCTCACGTGGAGCCGGTGGGGGTCGCATGCCACATCGGCAGCCAGATCACCGACCTCGCGCCCTTGGAGGCCGCGGCCCGCACCGTGCGCGCCCTGGTGGAGCGGCTGCGGGGGCAGGGCCTCGCCGTGCGCCGCCTGGACCTCGGCGGCGGCCTGGGCGTGCCCTATTTCAACGCGCCCGAGCCCCCCTCGCCCGCCGAGCTGGGCGCCATGGTGGCGGGCGTGCTGGAGGGGCTGGACGTGGAGCTGGCCTTCGAGCCGGGGCGCGTCATCGCCGCCAACGCGGGCGTGCTCCTCGCCCGCGTGATCCACGTTCACGATCGGCCGGAGGGCCGGCGGTTCCTGGTGCTGGACGCCGGCATGAACGACCTGATCCGCCCGGCCATGTACGACGCCTTCCACGCGCTGGAGCCCGTGCGCACGCCCGACGCCGACGCGCCGCGCCTCGCTTGCGACGTGGTGGGCCCGGTGTGCGAGACGGGCGACACCTTCGCCCGCGACCGCCTGCTCCCGCCCCTGGCCGCCGGCGACCTCGTGGTGTTCCGCACCGCGGGCGCCTACGGGGCGGTGATGGCCGGCGAGTACAACGCCCGCCCGCTCGTGCCCGAGGTGCTGGTCCGCGGCGATCGCTGGGCCGTCACCCGCCCCCGCCCGACCTACGAGGAGATGCTGGCGCGCGAGACGATCCCCGAATGGGCGTGAGCGAGCGGGCGAAGCGCCGCCGTGCGCCCGCGCCCGGCCCCGGATCGAACTCAGGAACCGCGGCGCAAGCGTCGCCGTTGCTTCGGGGCCAGGGGGGATGCGACAGGGGGTGATGAGGCTCGTCGTCTTCGGCCTGACCGTGTCGTCCTCCTGGGGGAACGGGCACGCCACCCTGTGGCGCGGCCTGATCTCCGCCCTGGCGGCGCGCGACGTCCACGTCACCTTCTTCGAGCGCGACCAGCCGTTCTACGCTCCCCACCGCGACCTCCTGGCGCTGCCCGGCGGTGAACTGGTGCTGTTCGACGGGTGGAACGCCGCCCGCGCGCGCCGCGCCCTGGCGGCGGCGGACGCGGCGGTGGTCACCTCCTACTGCGCCGACGCCGCGGCGGCCTGCGCCGCGGTGGCGGAGAGCGGCGTCCCCTCCATCTTCTACGACCTGGACACGCCGGTCACCCTGGCGCGGCTGGCGGCGGGCGAGGCCGTGGACTACCTGCCGCGCGGGGGGCTGGGCGGCTTCGACCTCGTGCTCAGCTACACGGGCGGTCCCGCGCTGGAGGCGGTGGAGGCGCGGCTCGGCGCGCGGCGCACCGCCGCGCTCTACGGGCACGCCGACCCGGCCGTGCACCACCGCACCGCGCCCGACCCGGCCTTCGCCGGCGACCTCAGCTACATCGGCACCTACGCCGCGGACCGGCAGGCCGCGGTCGAAGCGCTGTTCCTGGAGCCCGCGCGCCGCCGGCCGGACCTGCGCTGCGTGCTGGCGGGGGCGGGCTACCCGGCCGACTTCCCGTGGACGGACAACATCTGGTTTGTGAAGCACCTGCCCCCGCCCGACCACGCGCGCTTCTACTCGTCCTCGACGCTGACGGTGAACACCACGCGCGCCGACATGGCCGCCCTGGGCTGGGCCCCTTCCGGCCGTCTGTTCGAGGCGGCGGCCTGCGCCTGCCCGGTGCTGTCCGACCGTTGGGCCGGGCTGGACGCCTTCTTCACCCCCGGCGAGGAGATCCTGCTGGCCTCCACGCCGGAGGAGGCGGAGGCGGCGCTGGCGCTCGGCCCCGCGCGGCTGCGCGAGGTGGGCGAGGCCGCCCGGGCGCGCTTGCTGCGCGAGCACACCAGCGCCCACCGCGCCGACGAACTCCTGGCGCTCCTGGCCTCGATCCGCCGTCCCGAGCGGATGAGCGCCTGAGCATGTGGGGGATCGTCCCGGCCGCCGGGCAAGGCACCCGCATCCAGCCGCTGGCCTTCTCCAAGGAGCTCCTGCCCGTGGGCGTGCGCACGGAGGACGGGGTGGAGCGTCCGCGGGCGGTGAGCGAGCACCTCGTCGAGCGTCTCATCCTGGCGGGGGCGGACAAGATCGCCTTCGTCATCTCGCCGGGCAAGAGCGACATCCTGCGCTACTACGGCGGCCGCATCGGCGGGGCGGACATCGCCTACGTGGTCCAGCCCCAGGCGGCGGGCCTGTGCGACGCCCTGTTCCGCGCCGCGCACCTGATCCACCCCGACGAGGAGGTGGCCGTGGGCCTGCCGGACACCGTGTGGTTCCCAGAGGACGCGCTCGCCCGCCTGCCGCGCGACCGGCTCGCCTTCCTGCTGTTCCCGGTGGAGCGGCCCGAGGTGTTCGACGCCGTGGTCCACGACGAGGCCACCGGGCGTGTGGAGGAGATCCAGGTCAAGTCGCCCCACCCCCGCTCCCGCTGGATCTGGGGCGCGTTCCGCATGCCCGGCCGCGTGTTCCACGACCTGCACGCCCTGTGGCGCGAGCGGGGAGAGTGCGACGAGTACGTGGGCGCCCTCGTCAACGCCTGGATCGCCCGGGGCGGCGAGGCCTGCGCTCTGCGGCTGGGGACGGGCTACGTCGACGTGGGCACGCTCAACGGCTACCGCGAGGCGCTCCGCCTCTTGGCCGGGGCCGACCTGACCACCACCATCGAGACCCGCTGAATGCCCGACGACGCCTCCCCGCCCGACCGCGACGCCGTCGCCCGACGCATCGACGAGCTCGGGCCTTGGTTCCACAACATGGAGCTCGCAGGGGTCAGGACCGCGCCCGACCACTTCCTCGGCGACTATCCGGCGGTGAAGTTCGCAGGCTTCGCCCACGCGCTGCCGGCCGACCTCTCCGGCCGCACCGTGCTGGACATCGGATGCAACGGCGGCTTCTACGCCATGGAGATGAAGCGCCGCGGCGCCGCCCGCGTGGTGGGGACCGACACCGACGAGGCGTACCTCGCCCAGGCCCGCTTCGCCGCGGAGGTGAACGGCTTGGAGGACATCGAGTTCGTGAAGCTGGACGTCTACGACGTGGCGGCGCTGGGCGAGCGTTTCGACCTCGTGGTGTTCATGGGCGTGCTCTACCACCTGCGCCACCCGCTGCTGGCGCTGGACCTGATCCGCGAGCATGTGGCCGGCGACCTCCTGCTGTTCCAGTCGCTGCAGCGCGGATCCGACGAGGTGGTGGAGCCCGCGGACGACTACCCGATCACCGTCACCGACATCTTCGACCAGCCGGGCTGGCCCAAGCTTCACTTCATCGAGCGCGAGTACTCCGCCGACTGGACCAACTGGTTCGCCCCCAACGCCGCGGCCAGCCAGGCCCTGCTGCGCGCCGCAGGCTTCACCATCGAGTCGCATCCGGAGGAGGAGGTGTACCTCTGCCGCACGACCCCCCGGCCGTACCCCACGGGCGCCGCCTACCCCGCCCGGGGCCCCGCCCGGCGGTGAGCGAGGGCGGGCTCGCCGCGCGGCTGGGCCGGGGCGAGCGGATCGCGGAGCCCGTGGCGCTGGTGGTGGCGCACCCGGACGACGAGGTGGTGGGGCTCGGCGCGCACCTGCACCTGTTCGCGCGGCTGACGCTGGTCCACCTCACCGACGGCGCCCCCGCCGACATGGCCGACGCCCGTCGCGCGGGCTTCGCGTCGGCGCAGGCCTACGCCCAGGCGCGATCGCGGGAGCTGGACGCGGCTCTGGCGGCGCTGGCCGTCCGGCCCGACCGCCGGCTCGCCTATCACCTGCCCGACCAGGCCCTGGCGCATCGCCTGCCCGAGCTCGTGGAGCGGCTGGCGCACGACCTCGCCGGGCGGGCGGCGATCTTCACCCACGCCTACGAGGGCGGCCACCCCGACCACGACGCCGCGGCGCTGGCCGTCGCCGCGGCGTGCGACAGCCTGCGCGCGGACGCCCCCGAGCGGTTGGAGTTCGCGGGCTACTACGGCGCGGGCGGCGTGCTGCACGCCAACCGCTTCCACACCGACCCCCGCGCGCCCGAGACCGTCGTCGCGCTCGACGCGGCCGCCCGCCGCCGCAAGGCGCAGGCGTTCGCCGCGCATGCGAGCCAGGCGGAGGTGCTGGCCAACTTCCCGCCGCGAGAGGAACGCTGGCGTCCCGCGCCCGCCTACGACTTCGCCCGCCCGCCGCCGTGCGGCGAGGCGCATTACGACCGCTACGGCTGGCCGTTGACGAGCGAGGCGTGGCGGGCGGCGGCCACCGCCGTCACGCCGCTTCCGGCACGCTGACGAAGAGGAGTTCGGCGAAGCGGCTGAGGGGGCCCGGGCCCACGTCGTCCAGGTGGTCCAGCGCGTGGCGGAGGCGACGGTGCATCTCGGCGCGGGCGCCCTCCGGGCCGATGAGCGAGACCACCGTGGGCTTGCCGCCGTCCTGCCCCACGTCCTTGCCTGCGGCCTCGGAGGTGGCGGTGACGTCCAGGAGGTCGTCGAGGATCTGGAACGCCTCGCCCAGCCCGCGGGCGAAGCCGCGCGCCGCGTCCAGCCGGGCGCCGGCCGCGCCCGCCGCCCGGGCCCCGCTCTCCACCGCGGCGATGAACAGGACGCCGGTCTTCTGGCGGTTGAGCTCGTGCAGGGGCGTGGCCTCGGCGCAGGGGTCGCGCTCGCGCAGGTCGCGCGCCTGCCCGGCCACGAGCCCCGCGAAGCCCACGGCGCCCGTGAGCGCCCCCACCAGCTCCAGCCGCGCCTCGGCGGAGAGGCCGGGGGCGGCGGCGGCCGTGGCGTAGGCCTGGTTCAGGAGCGCCACGGCGGACAGCACCGCCATGTCCTCGCCGAAGCGGCGGTGGACGGTGGCGCGGCCGCGCCGCAGCTCCGCGTCGTCCATGCAGGGGAGGTCGTCCAGAATCAGGGAGGCGGCGTGCACCATCTCGATGGCGCAGCCCGCATCCAGCGCGGCGGCCCGGCCGCTGCGGCCCTCCCCGAAGTGCTCGGCGGCCAGGAGCGCCAGCACCGGCCGCAGCCGCTTGCCGGGCGAGAGCAGGGCGTAGCCTGCGGCCTCGCGCAGCACGGGGGGCGCGCCCGCGCCGGAGGCGGCGAGCAGCACGGCCAGCCGCGCGTCCACCTGGGCGCGGAGCTCCGGCAAGCGGCGGGCGAAGGAGTCCTCGAGCATCCTCCGCCAGCTAACCCCATCCCGCGCCCGGACGCACGCGAAGTTTGCAGGGCGGCGTCAGGCGGCGCGGAGCGAATAGTCCAGCCGCTCGCGGTCGCAGAGGGCGGGATAGTAGGGGTCGGGAGCCTCCAGCCGGTCGCGCCAGCGGTCGATCAGGATGGCGCGGTCGCCCATGTCGTAGCCCTCCGCCCCGCGGGTGAGGCTCTCGTGGTGGAGGAGGCGCGGCTGCGCGGCGCACACGATCCGCCGCCCGCGCTCGCGCAGCCGCAGGCACAGGTCCACGTCCTGGTAGTGTCGGGCGTAGTCCAGGGAGAAGCCTCCCAGCTCCAGGAACTCCGCCCGGCGCATCAGCAGGCACGCGCCCGTCACCGCGCTGACCTCGCGCGAGGCGCAGAGGCTGCCCGCGTAGCCGTCCACCTCCGCCGGGAAGCCGCGCATCACGTGGTCGGCGGTGCCCCGCGCGCCCAGCACCACGCCCGCGTGCTGCACCGTGCCGTCCGGGTACAGCAGGACGGGGCCGACCGCCGCCACCTCCGGATCGTCCAGCCACAACGCCAGGCGCCCGAGCCAGCCCGCCTCCAGCACCTCCGTGTCGTTGTTGAGGAACAGCAGGAGCTGCCCCCTCGCCCGCTCCGCCCCCAGGTTGCAGGCGGCGGAGAAGCTGAACGGGCGCTCCAGCGGCGTCCGCTCGATGGGGTGGCGGGCGAAGGCGGCGAGCGCCACCGGGTCGCAGGTGGCGTCGTCCACCAGCACCGTCTCGAAGGGGGCCCCGGCGGGGACGCCGTGCAGGCTGTCGAGGCAGCGCGACACGGCCTCGCCCTGGTCGCGGCTGGGGATGACGATGGAGACCAGCGGCGGCTCCGCGGCGCTCGACGGGCGCATGACCACCCGGTGGCGCAGCTGCGGGGCGGGGTTGCGCTCGGGGGCCCACGACCGGCCGCGGCGGCCGAGGTGGGACAGGACCGCGCGCTGCTGCAGCGCCTCCACGCCCGCCTTGGCGTCGGGGTCGGCGGCCAGGCTGCCGCCGTGCGCGCGCCAGCGGTAGAGCGGCTCCGCCACATGGCCCACCGCGTCGCGCCCTTCGGACAGCCGCAGCATGAACTCGTAGTCCTGCACGCCGTCGAAGGCCGGGTCGAAGCCGCCCAGGGCCTTGGCCGTCTCCGTGCGCACCACCAGGAGGTGGCCGACGTACATCACGCCCAGGAGCAGGGCGGGCGACCAGTCGGGCTTCAGGTGGTGCTCCACCACGCGGCCGTGCGCGTCGATCTTCAGCTGGTCGGTGTAGACGGCCTCCAGCCCCGGCTCGGCGACCAGCCGCTCGGCGACGGCCAGCAGGGCGTCGGGCGCCAGCTCGTCGTCGTGGTCGAGAAAGGCGGTCCAGCTCCCCTGTGCGAGGTCGAGGCCGGTGTTCGTGGCGCGGCTGACGCCCCCGTTGGCGCCGCGGGTCACTGCGCGCACGCGCCCGTCGCGCGCCACCGCGGCCTTCACGACGGCGTGGACGCGGCCGCAGGCGGAGCCGTCGTCCACCAGCACCAGCTCGAGCCTGCGGTAGGCCTGCCCCAGCACGGAGGCGATGCAGGCCTCCAGGAAGGCGGGCGGGGTGCGGTGCAGCGGGACGACCACCGAGATCAGCGGCCCCCCGGCCGCCTCCACGGTCCGGGCGCGGCGCTCCAGCTCGGGGCGGGCCGGGGCGGAGCACCAGGCGCACGGCGGCGGCGGCGTGGCGGCGGCCGCAGCCATGCGCAGGACGGCGCGCGGCCCGTGGGTGAAGAGGCGCAGCCCCGCCCTCAGGGCGAGGCGGGGTTCGGCGCGGAGGCGGCGGACGAGGCGGAGGAGGAGGTTCACGCGGCCACCTCGTCGTTCACCAGCGCCCGTCCGCGGAGCACCATCCGGAGGAAGGCCTCGAGCTGGTCGGTGCTCCGGTCCCAGTCCAGCCGCTTGAGGGCGAAGCGGCGCCCCGCCTCGCCCATGGCGTCGGCCCGGGCGGCGTCGCGCAGCAGGGGTTCGGCGCGGTCGGCGATCTCCACCCCGTCGCCGCGGTCGAGCACGCAGGCCTGCACCCCGTCCTCCACCTCCAGCCCCAGGTTGGCGCGCGGCAGGATGACGGGTCGGCCCGCCGCGAACAGCTCCGGCAGCTTGGAGGGAAGGCGCGAACGGTTGAAGGCGTCGGGCGCGCCCGGCTGGATGAACAGGTCGGCCAGCCGCAGCACCGTCATCAGCTCGCGCCGAGGGAGGCGGCCGAGCTCGCGCGAGACCTTGCCGCGCAGGTGCTCGAAGGCGGGGTCCACCCCCGGAGCGAAGTCCTCGCCCGTGCGCAGCAGCGTCACGGCCACGCCGCGGCGGCGCAGGATCTGCACGGCGACGTACAGGCTGAACATCTCGCGCCGGTTCGCCGCATGGAGGTTGCCGGGGTAGACGATGACCTTGTGGCCGGCGGGCACGCCCAGCTCCGCAAGGAGCGCCGCCCGCTGCTCGGGCCTCAGCACGGGGCCGAGCTCGCCGGGGTCGCAGCCGGGCTGCAGCAGGTGGGTGGGCGCGTCCCCCGCGTAGGACAAGAGCGGCGCCGCGATGGCGGTGACCCCGGCGGCGGAGGCCATGAAGCCGCCCAGCCGGTGAGGGTGGGTGAGGCTTGGCGCGATCATCGGGTTCAGCTCCTGCGGCCGCAGGAGCGCCAGGTCGCTCCAGGCGCGGCCCAGGTGCGCCCCCGTGAGCAGGCGCTCGTCGTCCTCCAGGTGGATCACCGTGCGGAAGGCGCGCACCCCGCGCAGGGAGGCCACCGCGCGGCGCACGCTCTCCCGCGGCGTCCAGGCGTGGACCACCGTGTCGTTCGGCGCGACGGGGCGGCCGTCGAAGCCGAGCGCCGCCTCCGGCCGCGTGAGGAGGAGCGAGCGGTCCAGGAGCGCGTGCTCAACGGGCCCCCACTCGGCCGCGGCCTCCGGCGGGCCGTCGGCCGCCACCGCCACCGCGTGGCCCCGGGCGTGCAGCCGCTGCGCGAAGCGGGCGATGTGGCCGCCGCTGTTGCAGTCGAACGATCCGTAGCTGACGAAAAGGACCTTCATGGAGCTCCCCGGTGCGGCCCGAGGAGACTCCGCCGTAACTCTCTTATAAGTTGTAAACCGAGAAGCTGCGTGTGAAAGGCGCGGCGTTCAGTAGCGGCGCTTGCCCGGCCAGCTGAGCCACGGGCTCGCCTGGCAGCAGGCCTGAGGGGCCTGGAGCACCACCACGGGAGGGGGCGGAGGCGGGATGTAGGCGGCCTCCATCGGTGCGGGCGGCGTCGCGGGGCGGTCGTAGCCCCCGCCCTCGATCGCCTCCACCGTGCGCAGGCTCAGGTAGCCGCCGTGCGCGAGATGCTGCGCCGACTGGAACCGAGACACCGCCGCGGCCGTGTCGGCGTCGTAGCGGCCGCTCTCGGCGCCGGCGTACATCCCGCGCTCATGCAGGCGGTGCTGCAGGCGGCGGATGCGCACGGGGGTGGCGTCCGCGTCGCACAGGACGCGGATCCAGCCGTCGCGCTCGGGCGCGACGACCTGCGGCGGGGCGCCCGGCTCGGTGACGAGGCACCACAGCGGCCCGGGGGCGCCGGGCGGCGGGGGCGTCAGCCTCCAGTGCGCGGTGGCGGGGCCGGGCGGGCCCAAGCGCGCCGCGGCCTTCACGTGCGCGTAGCACACGCCCGGCGCGGCGTGCGCGGGCAGGCCCGGCAGGAGCCCGTCGGGGTCGCCCGCCCGGGCGGGGGCGGCGACGGCCGCCAGCGGTGCGAGCGCGAGAACGGCGGCGAAGATGGAACGCGCGGACATGTGCCCTCCTGGGACGATCGGCTCCGACGCGTGCAAGCCCCGCGCCGCCCCGCTAAACATCGCACCGGACGCGGGGACGGGGATAGAAGACCATGGCCGAACGGATCGACCTGGACCGAGCGGTGGGCGAGCGCCCCGGCTGGGCCGCGGCGCCGGAGGGGCGCGAGGCCATCGTGCGCACCTACCGCTTCGCCGACTTCGCCGCCGCCTGGCGCTGGATGGGCCGCGTCGCCGAGAAGGCGGAGGCGATGGACCACCACCCGGAGTGGACCAACGTCTACGACCGGGTGGACGTGACGCTCACCACCCACGACGCGGGCGGCGTCACCGAGCGGGACATCCTCCTGGCCGAGTTCATGGACGCCGCCGCCGCGGAGGTCCAAGGCTCCGGCGAAGCATGAGGGGAGAAGGTCGCATGGCGGGACGGCTCGAGGGCAAGACGGCGCTGGTCACCGGCGCGGCGCAGGGGCTGGGCGAGGCCATGGCCCGCCGCTTCGCCGCGGAGGGCGCCCGCGTCACGCTCACCGACATCCAGGCGGATAGGGCGCAGGCGGTGGCGGCGGCCATCGACGCCGAGCACGGCGCCGGGACCGCCTTCGCGCTGCGCCACGACGTCACCGTCGAGCAGGACTGGATCGACGCGGTGGCCGCCGCCACCCACCGGATGGGCGGCCTGTCCGTCCTCGTGAACAACGCCGGCATGTCCATCAAGGGCGACTTGGACACGCTGGAGCTCGACGACTTCCGCCGGGTGATGAGCGTCAACGTCGACAGCGTGTTCCTGGGCTGCAAGCACGCGGTGCGCGTGATGAAGGACCACCAGCCGGGCTCGATCATCAACATCAGCTCCATCGCGGGCCTGATCGCCGCGCACAACTCGCCCGCCTACAACGCCTCCAAGGCGGCGGTCTGGCTCCTGTCCAAGAGCGTGGCGCTGTACTGCGCCCACAAGGGGTGGGACATCCGCTCCAACACCATCCACCCCACCTTCATAGACACGCCCATCCTCGATCCCATCCGCGCCATGTTCGGCAAGGAGGAGGCGGAGGCCAAGCTCAGCCGGCAGATCCCGCTGAAGCGCCTGGGCAGGCCCGAGGAGATCGCGGCGGCCGCCGTCTACCTCGCCTCCGACGAGAGCCGGTTCGTCACCGCCTCGGAGCTGAAGCTGGACGGCGGCATCTCGGCCATGTGAGGCGTCCCCTCAGTTCACCACCACCGCCCCGATCAGGAGGTGCGAGCCCGGGCGGCCCACCACCCGGTCGGTGGCCTGCTGCAGCCGCTGCGCCAGCACGTCCAGGTCCGGCGCGGTCCCCGGCGGGATCTGGGCGGCGAAGGTGGTGAGCACCTGGGCGTAGGCGTCGCGCAGGCGCGGGGTGAGGAGGTCGGCGCGCGCCTTCAGCGCGGGGTCGGGCGTGTCGATCCCCGCCTCCGCCGTGATCACCCCGCGCGCGCCCCCCGGCCGCACGATCGTGGCGTTCAGCGTGGGCATCTGCGTGAACGACAGCCCCCCCGCCTTCTTCCGCTCCTCCGCGGCGGTGGCGGCGCCGGCCAGCACCGAGCCGGCCAGGAGCGCGAGGACGAGGCGGCGGACGGGCATCAGCACGGGCGGTCTCCGGAGCGCGACGGACCATAGGGCCCGACCCGCCCTTTGCGCAGGGCGAAACGCGGCGCACGGCGGAGCGCTCCGACCCGGCGGGCGGAGGTGTGGGGAGGGCGTGCGGAGCGCCGGGCGTCGGCCCGGTGTGTGTCTGTGTGTG
>CAXSHO010000034.1:0-6796 GCA_964237305.1 uncultured Caulobacteraceae bacterium
CGCGGAACGACAGCTTCCTCTATGGCCGGGATTACTACAACTACTTCGCCGGACGCGTGCTGGGCGGCGCCCCGGCGCTGATCGGGGTCACCCCGGCCAACTTCCCGCTGGGCGCGGGCATCAACGACCAGTACGTGCAGAACGACCAGACGGTCGCGGTGTTCACCAACAACACCATCGACATCACCAAGCAGTGGGACGTGACGCTCGGCCTGCGCTACACGCACGACTCCAAGGACCTCCTCTCCTCGTACAACACCACCGGCGGCTCCTGCACGCAGGCGCAGGCGGCCTTCGGCGCCCTCGCCCGTGCGGCGGGGGCGGCCACGGCGGGCGCGGTGGTCGGCGGGCTGTGCCTCACCTGGGAGAACCAGGCGTTCGACCGCGGCGGCCCCCTGCTGCAGCAGAAGGACGAGGACCAGGTCTCCGGCACCATCAAGACCAGCTACCGGCTGACGCGCGACCTGATGGGCTACCTGTCCTACGCCCGCGGCTACAAGGCCGGCGGCTTCAACCTGGACCGCACCGAGCAGACGGTGATCACCGCCACCGGCCCGGTGTTCCAGCCCATCACCAACACGCACTTCTCGCCCGAGCGCGCCAACAGCTATGAGGCGGGCGTCAAGACGCAGTTTCTGAACCGCAAGCTGCAGGTGAACGCCACCGCCTTCTACCAGGAGTTCAAGCAGTTCCAGCTGAACATCTTCCTGGGCACCACCTTCACCGTGAAGTCGATGCCCGAGGTGATCACGCGCGGCGCCGACATCGACTTCAACTACCTGACGCCGATCGAGGGCCTGTCCATGCAGGGCGGCCTGACCTACGCGGAGACGCAGTTCTCCAACCGCGCGCCGCAGGGCGACCCCGACTTCTGCCTGCCCGGCCAGACCGGCGGCGTCTGCGGCGCCAACCTCGCCACCGGCGGGGCGCTGAACCGCCTGCCCGGCAGCCGCGTGTCGTTCGCGCCGCTCTACTCGGCGAGTTACGGGCTGGCCTACGAGCACCCGATCACCGACCGCTTCATGGTGCGCACCAGCGCCCAGGTGAAGTACCTGTCGGGCTACAACACCGGCTCCGACCTTGCGCCCGCCAAGTACCAGGAGGGCTACGCGCTGGTGAACGGCCGCATCGGCGTCGGGCCGAAGAGCGAGCGCTGGAGCGTGGAGCTGTGGGCGCAGAACCTGTTCGACCAGACCTACCACCAGGTGGTGTTCAACGGGCCGCTGCAGGGCACGGAGACCGACTCGCCCACCATCCGCACCTACGACAGCTTCCTCGGCCAGCCGCGGACGTTCGGCGTGACGCTCCGCGCCAAGTACTGAGTGATCAGGCCTCCCCCGCTCGCGGGGGAGGTGGCGCGCGCCGTAGGCGCGTGACGGAGGGGGCAGGTCCGCAGCAACAGCCTCGGACGTACGCACCCCCACCTGGCCGCTGCGCGGCCTGTCCTCCCCCGCTCGCGGGGGAGGTCTGATCCGTCAGCCGACGCCGATCAGCGCCTTGGTCTCCAGGAACTCGGCGAAGGCGTGGTCGCCCCACTCGCGGCCGTTGCCGCTCTGCTTGTAGCCGCCGAAGGGCGCCATCAGGTCGGGGCCTGCGCCGTTGACGATCACCTGCCCCGCGCGCAGCCGGTCGGCCACGCGGCGCACCTCGCCCATGTCCGATCCCTGGACGTAGGCCGCCAGGCCGTAGGGCGTGTCGTTGCCCACCTGCACCGCCTCGTCCACGTCGCCGTAGCCGAGGATGGCGAGCACCGGCCCGAAGATCTCCTCCTTGGCCACCGTCATGTCGTTGGTCACGTCTGCGAAGATGGTGGGCTTGACGTAGTAGCCGGTGTCCAGCCCCTCGGGCCGGCCGGGGCCGCCGGTGACGAGCGTGGCGCCCTCGTCCACGCCGCGCTGGATCAGCCCCTGGATCTTGTCCCACTGCACCTTGGAGACCACCGGGCCCATCTGCGCGTTGCCGTCGGGCGGCCCCACCGTGGTCGCCTCCGCCGCGACCCTCGCGTACTCGGCCGCCTCCCGCATCTTGGCGCGGGGCACGAGCATGCGCGTGGGGGCGTTGCAGCTCTGGCCGGAGTTCATCATCACCGAGCGGACGCCGCCGACCACCGCCTTCTCCAGGTCCGCGTCGTCCAGCACGATGTTGGGGCTCTTGCCGCCCAGCTCCTGGTGCACGCGCTTGACGGTGTCGGCCGCCGCCTTGGCCACCGCCACGCCCGCGCGGGTGGAGCCGGTGAAGCTCATCATGTCCACGCCCGGGTGCGCGCTCATCGCCTCGCCCACGCTCGGCCCGTCGCCGTTGACGAGGTTGAAGACGCCCGCGGGAACGCCCGCCGCGTGCAGGATCTCGGCCAGGATGATGGCGTTGAACGGGGCGACCTCCGACGGCTTCAGCACCACGGTGCAGCCGACGGCCAGGGCGGGGGCCAGCTTGCAGGCGATCTGGTTCACCGGCCAGTTCCAGGGCGTGATGAAGCCGCAGACGCCGATGGGCTCCTTGGCGATGGTGGTGGAGCCCCGGGCCTCCTCGAAGCTGTAGTCCTTCAGGATGGCGATGGCGGTGGTGAAGTGGGCCACGCCCATGGCGGCCTGCGCGCGCTGGGACAGCCAGGCCGGGGCGCCCATCTCCTCGGTGATGGCGCTGGCCATGTCGCCGAAACGCTTCTGGTACTCGGCGACGATCCGCTCGAGGATCTCGCCCCGCTCCTCGCGGGAGGTGGTGGACCAGCCCTCGAAGGCGCGGCGGGCGGCGGCCACGGCGCGGTCCACGTCGGCGGCGGAGCCCATGGCGATGCGGCCGCAGCTCTCCTCGGTGGCGGGATTGATCACGTCGAGCGGGCGCACGCCCTCGGCGGGATCGACCCAGGCGCCGTCGATGTAGAACTGCAGGTGCTCGCGCATGGTGTCTCTCCCGGAAGGCTCTTGCCGTTCATCCTAGCTGATCGCCGATCAGCCCGTCAGCCCGCGCGCCTCACATAGGCGTGCGCCACGCCTCTGCGAGGTCGTGCAGGTCGACGGTGCGGCGGCCGAGCCGCGCGACCTCGCGCAGCTCCGCGCGGGTGGGGAAGGTGTTGTAGCGCCCCGCCTCCGCCGCCTCGCCCCGCTCGGCGGCCGGTGCGGCGGCGCGGCCGGCGAGCACCTGCTCGAGGAGCGGCAGGGCGGCCGCGTGCAGCAGGCGGGCGGCGGTGAGCGCGCTCGCGCCGGGCGGCAGCACCGGGCGCGCCTCGGCCAGCACCGTCCCGGCGTCGATGCGCGGAGTCAGCGCGTGGACGGTGATCCCCCAGGCGGGCTCGGGGTCGAGGAGCGCGTGGATCGTCGGCGTCGGCCCGCGGTGGCGGGAGAGGAGGCCGCAGTGGACGTTGACGCCGCCGCGCCCGGCCGCGTCCAGCACCTCGGCGCGCAGGATCTGGTCGAAGTGGAAGCTGACGATCAACTCGGCCCCGCTCGCCCGCAGCGCCGCGCGGAAGGCCGGGCCGTTCACGTCCTCCACCCGTTCCAGGGGCAGGCCCAGCCGGGCGCAGGTCTGCGCGATGGGCGTGCGCTCGGGCGGAGAACCCAGGCGAAGGAGCCGGCGGACGGGGGCGAAGTCGCGCGGGGCGGAGAAGTTCAGGAACAGGTAGGGCAGGAGCCCCAGTCCCGACGCGCGCAGCCGCTTCACCGTCTGCCCGACCATCCCCCCCGCCGCCCGCCGGAACGGGTCGGACAACCCCACCAGCGCCACGCGCCCCGGGTCGGCCAGCAGGAACCGGCGCACGGGGACGGCGGCGGCCAGGGCCTCGGTGGTCAGGAGGGCGATGCGCACGGCGAGGGCCTAGCGTGTGACGGCGTGCGCGTCGCCCCTCCCGCTCATCCCCGCGCCTGCGGAGATCCAGACTTGTTGCAAGCCACGACGGCTGTGGTGCGCCCGCCAGCCTGGATTCCCGCATGCGCAGGGATGAGCGGAGGGAAGGCTGGTGCGTTAGCTCCCGCATGACCATCAAGGACCTGCCCAACCTCCTCACCGGCGCGCGGCTCCTGCTGTCCGCCCTGGTGTACGCCGGTCTGGCCGCCGCCTTCTTCGGCGCACGCGAGCACGCCGCCGTCTGGCTGTGGACGACGCTGGCCGTCTTCGTCGTCGCCGCGGTGACGGACTATTTCGACGGCTGGCTCGCCCGCAAGCTGGAGGCGACCTCGCCCTGGGGCGCCATGCTGGACCCCATCGCCGACAAGATCGCCGTGGCCGCCGTGGTGGTGGGCCTGGCGCCCCTGTGGCCGGCGGCGGCGATCCCGGGCGTGCTGATCCTGTTCCGCGAGGTGTTCGTCTCCGGCCTGCGCGAGACGGGCGCGGCGCGGGGCCTGAGCTTCCCCGTGACCCGGCTCGCCAAGTGGAAGACCACCGTGCAGCTCACCGCCCTGGCCTTCGCCATGGGCGCGGTCGCCCTGCCCGCCCTCAAGCCCGCGGCCCTCGTGCTGCTGTGGGCCGCCGTGGCGATCACGGGGTGGACCGGGTGGCAGTACGCCGCCGCCGCGCGCCGCGGCCTCGCCGCTCAGCGCTGACGGCGGACGAGCTTGGCGTAGTCGTCCATCAACGACAGCGAGATGTTCCCGGGCGTGTAGCGGTGCTCGCCGACCTCGCTCACGGGCGTCACCTCCGCGGCGGAGCCGGTGAGGAAGCACTCGTTGAACGTGCCCAGCTCCTCGGGGGCGATGTGGCGCTCGATCACCTCCAGCCCCGCGTCCTGCGCCAGGCGGATCACCGTGCGGCGGGTGATGCCGTTCAGGAAGCAGTCGGCCAGCGGCGTGTGCAGGGCGCCGTCGCGCACGAAGAAGACGTTGGCCCCCGTCGCCTCCGCCACCAGCCCGCGGTAGTCGAGCATCAGGGCGTCGGCGTAGCCCTTGGCCTCCGCCGCGTGCTTGCTGAGGGTGGCGATCATGTACAGCCCCGCGGCCTTGGCCTCCCACGGCGTGGTGTCGGGGGCGGGGCGGCGGTAGATCGCGTGGTCGAGCCGGATGCCGCGCTTCTTCTCCTCCGGGTCGAAGTAGCTGGCCCAGGGCCACACGGCGACGGCGACGCGGATGCGCGCGCCCTGCGCGGCCACCGACAGCTGCTCGGACCCGCGCCACACGAAGGGGCGCATGTAGGCGTCCTCCAGCCCGGACCGCTGCACCGACTCCTTGCAGGCGGCGTCCATCTCCTCCACCGTGAAGGGGATCGTGATGTCGAGGAGCTCGGCGGAGCGGAACAGGCGGCGCGTGTGGGTGGTGAGCTCGAACACCTCGCCGCCGTAGATGCGCTGGCCTTCGAACACGCAGGAGCCGTAATGCAGGCCGTGCGTCAGGACGTGGATCTTGGCCTCGCGCCACGGCGTGAAGGCGCCGTCCATCCAGATCCAGCCGTCGCGTTGGTCGAAGGGGACGAGCGTCATCTGCAACTTTCCACCGGGCGGCGCGCGGGAGACGGCAACCTAGTGCCCTCGTCTGCGGCGTCAACGCGAAGAAGGCGCCCGTGAGCGCGCCCTCCTCCCCGTCGAGCCCCGCCGACGCGCGCCTGGTGCTGAGCGAGGCGGAGCTGGACGCGGCGCTGGAGCTGTTCCTGCTGGCGGAGGCCTCGCTGTGGGCGGTGGCCGACGCCGCGCTGGAGGCGGGGGAGCCCGCGCGGCTGGGCCGCGGCGCCTGGCGGGCCGCCTTCCTGCTGAAGCGCCGGCCGGGGACGGGCGTGCAGGAGCTGGCGGCGCTCACGGGCCTCAGCAAGCAGGGCGCGTCCAAGGCGCTGAAGGAGCTGGAGGCCGCGGGCCTCGTGGAGAAGGCCTTGGGCGAGGACGCGCGCCGCCGCCCCGCCGCCCTCACCGGCGCCGGCGCGATATGGGAGCGCGCCACCTCCGAGCGGCTGCGCGCGGCGCTGGCCCGCGCCTACCGCACCGGCGGGCTGGAGCACGCGGGCGGGGCGCGGCGGGTGTGGGCGGCGCTGGCGGGGGGCCGCGCGGCGCGCGAGCTGCGCCCGTGACCGGCCGCCACCTCCTCATCGTCGACGACGACGACCGCATCCGCTCGCTCCTGAAGGAGTACCTGGGCGGACAGGGCTTCCGCGTCACGGGCGCCCCGGACGCGGCGGCGGCGCGGCGGTTGGTGGAGCAGATCCGCTTCGACCTCCTGGTGCTGGACGTGATGATGCCGGGCGAGGACGGCGTCGCCTTCGCGCGCTGGCTGCGCACGCGCCAGGCGACGCCCGTGCTGATGCTCTCCGCCCGCGGGATGGCCGACGACCGGATAGCCGGGCTGGCGGCGGGGGTGGACGACTACCTCCCCAAGCCGTTCGAGCCGCAGGAGCTGGTGCTGCGCATCGAGGCCATCCTGCGCCGCGCCGCCGCCGCCCCCCCGAAGCCCGACGCCCTGCAGCTCGGCCCTTTCAGCTTCGACCCCGGCCGCGGCGAGCTGGCGCGCGAGGGCGACCCCGTGCGCCTGACGGAGGGCGAGGCCGCCCTCCTCAAGCGCCTGGCCCAGACCCCCCACGCGCCGGTGGACCGGCTGGACCTGCCCGGCGGCGGCGAGGACGGGATCGGCCGGGCGGTGGACATCCAGGTCACCCGCCTGCGCCGCAAGCTGGAGGACGACCCCAAGAACCCCCGCTACCTGCAGACCGTGCGCGGACGCGGCTACATGCTGGCGCCCGACTGATGGCCGCCCTCGCCGCCCCCCGCCTGTGGCCGCGCCTCCTGCGCCGCCTCGCCAAGCGCTGGCTGCCGCGCACCCTGTTCGCGCGCTCCGTGCTCATCATCGTGCTGCCGGTGCTGGTGATGCAGGCGGCGGTGGGCTGGGCC
>CAXSHO010000034.1:6806-23617 GCA_964237305.1 uncultured Caulobacteraceae bacterium
ACTGGCGCACCGTCACCCGCCAGCTCAGCGAGAGCCTGGCGGGCGACGTGGCCTGGACCGTGCAGCTCTACGAGCGCGACCCTTCCAGCCCCGCCTACGCCGCCCTGGTGGAGCGGGGCGAGCGCACGCAGCAGCTCTCCATCGCCTTCCAGCCGGGCCGGGCGCTGCCCACCAACCGCCGCAGCCCCTGGCTGGACCTGGACGCGCCGCTGCGCCGGGCGGTGGACGAGCGGGTGCGCGAGCCGGTCTGGATCGACACCACCCGCTACCCCGCCTACGTCGACGTGCGCGTGGCGGTGCCCGGCGGCGTCCTGCGCATCCTGGCCCCGCGCGAGCGCGCCTTCGCGGCGCGGGGGAACGTCTTCCTGCTGTGGCTCACGGGGGCGACCCTCCTGCTGTCGGGCGTGGCGGTGGCCTTCATCAAGAACCAGGTCCGCGCCATCGAGCGGCTGGCGGAGGCGGCGGACGCCTTCGGGCGCGGGCAGGACGTCCCGCGCTTCAAGCCTCACGGCGCGCGGGAGGTGCGCCAGGCGGCGGAGGCGTTCCTGGCCATGCGCGAGCGCATCCGCCGCCACATCGACCAGCGCACCGCCATGCTGGCGAGCGTCAGCCACGACCTGCGCACGCCCCTCACCCGGCTGAGGCTGGAGGCCGCGATGGCCCCGCCCTCGCCGCGGATCGAGGGCATCAAGCGCGACCTCGTCGAGATGGAGCACATGATCGACGAGTACCTGGCCTTCGCCCAGGGCCAGGCGGGCGAGGCGGTGGCGCAGGCGCCCGTCGCCGCCATCCTGGCCGAGGTGGGGGCCGACGCCCGCCGCGGGGGCGCGGCGGTGGCGGTGGACGCCGACCCGGGGCTGACGGCGGCGCTGCGCCCGAAGGCCTTCAAGCGCGCCCTGGCCAACCTCGTGAACAACGCCGCCGCACACGGCGAGCACGTGCAGGTGGCGGCGCGGCGCACGCCCCTCGGCGGGCTGGAGGTGTGCGTGGACGACGACGGCCCCGGCATCCCGCCCGACCGCTACGAGGAGGCCTTCCGCCCCTTCGGCCGCCTGGACGAGGCGCGCTGCCAGAACAGCAAGGGCGTGGGCCTGGGCCTCGCCATCGCCCGCGACGTGGCGCGCGGCCACGGCGGCGACGTCGAGCTGGGCGAAAGCCCGCTCGGCGGCCTGCGCGCAGTGGTGCGGCTGCCGGGCTAGCGTCCTCACCCGGCACGGGGGAGGGGGACCGCGCGAAGCGTGGTGGAGGGGGTTGCGCGACGCATCCGATATCGCGCCGCCCCCTTCCGTCGGCGGAGTTCATCCTCGGGCCGGCTTTCGGCCAGACCCGGGGGCCGCCACCTGCCCGCACCGGGGGAGGACTCCCCCGCACCGCGGTGTAAGACGGCCCATGCCCTTCCTCATCGCCATCACCGGCGGGTCCGGCTCCGGCAAGAGCACGCTGGCGCGCACGCTGATGGCCGAACTGCCCGACGCCGCCTTCCTCAGCGAGGACTGGTACTACGCCGACGTGGGGGCCGAGCCCGGCTTCGACCCGGCCCTCCACGACTTCGACGACCTGCCCGTGCGCGACCACGCGCGCCTGATCGACGACCTGCACCGGCTGCGCGCGGGAGAGGCGGTGCGCGCGCCCGCCTACTCCTTCACCGAGCACCGCCGCACCGCCGAGCACGCGCAGGCCGTGGAGCCCCGCCCGGTGGTCGTGGCGGAGGGCGCGCACCTGCTGTGCCGCGCGGAGGTGGCGGCGATGTTCGACCTCGCCGTGTTCGTGGACACCCCCGCCGACGTGCGCTTCATCCGCCGCCTCCTCCGCGACCAAGCGGAGCGCGGGCGCACGGCCGACAGCGTCATCGCCCAGTACCTGCGCACCGTGCGCCCCGCCCACGAGCGGCTGGTGGAGCCCTCCCGCGCCCGCGCCCACCTGGTGGTGGAGGACGCGGCCGCCCGCGTGGAGGACGCCGACCCCGACGAGCTGCGGCGGTTGGCGGCGCCCGTGCTGGCGCGCATCCCGCCTACGCTGTCATCCCGGCCGTAGCGGAGCGGAGCCGGGACCCAGCACCCCGCGCGCCACCCCTGCATTCCTGGGTCCCGGGTCGGCTGCGCCGCCCGGGATGACACCGGCCGGATGAGCGTGAGGACGGCTACTCCGCCGCCAGCTCCTCCGCCCGGCGCAGGTCCACGCTCACGAGCTGCGACACGCCGCGCTCGGCCATGGTGACGCCGAACAGGCGGTCCATCCGGCTCATGGTCACCGGGTTGTGCGTGATGGCGATGAAGCGGGTGGCGGTCCGCCTCCTCATGGCGTCCAGCATGCGGCAGAAGCGGTCGACGTTGGCGTCGTCCAGCGGCGCGTCCACCTCGTCCAGCACGCACACGGGCGAGGGATTGGACAGGAACACCGCGAAGATCAGCGCGGTGGCGGTGAGCGCCTGCTCGCCGCCGCTCATCAGGCTCATGGCCGCCATGCGCTTGCCGGGCGGGCAGGCGTAGATCTCGAGCCCGGCCTCCAGCGGGTCGTCGCTCTCCACCAGCTTCAGCTCGGCCTCCCCGCCCTCGAACAGGGTCTGGAAGAGCGACTGGAAGTCGGCGTTGATGCTGCCGAAGGCGAGGAGCAGGCGCTCGCGGCCCTCCGCGTTGAGCGAGGCCACGCCCGCGCGCAGCTTGGCGATGGCGCCGGCCAGGTCCGCCCGCTCCGCCTGCATGGCGTCCAGCCGCGCCTGGACCTCCGCCGCCTCCTCGCCTGCGCGGAGGTTCACCGCGCCCAGGGCGTCGCGCCGGGCCTCCAGCGCGCGGAGGTGGCCGTCCAGCGCGGCGGGGTCGGCGGGCAGGCCCACCGCGTCGGCGGCGAGGCGGCGGCGCAGCGCCTCGGGCTCGACGCCCGCCTCCTCGCGCAGCGCGGCGGCGGCCTCGTCGCGGCGGGCGGCGGCGGCCTCCAGCCTCGCCGCGTCCACGGCCCGGCGCTCCCGGGCGGAGGCGGCGGCGGCGTCGGCGAGGCGGGCGGCGCGGTCGGCGGCGGCCAGGGCGGCCTCGGCCTCGGCCAGGGCGCCGGCGGCGTCGCGGCGGCGCGCCTCCGTGCGGTGGAGCTCGTCGGCGGTGCGGCCGCGGCGGAGCTCCAGCTCGGCGGGCGCGGCCCGGGCGAGGTCGCGGGCGGCCAGCGCGCGGGCGCCCTCCGCCTCCAGGGCGTCGGTGCGGTCCTGCGCGCTCCTGAGCCGCCGCGCCCAGTCCTGCGCCTCGCGGTCCAGGGTGTCGCGACGGCGGGCGCGGCCCTCCCGGGTGCGGCGCTCGCCCTCCAGCGACGAGCGCGCCTGCGCCTCGGCCTCCCGGGCGCGCCCCGCCTCGCGCCGGGCGCCGTCCAGGTCGTCGGAGGAAGCCGGGGCGGGCGGGGCGGCGATCCCGGCGCGGCGCGCCGCCGCGGCCTCCGCCGCTCCTTGCGCCGCGGCGAGGTCGGCCTCGGCCCCCGCCAGCTCGTCGGCGAGGCGGACCGCCGCCTCCTCCAGGGCGCCGCGACGCGCCTCGCGCCGGGCCGTCTCCGCCTCGCGCCGGGCCACGGCCGCGCGCGCCTGGGCGAGCGTCGCCTCCGCCCGGCCGGGCAGGGCCGCCGCCTCGCGCAGGTGCTCGGCCGCCACCCGCAGCCGCAGGGCGCAGCCGTCCAGGGTGGAGCCCGCCAGGCGGGTGCGCGGGCCGAGCACGGCGGCCTCCGCCTGCAGCGCCTCCAGCCGGGCGCGCTGGGCCAGCCGCACCGCGGCGGGCCGCGGCGCCTCCGCGCGCACCACCAGCCCGTCCCACCGCCACAGGTCGCCCTCCCGCGACACCAGCCGGGCGCCGGCGGGGAGGAGGCGGGCGAGGCGCGCGCCCTCCTCCCGGGCGGCCACCGCGGTGAACGCCAGCCGGGCGGCCAGCGCGTCGGGCGCCCCCACCCGGGCGGACAGCGGCTCGGCGCCGTCGGGCCAGGCTGGGGCCGCAACCTCCGCCCCCGCCCAGTACGCCGGGGCCGCGGGATCCAGCGCCGCGTCGAGGTCGTCGCCCAGCGCCGCGGCCAGCGCCGCCTCGTAGCCGGGCTGGGGCCGAACGGCGTCGAGCACGGGGGGATGCGACCCGTCGGGCGAGGCGGTGAGCTGGGCCAGCCCCTGCATCTCGCTCCGCAGGCGCCCCGCCGCCTCCTGCAGCCCGCGGTGGACGGGGCGGGCCTGCGCCTCCGCCGCCGCCGCCGCCGCATGCTCGGCCTCCGCGGCGTCGCGGGCGGCGCGGGCGACGGCGAGCGTCTCCTCCGCCTGCCCGAGCTCGCGCCGCTCCGCCTCCACGGCGGCCGCGTCCGGGTCCGTGGCCGTGAGAGCCAGGTCGCGCCGCGCCGCCTCCAGCGCCTCGGACGCGCGGCCTCGTCGCGCCTGCGCGTCGGCCGCCCGGCCGGCGGCCGACGCGGCGGCGGCGGCGGCCTCCGCGGCGAGGTCGACGGCGGCCCGCCGCCGCGCCTCGGCCCCCGCGCGGGCGGCGGCCACCGCCTCCAGCGCCGCGTCCGCCTGCTCCCGAGCCTCCCCCGCGCGGGACAGGGCCGCCTCCAGCCCGGGCAGGCGCTCCGGCGCGCCCGCGACGGCGGCGTCCAGCTCGGCGAGGTCGCGCCGGCGGCGGGCGCCTTCGGCCCGGGCGTCCTCCGCCGCGTCGCCCTCGCGCGCCCGGTCGGCGGCGACGCGCGCCATGTCGGCCTCCGCGCGGAGGAGGGCGGCGGCGGCGGCGGCGGCCTCCCGCTCGAGGAGGTCGCGGTCCACCAGCGCGCGCTGCAGCACGGCGGCGGCCACCACGTCCGCCTCGCGCAGCGACGGGAGCGCGGCGGCGGCGGCGGCCCGGGCGGTGGCGGAGCGGGCGGCCTCGCGGGCGGTCTCCTCCGTCGCCGCCTCGGCCCCGGCGAGCGCCGCGGCGGTCTCGGCGGCGGCGGTCTCGGCGGCGGCCCAGCGGGCGTGCAGGACGGCGGCGCGCACGGCGCGGATGTCGGCGGCCACGCGCTTGTAGGTCTCGGCCCGGCGCGCCTCGCGGTGGAGGCGGGAGAGCTGCGCCTCCCCGTCCGCCGCCACCCCGTCCAGCCGGTCGAGGTTGCCCTCGACGCCCGTCAGCCGCAGCTCGGCCTCGTGCCGTCGCGCGTGGAGGCCGGAGACGCCCGCCGCCTCCTCCAGGATGCGGCGGCGGTTGGCGGGCTTGGCGGCGATCAGCTCGCTGATCTGCCCCTGGCGCACCAGCGAGGGCGAGTTGGCCCCGGTGGAGGCGTCGGCGAACAGGAGCTGCACGTCGCGCGCCCGCGCCTCGCGCCCGTTCACCCGGTAGGTGGAGCCCGCGCCCCGGTCGATGCGGCGGGAGACGTGCAGCTCGTCGTCCCCGTTGAAGGCGGCGGGCGCGGTGCGGTCGCTGTTGTCGATCACGAGCGTCACCTCCGCGTGCTCGCGGGCGGGCCGCCGCTCCGCCCCGCCGAAGATCACGTCGTCCATGCCGCCCGCGCGCATGGCCTTGGCGCTGGACGCGCCCATGACCCAGCGCAGCGCCTCCAGGAGGTTGGACTTGCCGCAGCCGTTGGGGCCGACGACCCCCGTCAGCCCCGGCTCGATGTGGAGCTCGGCCGCCTCCACGAAGGACTTGAAACCCGCCAGGCGCAGCCGGACGAACTGCAACGCGCGCGCCTCGAACCCGTCGTCAGCTCACTTGCCGCCCGCGGCGGCGTAGGCGGCGGCGAACTTCCTGGGGTCGAGGTCGGTGCCGTCGAAGCGCTCGCCCGCGAGCATGAGGCCGGGCTTCAGCTCCTTCCCGTTGACGATGAAGGTGGGGGTGCCGCCGATCTTGTCCGCGGTGACGGCCTTCTGGAAGCGGGCGTCCAGCGCCTTGTAGGCGGCGTCGTCGCCGAGGCAGGCGGTGATCTGCGCGTCCGACAGGCCCGCGCTCTTGCCGACGCCGACGATCCAGCCGCGGATGTCGCCCGACTTGAAGAGCTGCTCCTGCGTGTTGAACAGGCTCTCGATCACGCCCCAGTACTTGTCGCGCCCGGCGCAGCGGGCCAGCACGAAGCCCGCGGCGGCCGCCTGCTCCGGCGGCGTCAGGAACTCGCGCACCGTCCACTTCACCTTGCCGGTGTCGACATAGGCCTTCTTGATCGCCGGGAAGTCGGTGCGGTCGAAGTGCGCGCAGTGGCTGCAGGTGTTGGACAGGTACTCCACCACCGAGACCTTCGCGGAGGGGGAGCCCATGACGTACTCCGGCGCGTCGAACTTGCCGGCGGGCGAGGCCGCCGCCGCCGTCCCGGCGCTCCCCGCGCCGCCGCCGCCGCATCCGGCGAGCGCCAGGGCCGCGAGCGCGGGAGCGGCGAGGAGGGCGAGGCGGCGGGCGATCATCGGTGGAGACGGTCCTTCAAGGCGCGTGGGGGGGATGGGGAGGGGCGTCAGGTCGAGGCGGTAAGCACGCCACCGGGGCGATGCTGTCAACCGGGAGCGCGGCCGCACCCGGCCGGCGCTCAACCGTCGCGCCTCACCGCCCGGCCGAGGCGCAGGAGCGAGGCGCGCAGCCGGTTGTCGGGCGCCTCGGCCAGGCCGGCCGCCAGCTCCGCCTCCGCCGCGGCGTCCAGCGGGCGGCGAAGGCGGCCGGGCCGCGGCTTGGCGGCGGCGGCGGGCGCGGGCCGGGCGCGCACGGGCCCCTGGACGATGCGCAGCCGCTCCACCGCGCCGCGGCCCAGGACCAGCTCGGCGCGGGCGAGGAGGTCGGGGGCCTGGTGCTGCACCACCGCGGCGACCGGGCCGTCCACCCGCACCTCCAGCACCGCGGCCCCGCCGCCCCGCGGGCGGATCAGCCGCACGGGCTCCGTGCGCGCGGCCAGGAGGTCGCCCGCCACCTCGCGCCAGCGGACCTGGAGGGGGCCGACGCCCGTCCCCTTGCCGAACTTCGCCTCCAGCCCCTTGAGCGAGCGGGCGAGCGCGGCGCCGGCGGGGGGCGGGGGGCGCAGGGCCGGGCGCGTGCGCTTCTCGCCGAGGATGCGGGCGGTCTCGGCCGGGTCGGGCAGGCGGCGGCGCATGGGGCCGCTATATGCCACGGGTGAGCGCCCCCGTCCCCCGGCCCGTCCCCGCCTCCCGCGAGCCCGACGTCCGCCGCGTCCGCGACCGGTTGCTCGCCTGGTACGACGCGCACGGCCGCACCCTCGCCTGGCGCACCCGCCCGGCGGCGCGGGCGGCGGGCGAGCGGCCTGACCCCTACCGAGTCTGGCTGTCGGAGGTGATGCTGCAGCAGACCACCACGCCCCACGCCACGCCCTACTTCGAGGCGTTCACCGCCCGCTGGCCCACGGTGCAGGCGCTGGCCGCCGCGCCGGATGCGGAGGTGATGGGGGCGTGGGCGGGGCTCGGCTACTACGCCCGGGCGCGCAACCTCCTCAAGGCGGCGCGGGCGGTGGCGGGGGAGCACGGCGGCCTCTTCCCCGACACGGAGGAGCGCCTGCGCGCCCTGCCCGGCTTCGGCCCCTACACCGCCGCGGCGGTGGCGGCGATCGCCTTCGACCGGGCCGCCAACGTGGTGGACGGCAACGTGGAGCGCGTGGTCTCGCGCCTGTGGGCGGTGGAGACGCCGCTCCCCGCCGCCCGGGCGGAGCTGCGGCGCCGGGCGGGCGCGCTGGTGGAGGACCACCGTCCCGGCGACTGGGCGCAGGCGCTGATGGACCTGGGCGCCGTCGTCTGCCGTCCGCGCTCGCCGCTCTGCAGCGCCTGCCCGGTGCGCGAGGACTGCGCCGGCTTCGCCACCGGTGCGCCCGGGCGCTTCCCGCTCAAGACGGCCAAGGCGGCGGCGACGCGACGGCACGGCGCCGTCTACGTGCTCACCCGCGGCGGCGAGGTGGCGCTGGTGCGGCGGCCCGGGCGCGGGCTCCTGGGCGGCATGGCCGGCCTGCCCACCAGCGACTGGACCGCCTCGCCCCCCGCCTCCGGCGAGGGCGCCCCGGCCTCCGCCGACTGGCGCGGCGCGGGCGAGGTCGAGCACGTCTTCACCCACTTCCCGCTGACGCTGACGGTCTGGCGGGCGGAGGGCGAGCACGCGCCCGATGCGGAGTGGACGCCGGTGGCGGAGGCCGAGCAGGTGCTGCCCACCGTCTTCCGCAAGGCGCTGGCCGCCGCGATGGGGCGGCTGGTGTAGTCCTTCCCCGGTACGGGGGAGGTGGCGGCGAAGCCGACGGAGGGGGTGGCGCGACATGTCCAGCGTCGCGCGACCCCCTCCACCACGCTTCGCGCTGTTCCCCTCCCCCGCACCGGGGGGAGGACTCAGCGGAAGCGGTCGGCGCGTTCGCCGACGAGCGTGACCTCGACGCGGCGGTTGAGGCGGCGGCCCGCGTCCGTGGCGTTGGTGGCGACGGGCGAGCTCTCGCCGTGGCCCTCCAGCTGCAGCCGGTCGCGGCGGAACCCGGCGTCCTCCAGCGCCTCGCCCACCGACGCCGCCCGGTTGCGCGACAGGAGGAGGTTGGAGGCGTCGGACCCCACGGAGTCGGTGTAGCCGTCGATGCGCACGCGCGCCTGCGGGTTCGAGCGCAGGTACTCCGTCAGGGGGCGCAGCCGCTCGCGCGCCTCGGGCAGGAGCTCGGCGCTCCCCGTGCGGAACAGGACGTCGCTGAGCGTGAAGGTGGCGCCGTAGGTCCCCTGGCGGAAGTGGTAGTCGCGCATGCCCTGGCGATCCCACCCGTCGGGGCGCGACGGCGGGGGCGGGGGCGGCGGGCCGGGCCGGAAGTCGTCCTCCCCGTCCGCACGGTCGTGGTCGTTCCACTCCCGGCCGCGGTCTAGGAAGGCGCGGTCGGCGGCGCGCGCCTCGCGCACCTCCACCACGCCGTCGTGGTTCCAGTCGAAGTTGTCCAGCACGAAGGCCCGCCCGCGCCCAGTCTCCCGCAGCTCGGGCAGGAGTTCGCGCACCCCGGGGCCCACCAGGTCGGCGCCCGGGCGGCGGCGGGCGTAGCCGTCGCGGTGGCCGTATCCGCCGTAGACGCCGTAGCCGTCGTAGCCCGGCTGGGCGGCGGCCGTTCCGGCCAGGGCGCCCGCCGCGAGGCCCAGGGCCGCCGCGGCGAGCAGGGAGGTCTTCAGAACGGTCATGGCGGTCTCCTGGCCGAGGTGAGGAGCCGGGCTTAGCCGCCGCGACTTGAACCGCGGATGACCGGCGGGCCGCCGCTCCGTTCAGCCTCTCCGCGGCCGGTCAGCCGTCGACGGCAAACTCCACGGGGATGCGCAGGGTCGCCTCCGCCGACCGGCCGTCCACCGTCAGCGGGCGGAAGCGGAAGACGCGCGACAGCCGCAGCGCCGCCCGGCCGAAGCCCGCCCCCGCCGGCGTCTCGCTCTGGACGCGGCAGTCCGTCACGCGCCCGTCGCGCAGCCCCCGGCAGCGGAGCACGGCCGCGCCCGCCACCCCGTCGCGGTAGGCGGCCACGGGGTAGGCGCGCTCGATCTCGTCCGGGCCGGGCCAGACCAGCCAGTCCGGGTCGAGGAGGGCCGGGCCTCCGGGGCCGCCCGGCCCGCTCCCCGTCCCCGCCCCGCTGGCGCCCGTGGCGGCCCCGGCCCCCGCGCCCGTCACCGGCGAGGCGGTGGTCGGGCCGACGGGGGCGAGGAGCGTGGGCGCGGGGAGCGGGGCCACCTCCAGGGGCGGCGGCGGCGTCAGGCGCGCGGGCGGGGCCAGGCTCGGCTGCGGGCGCGGGGTGGAGGGCGCCGCCAGCCGGACGGCGGAAGCGGGGGAGCCGCCCGCCCGGCGCGCCTGCACCCGGGCGGGCGGGACGCGCGGGAAGGGCGCAGGCAGGTCGACGTCCACCACCGGGGCGGGCGGCGCGTCGGCGGTCCCGCGCCAGGACAGGAGCACCGCCAGCAGCACCAGCACGTGCACGCCCAGCGCCGCCGCCACCGCGCCCGCGCGTGCGGAGGGCCTGCGGGACGGGTCGGCGGCGCTCACCCCTCGCAAATGTGGCGCGGGCGGCCCCCGCGCCAGCCCGCGGTCAGAGCAGGTCGGCCCGCACCCGCGCGCGCAGCGTGTCGATGGGCGCCAGCCCGCGGTCGGTCTTGAGGTGCCAGAAGGTCCAGCCGTTGCAGGCGGCGGCCTCGTCGACCATGGCGCCGAGCTTGTGGATGGACCCGTGCAGCTCGCCCGCCACTAGGCTGCCGTCGGCGCGCACCCGGGCCGAGCGGCGGCCCTTGGGGCACCACAGCTCGTCGCCGGGGTTGAGCAGGCCCGCCTCCACCACCATGCCGAAGGGCACGCGCGGCTCGGACTTCTTGGAGCCGGTCACCGCGAGGTCGGCGGCCGAGGCCGGGACCACCGCGGCGATGCGCTCGGCGGCGGCGGCCACATAGCCCTCCTCCCGCTCGATGCCGAGGAAGCGCCGCCCCAGCCGCTTGGCCGCCGCCCCGGTGGCGCCCGTGCCGAAGAAGGGGTCCAGCACCACGTCGCCCGGCCGGGTGGAGGCCAGGAGCACGCGGTGCAGCAGCGCCTCCGGCTTCTGCGTGGGGTGCAGCTTCTTGCCGTCGCCCCCCTTCAGCCGCTCCTCGCCGGTGCAGAGGGGCAAGGTCCAGTCGCTGCGGAGCTGGGTGTCGTCGTTGAAGACCTTCAGGGCGTCGTAGTTGAAGGTGTGGCGCTTCTGCCCGCGGCTCTTGGCCGCCCAGATCAGCGTCTCGTGGGCGTTGGTCAGGCGGGCGCCCTTGAAGTTGGGCATGGGGTTGGTCTTGCGCCACACCACGTCGTTGAGGAGCCAGAAGCCCAGGTCCTGCATGGCGGCGCCCACGCGGAACACGTTGTGGTAGCTGCCGATGGTCCAGATCGCGCCCTCGTCCCTCAGCACGCGGCGGCACTCGCCCAGCCAGGCGCGGGTGAAGCGGTCGTAGGCCTCGAAGCTGTCGAACCGGTCACACTCGTCGTCCACCGCGTCGACCTTGGAGTTGTCGGGCCGGTGCAGGTCGCCGCCGAGCTGCAGGTTGTAGGGCGGGTCGGCGAAGACGAGGTCCACGGAGCGGGCGGGCAGCCGCGCCAGCACCTCCAGGCAGTCCCCCCGGTGGATCTCGCCCGCGGTGTCGGTGATCACGTCGCCCATGCCGGTCCCCTTCGTCGGGGAACAGAGTCAACGGGCGTCCTTAAGCTCGGGTGAGAGGACAGGGTTAACGGTCTCCGCCTCTCTGCTCCTCCGGGGTGCGCCGGTCTCCGCGCCCGAGCCCGCGAGCGGCGGCCCGGCGCCGGGCCGCCCTCACAAGGTCAGCTCGAAGCGCGTCGGCTCCGCGCCGCTGCGGGCGACGAGCACCACGTCGCCGCCCAGGCTCCTGAGGGCGGAGCGGGCGAGGTGCAGGCCGACGCCGGCGCCCTGCGGCTTGCTGGTCGTCAGCGGCAGGAAGATGCTCGCGGCCTCCGCGGCGGGAACGCCCGGGCCGTCGTCGGCGACGCTCAGCGTCGCGCCCGCGGGGCTCGGGACGAGGGTGACGACGACCTCGCCGCCGTCCGAACGGGCGGCCGCCTCCACGGCGTTGGCGAGGAGGTTGGCGAGCGCCTGCGCCACCAGCTCCGGATCGGTGACGCGCAACAGGGGGGTTTGGGCCCCGTGCAGCACGACCCGCACTCCGGCCGCGTCGGGGCGGGCGCGGGCGAGGCCGACGGCGTCGCGCGCGAGCTCGGCCACGTCCACCGATCGCGGCCGGGGCTCGGGCAGGCGCGCGGCGGCGCGGTAGCCCTCCAGGAACCGCGACAGCCCGTCCGCGCGCCGGCCGATGGTGCGCAAAGCTTCACGCGCGGCCAGGGCGGCGGGGGAGCCTGGCTCCTCGCTCAGCATGTCCGCGGCGCTTTCGGCGAGCGAGGTGATGGGCGTCAGCGCGTTCATCAGCTCGTGGCTCATCACCTGCAGCACGCTGCGCAGGGTGTCCGCCTCGGCGGCGTGGACCTCCGCCTGCACATCCAGCAGCGCTCCCAGCCGCAGCGTCGCGTCCGCACCCCCCACGTCGGCCAGGCTGAGCGCGTAGAGTCGCCGCGGGCCCGCAGCTCCCGCCAGGGCCAGCCGCCGCCGCCCGCCCGCCGCATCCTCCCGCATGGCGCGGACGAGCCGCGGGGGCGGGTTCATCAGTCGGTCGTCGGTGGCGAACAGCGCGCGCGCCGCCCGGTTCACCGCCCGCACCGTCCCGCCGCGCTCCAGCAGCAGCAGGGGGGCGGGCGCCTCGTTCAGCAGGGCGCGCAGGAGCGGCGTCGCCATCGCGGGCGCGTCGGGCCCGCCGCGGCCGATCCGCACGCGCGGGCTGGACGCGCCCTCGACGCCCGCCGCCGCGAGCCACAGGCCTGCGAGCGCCGCGGTGAGGGCGGAGGCGTAGAGCCCGTGGGACGCCGCCGCCGCCGCCGCCGCGCCGGCGAGCAGCACCCCGCCCTGGGCGGCGGCCGCGCGGATCACCCGCTCAGAGCCCATGCTTGGCCATGCGGCGGTAGAGCGCCGGTCGCGTCAGGCCCAGCTCGCGCGCCGCGTGGCTGACGTTGAAGCCCCACCGCCTCAGCGCCGCCTCCACGAGCGCCCGCTCGCTCCGCTGGAGATTCAGCTCGGAGGCCGTGGAGGGTTCGGAGGTGGTCGCGGGAGGGCCCGCCAGCTCCGCCGCGGTCACCGGCCCGTCGCCCAGCAGGGCGGCGCGCTCCACCGCCAGGCGCAGGCCGCGGGCGTCGTCGGGCCATGCGCGCCCGAGCACCTCCGTCCGCGCCTCGGACGTGAGCGGCCGCGCGCCGGCCCCGCGGCGGTGCGCGGTGAGCAGCAGCCAGTGCTCGGCGAGCAGGACGGCGTCGCCGTCGCGGCGGGCCAGGGACGGCGCCTCGATCTCCAGCGCCGCCAGCCGGTAGAACAGCTCGCCGCCGAGCACCTCGCGCAGGCGGTCGGGGGCCTCGCGGCTCTGGGCGATCACGCGCGTGAGGCGCGCGGCGGCCACCGCGGAGGCCAGCGCCCCGCGGGCGGGGGCGTCGAGCGCCTCCACCGCCTGGAGCGCCAAGGTGTGCGGGCCCGGCGCCTGCAGCAGCGCCAGCGCGGGGCCCGCCCCCTGGGCCGCCACATCCACCTCGGTGAACGGAGCCGCCCGGTGTGCGGAGGCGGCGTGCAGGCCGCGCGCGATCAGCGACTTGCCCGCCCCCGCCGGCCCCCACACCAGGACGGAGGCGTCCAGCGGACCCGCGCGGCGGACGAGGTCGCGCACCCGCTGCGCCGCGGGGCCGGCGCCCAGGTAGACGTCGGCGCCGGGGGCGGCGGCGGCCAGGCGCGCGGCGCGCCCGCGGGCGGCGGCGTCCTCCATCACGGCCGCGAGCTTGCGGTTGCTCCAGGGCTTGGTGACGAAGTCCGCGGCGCCGGCGCGCATGGCGGCGACCGCCATGGCGACCCCGCTGTGCGCGGTGACCACCACCACCGCCGCGGCGGGCGCGGCGGCGCGCAGGTCGGCCAGGCAGGCGAGCCCCTCCTCCCCGCTGGTGGCGCCCCGCCGGAAGTTGAGGTCCAGCAGCACCGCGTCCACCGGCTCGCGGGCGAGCGCCTCCAGCGCCGCGGCGGGCGCGTCCGCCTCGCGCACCTCCAGGCCGTGGCGGCGAAGCAGCAGCACGGCCGCCCCGCGCACGTCGGCGTCGTCCTCCACCACCAGCACCACCGGCGCGGCGACGGTATCGCTTGACACGACGTCAGGCATGTCCGCTTGCGGACAGCGTGTCCGCCTTTGCGACGGCGAGGGAGCGGGATGGCGAAATAGACAAGCCCTGTCAGCAGGTTAGTGGATCGTCGGCGTCAGCGTACACTGCCGTCGTGTCCTCAGCCAGCCGCCCGCCCCCGTCAGACGTCCCCGCGCCTAACGCCGCCATGGATCGCCCCGTGACGCGTCGCCGGACGCCCCGGGCGTGGCTCTGGGGCGGCGGGGCGCTGGCGCTGGCCGTGCTGGGCGCGGGGGCCGCCCTGCTCCTGCCGCCGCCGGGCAGCCTCGTCGTCCCCCGGGCGGAGACGGACAGCGCCGAGGCGGGCCGGGCCCCCTTCCAGGACTACCTGCCCGTGCGCGCCCAGGCCGAGCCGCTGCACACCACGGTGGTCGGTGCGGTGCAGGGCGGGCAGGTGGCCACGGTGGTGGCGCAGGACGGGGCGGTGGTGGCGGCGGGCGACCCCCTGGTGGTGCTCAGCAACCCGCAGCTGCAGCTGGACGTCACCACCCGCGAGGCGCAGATCTCCTCCAGCCTCGGACAGGTCTCGGCCCAGGCGCTCACCCTGCAGAAGGCGCAGGCGGACCGGGAGCACGAAGCGGCGCTGGCCGCCTACGACCTCCTCAAGGCGCAACGCGACCTGGATGTGCGCCGCCGCCTGCACGCCCAGGGGTTCGTCTCCGACGCGGGGGTGAAGGCCTACGCCGACGAGGCCGCCTACGACGACGCCCGCGTGCGGTCGCTGAGGACGGCCACGGCGCGCGAGGGCCGTCTGGCGCAGGCGGAGTCCGCGGGCGTGGGCCGCACCGCCGCCGATCTCCGCCGCAACCTCGCCGAGGTGCGCTCAAGCCTGGGGGCGCTGACCCTGCGGGCCCCCGTGGCCGGCCGGCTCACCGGCTTCGCGCTGCAGCCCGGCCAGACGCTCAAGCCCGGCGACCCGGTGGGCGCCATCGACGACGAGACCGCCGGCAAGCTCGCGGCCGACCTCGACGAGTTCTACCTGGGCCGCGTCTCCCCCGGCCAGCACGCCTCCGTGGAGGAGGCGGACGGCGCCGCCGCGGCGGCGCTGACGGTGTCGCGGGTGTCGCCGCTGGTGAAGGACGGCCGCTTTCGCGCCGAGTTCGTGTTCGACCGCCCGCCGCCCCGCGCCCTCCCCCGCGGCCGCTCGGTGGACGTGCGGATCACCCTGGGGGCCACCCGCCCCGCCCTCGTGCTGCCGAACGGGCCGTGGGTGGACGCGGGCGGGGGCGGCGCCGCCTACGTGCTGGACGGCTCCGGCGGCCGGGCCCGCCGCCGGGCGGTGACGCTGGGCCGCCGCAACCCCGCCCAGGTCGAGGTCACCTCCGGCCTGCGCGCCGGCGAGCGCGTGCTCACCAGCGTGGACGCCGCCCAGGCCAAGTTCTCCACCCTGATCCTGCGTTGAAGGAGCATCCGTGATCGATCTTCAGGGCGTCCAGCGCCTCTACAGCTCCGACGAGGTGGAGACCACCGCGCTGCGCGACGTGAGCCTCACCATCGGCGAGGGTGAGTTCGTCGCCGTGATGGGCCCGTCCGGCTGCGGGAAATCCACCCTGCTCAACGTGCTGGGCGCGATCGACCGCCCCACGGGCGGGCGCTACCTGTTCGAGGGACGCGACATCGCGCGGTCGCCCGAGGCCGAGCTCGCCAGGCTGCGGCGCGAGCGGCTGGGCTTCGTGTTCCAGTCGTTCAACCTGATCGACGAACTGACCGTCCGCGAGAACGTGGAGCTGGGCGTGGTGTACCGCCGCCTGCCCGCGAAGGCGCGGCGCGAGCGCGTGGACGAGGCGCTGGACCGGGTGGGCGTGGCGCACCGGGCGGGGCACTACCCCCACCAGCTCTCCGGCGGCCAGCAGCAGCGCGCGGCCATCGCCCGTGCGGTGGTCGGCCGCCCCGCCCTGATCCTGGCCGACGAGCCCACCGGCAACCTGGACACGGAGAACGGCGCGCAGGTGATGGACATCCTCGCCGCCCTGAACGCGGACGGCGCCACGGTGGTGATGGTCACCCACAGCCCGAGCCACGCCGACCTGGCGCGGCGGCGGATCGACATGCTGGACGGGCGGGTGGTGCTCTCCTCGATGGCGGCGCTGTGATGCTCGGCCACTACGCACTCACGCTCTACCGCAGCCTCACCCGCCACAGGCTGTACGCGGCGATCAACGTGCTGGGCCTGGCCGTGGGGATCGCGGTGTTCCTGGTGCTGGCGCTGCTGGTGCGGCGCGAGAACAGCTATGACGCGTGGCTGCCGGGCGCGGACAAGGTGCGCCTGCTCACCGTCACCTACATCCGGCCGGGCGCACCGCCGGAGAAGACCTACGTCACGCCGGGGGTGATGCTGCCGCTGCTGCGCCAGGACTACCCGCAGATCACCGCGGGCACGCGGCTGATGAACGTGGGGGCGGACGCCGTCGCGCCCGGCCGCGGGCGTATCGGCCTGAACGTCGGCCTCGTCGACCCCGAGTTCGGGCGCGTCTTCCCCCTGCCCATGCTCGCGGGCGACCTCGCCGCACTGCGCGACCCGGCCGCCGTCGCGGTGAGCGCGGGCACGGCGCGCAAGCTGTTCGGCTCCACGGCGGTGCTCGGCCGCGACCTGCCGCTCACCGTCGGCGGCCAGCCCTACGGCTTCCGCGTCGCCGCCGTGTTCCGCGACCGCCCCGAGCCCAGCATGCTGAACGAACTGGAGGTGCTGACGCAGCTGCGCCCGGCCCTGACCGCCTCCACCGACGGCGCGCTCACCCGCTGGAGCCAGTCGTCGATGCTCACCGCCCTGAGGTTCGACCGCGCGGCGGACGCCGCGGCGGTGGACGCGGACCTCTCCGGCTTCACGGCCCGGCGCGGACCCCGCGAGGAGCTGGGGGCGCATCCCGAACAAGGCGTGAAGCCCGCGCTGCAGCCGCTGCGCACCCTGCACTTCGACGTCCGCAGCCGAGGGCTGCAGCAGCCCACGGTGGACGGCGCGGTGGTGGCGGGCATGGCGGTTCTCGGCCTGGCGACCCTGCTCGACGCCTCGCCCTAGCCGAGCAGGTCCAGCGCGGCGCGCACCGTCGCGTCGGTGTCGATGCCGTGGTAGCGGTAGACGTCCTCGAGGCCGCCGGCCTGGCGACGAGGCGCCCGTCCGAGACCGATCGCCGCGCC
>CAXSHO010000034.1:23627-25220 GCA_964237305.1 uncultured Caulobacteraceae bacterium
GCGACCCTGCTCCTGGCGGTGGTCAACGCCGTGAACCTCGCCACCGCCCGGGCGGGGCTGCGGGCGCGCGAGGTCGCCTTGCGCAAGACGCTCGGAGCCTCGCGCCGCACCCTGTTCCTGCAGTTCATGGCGGAGGGGGCGGTGGTCAGCGCCGTGGCGGTCCTCATCGCGCTGTCGCTCGTGGAGCTGACGCTGCCCGGCGTCAACGCGCTCCTCGGGTCGCAGCTGCGGCTGCGCTATTTCGGCCCGGAGGGCTTGGCGCCGACGCTGGCGGGCCTCGTGGTGCTCGTGACCGCGCTGTCGAGCGCCTACCCCGCCCTGGTGCTCTCGCGCGTGCAGCCGGCGGCGGTGCTCGCGGCGGCGCGCTCTCCCGGCGGCGGCCGGGGGGCGGGGCGGGTCCGCGCCGCGCTCGTGGGGCTGCAGTTCGCCGCCTCCACCGCGCTGATCGCCTGCACGGCGGTGGCGGTGGATCAGGCCGCCTTCGAGCGCCGCGCCGACCCGGGCTTCACCCGCACCGAACTGCTGCAGGTGGAGGGCGGCGACTCCCCCGAGTTTGCGTCGCGGCGCGGTGCGCTGCTGGAGGCGCTGCACGCGACGCCGGGCGTGGCCGCCGTCGGCGTGACCGATCGGGGGCCGCACAACGAGAACGCCTCCTCGTCGAACGTCAGCCGGCCCGGGCGCATCGGACCGGATCCGATGCTGGTGGAGGAGACCACGGGCGGCGACTACCTTCGGGCGTACGGGGGCCGGCTGCTCGCAGGCCGCTGGTTCGACCCGCGCCGCGGGGAGGACGACCGGCGCGGGCCGCAGATCAAGGCGGGGCTGAACATCGTCCTGAACCGCGCGGGCTCGCAGGTGCTGGGCTTCGCCACGCCGCGGGCCGCGGTCGGACAGACCGTGCTCTTCGGCGGAGAGACGGCGGTGACGGTGGTCGGCGTGGTGGAGGACCTGCGCTTCCTCGGTCCGCGCCAGAAGGTGAACCCCGCGCTCTACGTCCTGGACTCCGACTTCGAGCGCGGCGGGCGCGCCACCGACTGGATCGTGGCCGTCCGGGGCGGCGGTCCGGCCGGCGCCCTCCAGCCCCGGCTGGAGGCGGTGCTGCGCCGGATGAGCCCAGACCGGCGGCTGCGCGTGCGGCCCGTCACGGCGGTGCTGGAGAGCTACTACCGGCCGGACGAGCGCCGCTCGCGGCTGTTCGCCGTGGGCGCGGCGCTGGCGGTCGCGCTGGGGTGCGTCGGCCTCTACGGGCTGGCGGCCTTCACCACCGCGCGGCGCACGCGCGAGATCGGCATCCGCAAGGCGCTGGGGGCGTCCACCGCCGAGGTCACCCGGCTGCTCACCGGCGAGTTCCTCCGGCCGGTGCTGTGGGCCAACCTGGCCGCCTGGCCGCTGGCCTACCTGGCCATGCGCGGGTGGCTCGCCGGGTTCGACCAGCGGATCACGCTGGGGCCGCAGTACTTCCTCGGCGCGAGCCTCGTCGCCGTCGCGGTGGCCGCCGCGACCGTGGCGGGCCAGGCGTGGCGCGTGGCGCGCGCAGAGCCGGCGCGGGCGCTCCGCCATGAGTAGTCGCGCCCTCCTCGCCGCGGCGCTGCT
>CAXSHO010000035.1:0-19206 GCA_964237305.1 uncultured Caulobacteraceae bacterium
CGGCGACCTCCAGGCCCACCGCGCCCAGCACCAGCGCCCGCCCGCCCTCCCCGCCCATCCGCCAGCTGGACCGGGCGCGGGCGCGCAGCGCGTCGTAGACGTGGCCGGCCACGGCGCGGCGGTCGCCCGAGCCGGCGTAGCGGTGCTCGCGGCCCCACGCCCTCAGCACGTCGTCGGCCGCGGCGCGCTCGCGGTTCACCGCGTCCAGCACCTCGATCGCGGCGGCGAGCCGCGCGCCGGGAGTCACGCGGCCCCCGTCACGGGTGCAGGATCACCACGAGGTAGACGCCGATCGCCGCCAACCCGACCCCCCATACGAGCGTGCGCACTACCGGCACGCCAAAGGCGTACAGCGGCACGTAGACGATCCGCGCGGCGAGGTATGTCCAGGCGGCGCCCGCAGTGGTCGTCCCCTCCCGCCCCGCGGCGTGGGCGACCAGCACGGCGGCGGCGAACAGCGGCAGCGACTCGTAGAGGTTGGCGCGCGCCCGCTTCAGCCGGCCGGTGACCGCGCCCTCCGGCGGGCCGTCCCCGTCCCGGGGACCCATGTTGTACGTGAGCCCGGTCTCCTGCGTGCGTGCGCCGGCGTGGAGGAAGATCTGCACGATGGCGAGCACCAGCGTCCAGCCCAGGGCGGTGAGTTCGGTGGTCATGCGTCGGCTCCCCGGCCCGCTTCCCAGGCCGCAGCGCCGAGCGTAGCCTGCCCGCCATGCCCGATGAAGCACCGCTCGAGTGGACGACGGCCGAGGAGGATGAGGATGACACCTTCCTGATGGCGAACCTCTTTCCCGAAGACACCGGCCTTCCCATGACGGTCTGGGTCAGCGCGAAAGGCGGCGCCCGACATGACGTCCGCGTGAAGGTGAACATGAAGGCGGGTCCGCGGGCGGACGTCGGCGACATGGCTGTGGTCGCCGTGCGTCCGCGCCCGAGGCTGCTCCATGGTGAGCTGAGCAGTCGCGATCTCGGCGCCGTCTCGCGATGGATCGAACTCAATCATCAGATCATCATGGATCATTGGGAGGGCCGGGCGAGCTCCGCGCTTTTGATCCGCAGTCTCCAGCGCCTTCCCGACTGACTCCACCTCAGCCGCCCGCGCGGTAGTTGGGCGCCTCGCGTACGATCTGGACGTCGTGGACGTGGCTCTCGCGCAGGCCCGCCGCCGAGATGCGCACGAAGCGCGCGCGGGCCTGCAGCTCGGGGATGGTGGGGGCGCCGACGTAGCCCATGGCCGCGCGAAGCCCGCCCACGAGCTGGTGCAGGATGTCGCCGATGGGGCCTTTGAACGCCACCTGGCCCTCGATGCCCTCCGGCACGAACTTCAGCGCGTCGCCCACCTCCTTCTGGAAGTAGCGGTCGGCCGAGCCGTTGGCCATGGCGCCCACCGAGCCCATGCCGCGGTAAGCCTTGAACGAGCGGCCCTGGTAGAGGAACACCTCGCCCGGCGCCTCCTCCGTGCCCGCGAACATGCTGCCCAGCATGGCGCAGTCGGCGCCCGCCGCCAGCGCCTTGGCGAGGTCGCCGGAGAACTTGATGCCGCCGTCGGCGATGACCGGCGCGCCGGAGCCTTGCGCCGCCCGCGCCGCCTCCGCCACCGCGGTGAGCTGCGGCACGCCGACGCCCGCGACGATGCGGGTGGTGCAGATCGAGCCGGGGCCGATGCCGACCTTGATGGCGTCGGCGCCGGCGTCGATCAGGGCGCGGGCGCCGTCGTAGGTGGCGACGTTGCCCGCCACGATCTGCACGCGGTTGGACTCGCGCTTCACCCGCTCCACCGCGCGGGCCACGTGGATGGAGTGGCCGTGGGCGGTGTCGATCACCACCACGTCCACCCCCGCCTCCACCAGCGCCATGGATCGCTCGAAGCCTGAGTCGCCCACGGTGGAGGCGGCCCCGACGAGGAGGCGGCCCTGCTCGTCCTTGGCGGCGAGCGGATAGGCCTCGGCCTTGTCCATGTCCTTCACGGTGACGAGGCCGGTGGCGCGGCCCTCCTCGTCCACCACGATCAGCCGCTCCAGCTTGCGCCGCTGCAGGATGGAGCGCGCCTCCGCCTGGCTCACGCCCTCGCGCACCACCGCCAGGTTCTCGCGCGTCATCAGAGCCGAGGCGGGCGTGCTGTCGTCCTCGGCGAAGCGGACGTCGCGGTTGGTGAGGATGCCCACGAGCTTGCCGTCGGCCTCCACCACCGGGAAGCCCGAGACGCGGCGGCGCGCCTTCAGCGCCTTGATCTCGCCCAGGGTCGTGGTGGGCGAGACGGTGATCGGGTTGATGACCATCCCGCTCTCGTAGCGCTTCACCTCGCGCACCTGCTCGGCCTGCTCGGCCACGGCCAAGTTGCGGTGGATCACGCCCAACCCGCCGGCCTGCGCCATGGCGATGGCCAAGCGGCTCTCCGTGACGGTGTCCATGGCCGAGGAGACGAGCGGGATGTTCAGCCGGATGTCGCGCGTCAGCCGGGTGGCGGTGGACACCTCGCCCGGCATGACCTCGGACGGACCGGGTTCGAGCAAAACGTCGTCGAAGGTGAGCCCTTCGCGAATCTCCATGGGGAGCCCCTGTTTTGCGAGGCGGGTCTAGTCGTGCGGGGGACCCGCGGCAAGCGGCGGCGGCGGCGGGCGGGCGCCTAGCGCCTGCGCTCCAGCTCGGCCGCCCTCTTCTGCGTGTGCTCGAGGCCGCAGGCGTCGACCTCCAGGGCCTGCATCGTGCCGCCCGCCTCGTTGTCGCCCGCGTGCGGGCACACCTCGTCGCGCGTGACGAGCCACGCCCGCTCCTCCGCGCGCAGGCGCGCCGCCGCCGCGGGCGGCCTGGACGCCATCAGCCGCTGGTAGGCGCCGTTCAGCCGCTTGTCCCAGCGCGCGTGCTCGAACGACATGCAGGTCCGCATCTCCGTGGTGACGCCCGCCGCGCGGTCCATGCAGCGGGTGAAGGCGGGCGTGTCGAGCGAAGGCGGGGCGAGGGCCAGGACGGCCGCGACGAGCAGGGACATGACGAACTCCTGAAGGACGGGTGCGACGAGGAGGGCTACCGCTTCAGCCCGGCGGCCACGAGGTAGACCTCGCTGGACTCCTGGCGGCTGGACTTGGGCTTGAAGTGCTTCACCTCGGTGAAGCGCGCCTTCAGCCGCTGCAGCAGCTCGCCCTCCGCCCCGCCCTGGAAGGTCTTGGTCACGAACGTCCCGCCGGGCTTCAGCACCTCCTCGGAGAAGGCGAAGGCCGCTTCGATCAGGCCCACGATGCGCAGGTGGTCGGTCTCGCGGTGGCCGCTCGTGTTGGGGGCCATGTCGGAGAGCACGAGGTCGGGGGCTCCGCCCAGCGTCTCCAGCAGGCGGGCGGGGTTGGCCGGGTCGGTGAAGTCGCCTTCCAGGAGCTCGGCGCCCGGAATGGGGTCGACGTGCAGGAGGTCCACGCCCACCACCGCCCCCGCCCCGCGCTTCAGCGCCACCTGCACCCAGCCGCCCGGGGCGCAGCCGAGGTCCAGCACGCGGGCGCCGCGCTTCAGCACGCCGTACCGGTCGTCGATCTCGATGAGCTTGAAGGCGGCGCGCGACCGCCAGCCCTCCGCCTTGGCCTGCTGAACGAAGGGGTCGTTCAGCTGGCGGCGGAGCCACTCGGCCGAGGACATGGAGCGGTCGCCCGCCGTCTTGACGCGGGCGCCCAGCTTGCGGCCCGCCGGGTCGCCGCCCGTGGGCGGGCGCACCATGCGGCGGCGGGGCTCGTCCTCGGCCATGCGCGGCGTCAGCTCCCGCCCTTGCCGACCGCCGTGGCGGGAGCGGTGTGGCGGAAGGCGCGGCTGTAGGGGCAGACCTCGTGCGCCTTGGCCACCAGCGCCTCCGCGTCGGCCTGGGTGAGCTTGGGCAGGGTCGCCTCGATCTCGAAGCTGAGCGCGAAGTCGTCGCCCTCCTTGCCGATGGTGGCGCGGCAGGTGACGTTCAGGCCGGTGATGTCGGTGTGCGAGGTCTTCGCCACCGCGCCCACCGCGCCGGCGAAGCAGGCGGAGTAGCCGAGCGCCACGAGCTGCTCAGGATTCGTGCCGTTCCCGTCGCCGCCCATCTCCTTGGGGAAGGCGAGGTCGACCTTCACGCGGCCGTCGCTGGTCTCGGCGCGGCCGCCCTGGCGACCACCCTGGTTGGTGTGGGCTTCGGCGGTGTAGAGGGGGCTCATGGGCGGGGTCCTTCGACCGCGGAGGTGCGGCCGCCCCTCCAACGCCTGCGCCGCCGGTCCGCGTTCCCGCCGCCGCCGCCGCGGCGCTCGGCCATCAGGCCCATGAGCAGGCCTTCGCGCAAGCCGCGGTCGGCCACGCGCACGCGCTCGCAGGGCCACAGCGCCTGCACCGCCTCCAGGATCGCGGCGCCCGCGAGCACGAGATCGGCGCGGTCGGGGCCGATGCAGGGCTCCTGCGCCCTCCCCGCCCGGTCGAGCGCGAGGAGCCGCGCGGCGGCGGCGCGGCAGTCGGCGTGGGTGAGCCACAACCCGTCCACGCGCGACCGGTCGTAGCGATGCAGGCCGAGGTGCAGCCCCGCAAGGCTGGTGATCGCTCCGGAGGTGCCCACCAGGTGCGCGCGCCCGGCGTGGAAGCACGGTCGCAGGGCGTCGGCTCCGGCGAACCGGGCCAGCTCGCCCTTGACGTGCTCCACCATGGCGTCGAACCAGGCGGCGTCGGCGGGCGTCGGCTCAGGGAAGCGCTCGGCCAGGGTCACCACGCCCAGCGGCACCGACAGCCAGGCGGGCGCATGAGGGGCCCCGTCTGCGCCCGAGCGGGTGAGGTCCACCCAGGACAGCTCGGTGGAGCCGCCGCCCACGTCCACCACGAGCGCCGCCTCCGCCGCGCGGTCCAGCAGCGCCGCGCAGCCGGCGACGGACAACCCCGCCTCCTCCTCCGGCGAGATCACGCGGAGCGCCAGGCCGGTCTCCGCCTGGACGCGGGCGATGAACTCGGCCCCGTTCTCGGCGGCGCGGCAGGCCTGGGTGGCCACCGCGTGCGTCTTGACCACGCGGCGGCGGCGCACCTTGTCGCCGCAGATGCGCAGGGCGGCGACCGCGCGCTCCATGGCCGCCGCGTCCAGCCGGCCGGTGCGCGAGAGCCCCTCGCCAAGACGCACGATGCGCGAGAACGCCTCCACCACGCGGAAGCCCGAGCCGTCTGCGGCCTCCCCGTCGGGCGTGGCGATCAGCAGGCGGCAGTTGTTGGTGCCGAGGTCGAGCGCGGCGTAGCACACGGGCGGGCGGCCGCCGCCCCACCGCTCCGTCCGCTGCGGAGACGACGCCCCGCCGTCGGCTCGCGCCCGGGCCTCCGCCTCGGCCATGCCGTCCGCCCTCCCCGCCGAGCCAGGGGCGCCGGAGAGCCGGATCCCGATCGCCTCGCCGCCTTGCCCAAGCGGGTAGCAGGCCGGTGGCGGCTTGCGAACCCCGGCGCCCTCGCCTTGGGCGCCCGGCCGCGGCGGCGGCCTGCGACACGACGTTCATCGACGCGTCACATCGGCTGCGACATCCTCCACGCATGGACACCCGAACCGCGCGATTCCAGATCGGCCAGGTGGTTAAGCACCGGCTGTTCCCCTTCCGGGGCGTCATCTTCGACGTGGACCCGACCTTCGCCAACACGGAGGCGTGGTGGCGCGCCATCCCGGAGGAGGTGCGCCCGGCGAAGGACCAGCCGTACTATCACCTCTTGGCCGAGAACGCCGACAGCTCCTACACCGCCTATGTCTCCGAGCAGAACCTCGTGGCCGACGACGGAGGGCCGGTGGGACATCCGCAGGCGGAGGTGATGTTCGCCGGCTACATGGACGGCCGCTACCGCCGCCGGGCGCACGTCGCCCACTGAGGCGCGCCGCCGCGCTTGTCGGCGCGGGCGGGGAGCGTGCTAGGTTCGCCCCATGAGCGCCGACGGACACCTCCCCGCCCCGCCCGAAGGCGCGCGGGCTGACTGGACGGTTCCCCAGCACTGGGACCGCTACACCGCCGACGAGCACGCCACCTGGGTGACGCTCTACGAGCGGCAGGCCGCCGTCCTGCCCGGCCGCGCCTGCGACGCCTTCCTCAAGGGGCTCGACGCGCTCGACCTGCACGGGACGGGGATCCCCGACTTCGAAACGCTGTCGGAGCGGCTGCGCGCCCTCACCGGCTGGAGCGTGGTGGCGGTGCCCGGCCTCGTGCCCGACGACGTCTTCTTCGACCACCTGGCCAACCGCCGCTTCCCCGCGGGCGCCTTCATCCGCCGCCCCGACCAGCTGGACTACCTGGAGGAGCCGGACGTCTTCCACGACGTGTTCGGCCACGTGCCCATGCTGACCGACCCCGTGTTCGCCGACTACATGGCCGACTACGGCCGCGGCGGTCAGAAGGCGATGGGGCAGGGCCGCCTCAAGGAGCTGGCGCGCCTCTACTGGTACACGGTGGAGTTCGGCCTCCTCGAAACGCCGGACGGCCTGCGCATCTACGGCGCGGGCATCGTCTCATCGCGCGCGGAGAGCGTGTTCGCGCTGGAGGCGCCCGACCCCAACCGCATCGGCTTCGACCTGGAGCGGGTGCTGCGGACCCCCTACCGCATCGACGACTTCCAGCAGGTCTACTTCGTGGCGTCCTCGCTCCAGCAGCTGCAGGACGAGACACGGCGCGACTTCGCCCCCCTTTACGCCCGCCTGCCCGACCTGCCCGACGTCGCCATCGCCGACCTCCTGCCGCAGGACCGGGTGCTCACCCGTGGGACGCAGGCCTACGCCACGGCGCGCGGCGGGGAGGCCGTAGGGTGACGTTCGGCGCGATGCTGGTCGCGCTGGCGCTCGCGGCGGCTCCGCGAGCACCCGCCTCGGAAACCCAGGCGGCCGTCTGCGCCTTGGGAGCCGAGATGCTGAGGGCCCGGCCGCCGGGCGTGAAGCCTGCCGAGGCGGTGGTCTACGACGACAGGTTCCAGCCCCAGCCTCTGCGGCTTACCGGGCTTCCACGCGTCCCTTCATCGCTGGTCCGGTCGTGGTCGGCGTCCGGACCCTCCAACGTGTTCCAGGCCTGCCCGGAGCTGAGCACGCGATTGCCGGCGGGGGCACGTTTCGCCACTCTGGACGATCGCCGCAGGGCGGGGGAGGAGATCCTCCCCCCCGGCCACCCCGTCACTCCCGACGAGGGCGGAAGGATCGAAGGGGCCGCGCAGCTCCCACCCTTGTTCATCTACACCTTCGGCGCGCCCGTCTTTGACCACGCCCGGACCAGGGCGCTCGTGACGATCTCCTACGCCTGCCCCGACCTCTGCGGCGGCCTCTACGTCGGCGAGTACCGGCGTGTCCGCGGGGGCTGGCGGCCCCGCGGCGAGCCCCGGATGCTGATCATCTCCTGACGCCGCCCCGCCCTCAGCGGCTCCCACGGAAGCGCACGGACAGGCGGGAGTCGCCGCCCGTCCACACCTGGCCCACCAGCGACAGGTTGCGGCGCACGCGCCACTCCAGCGTGGCGGAGGAGCCGGTGCGGCCCACCGCGATGTTCTGCGTCGGGCTGTCGCCGCGCTGGTTCCCCGCGCCCGTGAGCTCCAGGTAGACGGTGTCGGTGAGGTACTTGCCTCCGGAGATGGTGGCGCCCGAGGGCCCGCCGCCCAGCGCCAGCCGGTCGAGCCCCGCGAACTGGCGCAGGCTCCCCAGCACGTCGAAGCCGCCGCCCGTGGCCAGGGCAGTCACTGCGGAGGCGAGCTGGGCGGCCTCGAAAGGCGAGAGCTGCGAGGCCGACACGCCGAACAGCACGCGCGACAGGATCTCGTCCTGCGGCAGGACGGGGATGGAGGTGAGGCGGATGTCGGGCCGCGCCACGGTGCCGGTGATGCGCACCCGCGCGTCCAGCCCGTTCTCGTTGCGCTCGGCGGCGAGGTCCAGCCGGATCAGCTCGGGCTTGGTGGCGAGCCGCACCACCCCCGTCTCGTCGAAGTCGAACTTCTTGCCGGAGAAGTCGTAGGAGCCGCGCACCAGCCGCGCCACGCCCGTGAGGTCGGGGGCGAGGGTCGAGCCGCCGACGTGCGCGTCCAGGCTCAGCTCGGCGTCGAGGCCGCGACCCCGCACGAAGATCCCCCGCGGCGCCTGGATCGCCACGTCCAGCGCCACCGCGGCGGCTTCGGCGCGGCGGCCGGGGGTCTCCGGCGCGAAGCCCGGGCGGGCGGGCGCGTTCAGCTCCACCACGTCCATGGCCACGACGCCGGGCGTGGTCGGCGCCTTGGTCGTGATGTCGGCGCGGTCCACGCTGAGTTTGCCGGACAGCTTGGCGTGACCCGCCGCGTCGCGCGTCACCGTCACCGCGCCGGAGGTGGTGGCGCGCCCGTACTCGTTGTCGAACAGGCGGAAGCGGGCCAGCGCCAGCTGCAGGGTGGAGCCGCCGGCGCGGGCGAGGCTGACCGAGCCCTGCCCCGACACCTGGCCGCCGTGGCCGTCGTCGCCGGTGAAGCGCCGCACGGTGACGAGATTGTTCCCGAACTCGGCCGCGCCCTGCAGGTTCTTGAGCGTCAGCCCGGTGGCGGTGTCGGTCACCGCGCCGTTCGCCAGCTGCACGCCGCCCGTGAGCCGCGGGTCGTTGAGCGTACCGCCCACGCCCACCCGTCCGGTGAGCTTGCCGGAGGCGCTGCGCTCGCCCGCCGCCACGAGGTCCCACAGCGGGCGGAGCTCGCCATCCACCGACACCTCGCCGGACATGGGCTTGGTCTTGTTCACCGCGATGCGGAACGGCTGGGCCGAGGCCTCGGCGGGGAGGTCGAGCCGTCCGTCGGCCTTGAGGCCCTGCGCGTTCACGGCGGAGGCGGTGAGCCGCAGGCGGTCGCCCGAGAGCTCGGCGGAGACCCGCCCGTCCAGCGCGAGGTCCTTGGCGGCGTCCTGCGCGCGGGCGCCGGTGAGGGCGGCGTCGAGCTTGCCCGTGAGCGAGCGGCCCCGGCCCGTGAGCGTGAAATCGCCGGTGACCGCGCCGACGTAATCGGGATTCAAGGCGTTCAGCCCCACGTCCGCCAGCCGGCCCCTGGCGTCCACGCCGCCGCCCGCGATGCGGCCGTCCAGCTCCAGCCGGCCGCCCGCGAGCGCCAAGCGCAGGCGGGCCCCCGATGCGTCCGGCCCGAAGGTGACGTGCGCGGTCTCCAGCGTCTTGACCTCGGCCCCGCGCACGCGCCCGGCCCCGTCCAGCGTCAGCTCGCGCCCCGTCCCCGCCTTGGCGAGCACGCCCGTCCCCGCCCAGCGGAACGGCACGGCGTCCACCCCGCCGCTCTCGGCGGCCACGCGGTAGGGCAGCCGGTCGAGCGGGCCGTCGGCGTGCAGCTCCACGGTGCGCAAGGTCACGGGCGTGTCGGGCAGCGCGACGTCGCGCCCCTGCAGCTGCAGCGACACCCGCGCCGCGCCGGGAGCCGCTCCTGGGGCGGCGGAGATCCTCAGCGCGCCCGTGGCGCGACCGCGCTCCAGGAAGGCCCCCGGCCCCGCGGCGAAGGTGAGGTCGGCGGTGGAGGGTGCGCCGTCGCGGAGCGACAGGGCGCCGCCCAGCCGCACGCCGCCCGCATCCGCCGCGATGTCGCGCAGGTCCACCCCCGCCTCGCCCAGGTGGAAGGCCGCCCTGGCGGAGGTGGCGCCGTAGTTGGAGGGGCCGTCGACCGCGAGCGTCCCCTCCAGCTCGCCGTCCTTGTGGCGCAGGAAGCTGACGGCGAGCGCGGCGGGAACCACCTGCAGCCGGCCGAGGTCGAGCGCGCTCAGCCTGGCGTGGAGGTCGGTGCGCGGCAGGTCCAGCGGACCCGTCACCTTGCCGTGGCCCACCACCGCGCCCGCGATCTCCAGGGGGCCGATCGTGAACGGGCCCCTGATCCCCCAGTCGAGGTCGAGGTCGAACATCTTGGCCGTGGAGTAGGTGCCCCGGGCCGTCCCCCGCGCCACACCCCCCGCCACGTCGATCCGGTCGAAGCGGAAGCCCGCGGGCGTCCAGCTGCCGCGAAGCGTGCCGGTGGGCGCGGTCCCGATCAGCTTGTCGAAGTCAGGCACGCCCGTGGCGAACCGCTCGCCGCGGCCCTGGCCTGACAGGGTCCAGAAGTTGGAGTCCTTCTTGGAGACGGCGTTGAACTCGGCGCCGAGACCGCCGTGGGCGCCGGGTCGCAGGCCGGTGATGTCGGGCGCGCTGAAGCGGCCGGTGAAGGTGAGGTCGCCGAACAGGGTGATGTCTCCCTGGGCGTCGATGCGGATGTAGCGGCCCACCACGTTCAGCGCGCGGAACAGCACCCGCCCGTCCGGCAGGCGCGACAGGTCGACGTGCGCCAGGGGGCGCGCGCCCATGAGCGGACCGAGGAGGCCCGGGCCGCCGACGCCCTGTCCCGTCCACCACCACACGCCACTCGCCCCTGGCCTGGGTGACGACGAGCGGCCCCTCCAGCCGCGCCACGTCCATGTCGAGCTCGTTCAGCTTATCGGCCGTGGCGTGCGCCTCGATCCGCAGGTCGTTCCAAGTCCCTCGGGCGACGCCGCTCGCACGGGCCGGGCCCATCTTGGGGGGCTTGAACCAGGTGGAGAGGTCGTCGACGCGCGCCTCCACCGCCATGCCGGGGGTGCGGTGGGTGCGCCCGTCGAAGGGGCCGCGCACGGTGAGGTGCGCGAAAGAGCCGTCCAGCGTGGCGTCCACGTCGTAGAGCTGGCCGCGCGGCGGCTTGGCGTGCAGCCGGAAACGCGCCTGCGGCCCGATCCGCGGAACGTACTTCTCCGTGTGGTGCGAAGCGGCGAGCAGGGCTGTGGCCTCCACGTCCGCCCCGCCGACGCGCGACCAGCCGCCCTGCGCCCGCAGCGGCGTCACGGCGCCGGAGCGGCTATCCACGTCCAGCCGCCCGCCCCCGTCGTCGGTGTGAAGCACCGCGTGCAGGCGGAACGGCTTGGCGGCGTCCAGCCCCAGGCCTCCCGCCACCGCGCCGCCCGCCGCCTCCTCCGCGTCCGCGACCAGATCGAGCCGGTCCAGCGCGCGCAGGTCGAAGTTGAAGCGCAGGTGGTCGCCGCGGTGCACGCGGCTGGCGGCGTCCAGCCGGGCGGCGGCGCGATGGCTGCGCAGAAGGTCGAGGCGACCGGCCGCGTCCCAGTCTCCCGCCGCCACGGTCAGAGCCGCCCCGGTGCGCACGCGCGCGGCCACCGCGTCCAGCCGCACGGCCACCGGCAGGTCCTCGGGCGGGCGCGGCGGGCGCGGCTCCAGGACCGGCGCGCGGGGCAGGTCGAGCTCGCCCACGCTCAGCGTGCGGAAGTGGACGCGCCGCCCCAGGAGCTCGAACGGCCGCCAGTCGCCCGCCACGTCCCGGGCGTCGAGCCAGGCTCCGCGGGCGTCCACGATCCGCAGCCGCGCCAGGTGGAAGCGGCCGAACGGGTCGCCCGTCAGCCCCTCCGCCTGGATGCGCCCCGCCGGCCCGGCGTGGAGGCTGTTGGCGACGGACACCACCACGCGCCGCCCCGCCGGCGTCATCGCGCCGAAGCGGACCAGAAGGCCTGCCGCCACCAGCAGCACCAGCAGCGACAGCAGCATGTTCGCCGCGTGCGAGCTCCACCGCCAACGGCGGCGCGGCCGGGCCGTGGCGGCGGCGGCGGCTTCCCGCACCTCCGGCACCGCTTCGGGGCCGGGGGCGTTCAAAAGCTCTGCCCGATGCTGAGGTACACCTGCAGCGGCGGCAGGCTGCGGCCCGGCGGGTTGCGCAACGGCGTGGCCACGTCGAAGCGCACGGGCGCGAACGGCAGGGCGTAGCGCACGCCGACGCCCACCGCCGGGCTCAGCGTCTTGAAGTCGGGGTAGACGTCCGTGCCCACCGACCCCGCGTCCACGAAGCCCACCGCGCTGAAGGGCGTCCGGCCGATGCGGCGGCGCACCTCCACCGACGCCTCCACGAGCGACAGGCCGCCGCGGGGCGCGGTGTCGGGGAAGGTCGGCCCGATGCTCTGGTACTCGTAGCCCCGCACCGAGCCGCCGCCGCCCGCGAAAAACCGGTCGGAGATGGGCGTGGAGGCGAGGCCGCCGAGGATGGAGCCGACCCGCCCGCGCACCGCCAGCACCGTGGCGAACTCCCGCCCGAACGGCCGGTAGTAGCTCGCCTGCACGATCGACTTCACATAGGCGGACGACAGGTCGCCCGTGACGAAGGTGGGCACAGCCCGCGCGTCCAGCTTGAAGCCCGAGTGGGCGTCCAGCGGCGCGTCCGTCCGGTCGAGCAGGAAGGCGCCGAACACCCGGGCGGCGAAGATGTCGATGGGCGTGGTGTGCCGGTCGTCCACCCTCGTGTCGGTGAGCGAGGCGCCCACCGTGACGAACGACGTCTTGCCGTAGCGGCGCGTGACGTCGGCGGAGACCTGCGGGCCGCGCTCGATGTAGGCGTCCGTCTGCGTGTCCAGGTAGTACAGGCTGGTGCGCAGCGTCTGGGCGGAGCGGCGCCAGTGCGGCAGCGACAGCTCGCCGCCGTAGCGGCTGTCCAGCTCGGCCAAGCGCGCCTGCAGGGTCAGCGTGTCCGCCCTGTGCAGCAGGTTGTAGAAGGTGGTGCGCAGGTCGAAGTCCGCGCCCTCCGTGGTGGAGAACCCGGCGCTGAGGTCGAAGGCGCGGCGCGGCCGGTCGGTGAGCGAGACGGTCACCGGGCGCAGGCCGTCCGGCCCGTCCGCCGGGGCGAGCGCCACGGCCACCGTGTCGAACACCTGCGTGTCCTGCAGCCGGCGCTCCAGTTCCGCCACGTCGTCTGGGCGGTAAAGGTCGCCCGCAGACCAGGGCTTCAGGTGGAGGATCCAGTCCGGGCGGGTGCGGCCGGTCTTCTCCAGCCGCAGCCCGTCCATCCGCACCACCGCGCCCGAGGCGATGTTGAACACCGGGCGCATGGAGTGGTCGGCGTGGTCGACGGTGACCTCGCGCGTGTCGGACCGGGCGTCGGCGTAGCCCAGCGACTGGAGCTGGGCGAGCGCGCGGCCCTCCGCCGCCAGCACGTCCGCGGCGCGGCCCGGGGCGCCCTTGTCGATGGCGGCGGCCGCGGTGGCGCCCAGGCGGGCGGCGGGCTCGGGGGCGGGCGCGGCGTAGCGCACCTGCGTTCCCGCGATGAGGGTGCGGGGGCCGAGCGTGACCTTCACCACCGGCTGCGGCCTGGCGCCCTCGCCGAGGTCGGGCGTGATCTCCGCGTCGTACCAGCCCTCGGAGCGGAGCACCGCCTCCACCGTCTCCGCGGCCTCCCGCGCCCGGCGGCGCGCCTCCAGCCGGCTGGAGGGCGCGGCGCGCGACTCGCCCACCGCGCGCTGCAGCAGGGTGGAGAGCTCGCGGTCGGAGACGCCGGTGACCAGCGCCTTGCGCTCCGCGGCGATCCCCATGGAGGGGATGGCCGCGAGGGTGAGCAGGGCGGCGCAGGCGGGGCGGCGTCTGGCCAAACCGTCGATCCGATCTGTCGCGCGCGCGACGCGCGGTGGTGACGCCCCCCGGCCCGCCGGTCTTAGCCGGGGCCGGCGCGCCCTGTCACCCGCAGCGCCCGCGAGGCGCCGGACCGCGGCGTCAGGCCGCGCCGCGCAAGGGTTCGGACAGCTGTTCGGCGGGGCGGGAGACCCGGTCCAGCCGATCGAGAAGGTAGGCGGTGTCCTCCTCCGAGGCGGTCGGGCGCGGGCGGGTGAGGAAGCGCTCCAGCAGGCGCTCCTGCATCGTGTCCCCGTCCACGCCGTCGGCGGCCAGCGCCTGGTGCGTCTCGAGCGCCGCGCGGAAGGCGGGCAGGAGGCGGGGCGGCATCTCGGCCCGCTCGTAGAGGGCGCGCAGGCCCAGCGGGCCCGCATCGTGCAGGAGGAGCCAGGCGCGGTGGTGCGCCACCCCCGACAGCGTGGCGAAGGCGTGCTCCACGAAAGGCGTCTGGCCGCACGCCAGCGCCCGCAGCAGCAGGGAGGGCGTGAGCCGGCCCTGCCGGTGCAGGTGCAGGCAGAAGGCGGGGAGGTCGGCGGAGCGGCCCGCCTGGTCCACGAGGTCGACCACCGCCCGCTCGCGCGCGCCCAGGCTGATGCGCAGGGCCGTCTCGGGGGTGAGTTCGTGGTGGTCCACCAGCCGGCGGCGCACCTCCTCGCCCACCATGTCCACCAGGCGCTCGCTGATCTCCAGCGGCAGCACCCGGCGGTACGCCATGCCCGCGGTGACGGCGCGGCTCTCGGCGAAGCGGTCCAGCACGGAGGCCAGCGCCGCCTCGCCGAAGCTGGCGTTGTCGTTGGAGACCGCGGCGGCCACCGCCGATTCGCAGCCGTGCGTGGCCAGCGCCAGCGAGGCGCCGGCGCCCAGCACCGGCCGCTCGGCCACCGCCAGCTGCTTGGCGGCGCCCGCGTCGCGCACGATGGCGGCGAGGTCCTCGTCGTCGAAGGCCGGCGAGAAGCTCAGAACCGGGGCGGCGATGGAGTCGATGTCGGCGGCCAGCTTCAGCGCCACGTCGCGCGGCAGCTCGCGGGAGGCCTTGAGCGTCACCGCCAGGGCGCGGCGGACCACGTCGGCGGCGTCGGCGGCCATCATCCGCAGGATCTCGTGCGCGGCGGAGCGGTCGTCGGCGGTGATCCCCTTGTCGATGCGGCGACACAGCCGGTGGGCGACGGCGGCGCGCTCGTCGTCGGTGGGTCCGCGAAGGAGGGCGCGGATGTCATGGTCGTCGAACGCGGCGCGCACGGTCATCAGACACCCTCCCCGCGGCCGACTGGGGCCACCCAGGCGTCAGCGTGGCCCAACGCGCTTAACAAGCGGTTCACCTTGGCGGCGCGGCCCGGGCGTCCTCGTCCGACAGCAGCGTCAGGAGCTCGGAGGTGAAGAGCGACCCCGCGGCGCTCCTGCCCCCGTCGACGGACGAACCCCGCAGCAGGAAGTCGGTCAGGAGCTCCTGCTCGCGCCTGCGCTCGCCCCGGGCGGCGCCCGCGTAGGCGGCGAACGCGCCCTCCCCCGGGTCCGGCGCGGTCGCAGCACCCGTCACCGCCGCCGACCCGCCCGCGGTGGCCTGGAGGTTGCGGCTGACCTGCGCCACGCTCAGCGGCTGCCCGTCGCGATAGAAGACGCCGCGGTTGGCCGCCGCCGCCTCCGGGAACAGCGCGGCGGCGGCGAGGCCGGGGGTGGTGTCCGCCGCCTGCATCAGCCGGGCGGAACCCGCCGGGCCGAGGAAGTGCGCCGCGTAGAGCTCGCCGCCGGTGGGCTCGCGCCCCGTGCGGCCGCGCAGGTAGGCGGCGTGGTCGGCGGCGAGTTCGGCGGCCATCACCGCGGAGGCGTGCGGATCGAAGCGGAGGTCGAGCACGGTGCGGCGCGCCTCCTCGCCCCCCGGCACGGTGAAGCGGCCGTGGTCCTCCTGGATCAGCGCGGCGAAGCGGGCGAAGCCGTGCGTCGCCCCGTGCCGCTTGATGGTGGACAGCCACGTCTGCTCCACGAACTGGAACAGGCCCGCCGCGGACGAAGTGCCGGCGTGCGCCAGCGGGTTGAAGCCGCTCTCGCGCCGGGCGGTCTTCAGCAGGAAGTCGAAGTCCACGCCCGTGGCGCCCGCGGCGCTGCGCACCGCCGACTCCACCACCGCGCTCAGACCGTTCACCGCCGCGACGCCCATGGGCAGGATTTGCCGGGCGCACGGTTAACGCGAGGTGAGCGAAGTCTCGCTTGGCGCGACCCGCCCCGGCCTATAGAAGGCGCGCCTCACCCCCAAGCCGGAACGAAAAATGGCGGACGCCGCCCCCGAAATGCTGAAGCTCGAGCTCTCCACCGGCCCCGTCACGATCCGGCTCCGGCCCGACCTGGCCCCCGGCCACGTGGCGCGGATCAAGGAGCTGGTGGACGAGGGCTTCTACGACGGCGTCACCTTCCACCGGGTGATCCCGGGCTTCATGGCGCAGGGCGGCGATCCCGGCGGCACCGGCCGCGGCGGGTCGGACAAGCCGAACCTGAAGGCGGAGTTCAGCGCCACCGCCCACGTGCGCGGTGTCTGCTCCATGGCCCGCACGCCCCACCCCGACTCGGCGAACAGCCAGTTCTTCATCTGCTTCGACGACGCCCGCTTCCTCGACAACCAGTACACCGTCTGGGGCGAGGTGATGGAGGGGATGGAGAACGTCGACGCCCTTCCCAAGGGCGAGCCCCCGGCCAACCCCGGGCGCATCGAGAAGGCGACCCTCGCCGGCTGAGGTCGCCTCCTGCGGCGCCCGGTCGCAGCGGACGAGCTTAACCGGGCGTAAGGCGCTCGCGGCGATAGTCCCGGACAGGGAGACGCCGACCGATGTCACACGAGCTGAACGCGTCCGTGCGCGGCCCCGACGCCTACGCGATCGCGGCCCGCGCCGTCGCGTCCATGCAGGCGCACAAAGTCTGGCCGACGCCGCTCAACTACGAGCTCTGGCTTCACTTCACAGCCGACCCTACGGGGGCGCTCGGACGCGAGATCGCCCGCATCGTGGACACGGGCGAGACCTTCACGGACATCCTGGCCGAGGACCTGGCGGCGCAGCACCTGCCCCGGCTGCGCTTCAACGAGGAGATGCGCGACGCGGGCGACCAGCTCTCCCGCCAACTGGAGAGCGTCGCCCGCGCCATCGAGGTGGCGCAGGAATCCAACCAGAGCTACGGCCGCACGCTGGCCGGGGCGGAGCGTGAGCTGAAGGCGGAGGCCGCACCCGAGGCGCTCCAGCGGCTGGTGGAGCACCTCGCCTTCTCCACCCTGCGCGTCCAGAAGGAGAACGGCGCGCTGGAGCGCCGTCTCGCCCAGTCCACCCAGGAGGTCCGCCGCCTGCGCGAGCACCTGGAGCAGGTGCGGCGCGAGGCCATGACCGACGCCCTGACGCTCCTGGTGAACCGCCGGGCCTTCGACGAGGCGTTGGAGCGCGCCTGCACCGAGGCCGAGGAGGCGGGCACTCCCCTGAGCTTGGCGTTGATCGACATCGACCACTTCAAGCGGTTCAACGACACCTGGGGACATCAGACCGGCGATCAGGTGATTCGCTACGTCGGGTCGATCATCGGCCGGGTCGGCGCCCAGCCGCGGGTGGCGGCGCGCTACGGCGGCGAGGAGTTCGCCATCCTGTTCCCCTCCGAGTCGGGGGCGCCGGTCAGCCATGCGCTGGAGGCCATCCGCGTCGAGATCTCCTCCCGCATGCTGAAGCGCAGGTCCACCAACGAAGACCTCGGCGCGGTGACCGTCTCGGCCGGCTTCGCCCTGCGGCGGCCCGGCGAAGCGCCCGCCGCCTTCGTCGAGCGCACCGACGCGGCCCTCTACGTCTCCAAGCGCACCGGTCGCAACCGGACCAGCGACGCGGACGACGACGCGCCCTCCTCGGCCGCCGCCTGAGCGCTTCCCGCACCGCCCGCTCCGCCCCTATGGTGGTCCGCACGGAGCGGGGGACGGCGGCATGGCGGGCGAGGTCAGGTTCGAGGTAGAGGAAGGCGTGGCCCTCCTCACGCTGGACGATCCGGCCACGCTCAACGCCTGCGGCGTGGACACCGCGGCTGCGCTCCACGAGCACCTGCGCCGCATAGACGCGGGCGAGGACGGAGTCCGCGCCGTGATCCTCACGGGGGCCGGCCGTGGCTTCTCGTCGGGAGCGAACCTCTCGGCGACGCAGGCGCGGCGGGAGGCGGGCCCGGCGGATCTCGGCTCGGAGCTGGAGCGCACCTACAATCCGTTGATGACGGCGTTCCGCGACCTGTCGGTCCCGCTCGTCACCGCGGTGAACGGAGCCGCCGCCGGGATCGGCTGTTCCATCGCGCTGATCGGTGACCTGATCGTGGCGGGCGAGAGCGCCTACTTCCTCCAGGCGTTCCGGCGGATCGGCCTCGTTCCCGACGGCGGGGCCACCTCCATGCTGCCGCGCATGGTGGGCCGCGCCCGCGCCATGGAGATGGCGCTCCTGGGCGAGCGGCTGGACGCGAGGACGGCCCTGGACTGGGGCTTGGTCAACCGCGTCGTTCCCGACGGCGACCTCATGTCCACCGCCCGCGGCCTCGCGCGCAAGCTGGCCGACGGCCCCGCGTCGCTGGGGCTGACGCGTCGGCTGATCTGGGCCGGCGAGACGGCCGGCTGGAACGATCAGCTCAGGGCCGAGCGCGAGGCGCAGGCGCAGGCCGGGCGCACGCAGGACTTCGCCGAAGGGGTGCAGGCCTTCTTCCAGAAGCGCCCGCCGGCGTTCACGGGCCGCTGACCCAGTCGAAGCGGCGCAGCGACCGCCGCACGCTCCCGCCCGCCATCGTTGGGATGTCGAGGCGCAGTTCAGGGTCGGTGCGCATGGCGTCGTAGCCCGCCAGGTGCACGATCCCGACCGGCGCGTTGGGCAGGTAGCGCTCCACCAGCGTCGCGCCGTCCGCCGAGGCGGCCCAGTTCGGACCCATGTAGTTGCAGGTCTCCGGCATCAGCTCGGCGGGCAGGCCGTCGGCGTGGACGATGATCCCGAGCGCCAGCTGGTCGGAGGTGAAGACGCGGCCGTGGCGCAGGCACTCGGCCTGGCGCCGCCGCCAAGCCTCCCAGTGCGGCGCGTCGCGGCGCAACGCGAACACGCCAGCGTTGAAGGTGGGCTTGTCGCCGATCTCCCGCGCCAGCCGCTCGGGCAGCCGCGCCCGTCGCGCACCCTTGTAGAGGATCGAGCGCACCTGGGCGTAGCCGAAGCCCGCCCAACGCACGCTCATGGCCTTGGCGGCGTAGCGCGACGCCTGGCTCACCACCGCCAGCCGCCCGGTCCCGCCGCCGCGGATCATCAGGTCGAGACCGGCGGGATCCTGCACCCAGGCGTCCCCATCCATCCAGACGATCACCTCGGCCTCGGGCAGGTGACGGTCGAGGAATGTGCGGGCGGTCAACACCTTGAGCGCAGGCCTTCGCAGGCGCTGACGCTCCGGGATGTCGAAGCCCCAGCCCACGTCCAGGACACGCGCGCCCCACCGCGCGGCGAGGTGAGCCGACTGCTCGCCCGTCATTCCGCCGTCGATGCAGGCGAGACCCACCTGCTCGGCGTCCTTGAAGGCGCGCACCGAGGCGCAAAGCTCGTCGACGAGCGGGAAGTAGCCGGCGTCACCGCCGGTCACCACGACCGGAGCGGTCACGCCTTCGGCTTGCGCGCGGGCCTCGCGGAGCGCGCCCGCAGGGCCGCCTCCAGCCCCAACCGCCCCCAGCGCTGCGCTTCGTCGGGGTCGTCGAAGGCGGTCTCGGGCAGGCGCCAGTAGCGCATCGTCTGCACCACGCCCTCCTTGTCGGGGGCGACGCTGGAGATGACCGAGCAGGAGCTCACGGCGACGGTCGTCGACGACG
>CAXSHO010000035.1:19216-20934 GCA_964237305.1 uncultured Caulobacteraceae bacterium
CGGCTCGCCGTCCTGGCCCGCGTAGCTGAAGGGCGCGGATCCCGCGGCGCGGAACTCGCCTTCGTTCGCGTCATCGCCCTTCAGGTAGACGCCGTCGCCCGCCGCCAGCGCGAAGAACAGGCCGTCGGCGTAGACGCCCAGGCCGCCGAACATGGCCTTGCAGCGCACGTCGCCGATCGCGGCGAACAGCTCCGTCAATTGCTCGCCCAGGCCCGGGTCGACGGCCACGCCCTACTCCGGGCGGTCCAGCGCGGGAATGATGGTGACGCTCTCGCCGCAGCCGCAGGCGTCGGTCTCGTTCGGGTTGTGGAACACGAACTTGGACGAGAGTTTGGAGACCTCGTAGTCGATCTCGGAGCCGATCAGGAAGAGCACGGCCTTGGGCTCGATCAGGATGCGCACGCCCTTCTCCTCCACCACCTCGTCGATGGGGCCGGGCTCGGCGGCGTACTCGAACACGTACTCCTGCCCGGCGCAGCCGCCGTTCTTCACGCCCACGCGCAGGTACGGCTTGTCGCCCCGCGACATGATCTCCCGCACGCGCGCAGCCGCAGCCTCGGTGAGGGTGACCACCGGCGGGCGGGGGCGGCGGACGCGGGGGGCGAAGGCTTCGGTCTGCATCAGAACATGTTCAATTCGAGCTTGGCCTCATCGCTCATCTTCGACGGATCCCATGGCGGATCGAAGGTGAGGTCCACATGGCAGGAGCGCACGCCGTCCACCTTGATCACCGCGTCCTGCACCCAGCCGGGCATGTCGCCCGCGACGGGGCAGCCGGGGGCGGTGAGCGTCATCTCCACCAGCACGTCCCGGTCGTCGCTGACGTCCACCTTGTAGATCAGACCGAGCTCGTAGATGTCCACGGGGATCTCGGGGTCGAACACGCTCTTCAGCGCGCCGATGAGTTCCTCGGTGAGCCGGTCAAGCTCCTCCTGCGGGATGGCGGAGACCTCCGCCGCGGCGGGGTCGGCTCCGACGTGCAGGGTGTCGCGGGTCGCGCCGGCGTCGTCCATCACTGGAAGAACTCCCTGGCCTTGCCGAGCGCGTCGGCGAAGGCGTCCGCCTCTTCGAGGGTGTTATATAGGGCGAAGCTGGCCCGCGCCGAGGAGGTGAGGCCGAAGCGTCGCATCAGGGGCTCCGCGCAGTGCGTGCCCGCCCGCACCGCCACGCCGTAGCGGTCCAGCACCTGCGCCACGTCGTGCGCGTGCGCACCCTCCACCGCGAAGGTGAGGATGGGACCCTTGCCCGGCGCGTCACCGATCATGCGCACGCCGTTCCAACCCGCGAGACGCTCCACGGCCCGCTCGTAGACGGCGTGCTCGTGCGCGCGGATGGCCGCGCGGTCCTGCGCCAGGAGCCACTCGGCGGCCGCGCCGAAGCCGATGGTCTCCAGGATCGCCGGGGTGCCCGCCTCGAACTTGTGCGCGCCTTCCGCGTAGGTGATCGCGTCGGTGGAGACGGAGGCGATCATCTCGCCGCCGCCCTGATAGGGTGGCATGGCGTCCAGCAACTCGCGCCGCGCCCACAGCGCGCCGATGCCTGTGGGGCCATACAGCTTGTGGCCCGAGAAGGCGTAGAAGTCGCAGCCAAGCGATTGAACGTCCACGCCTCCGTGCACCACCGCTTGGCAGCCGTCGAGCAGGAACAGCGCCCCCGCATCGTGCACGAGTTCGGCCACGGCGGGCGCGTCCACACCCCAGCCGGTGACGTTGGACATG
>CAXSHO010000035.1:20944-22307 GCA_964237305.1 uncultured Caulobacteraceae bacterium
AGCGCCACCACGCGCGTGCGCTCGGTGAGGAGACCGGGCAGCGCCTCCATGTCCACTGCGCCGTCGTCACGCACGGGCAGGAAGCGGAGCACGATCCCGCGCCGCTCGCGTAGGAAGTGCCAGGGCACGATGTTGGCGTGGTGCTCAAGCTCGCTGACGACCACCTCGTCGCCCTCGCGCCACCCCTGCCCCAGGCTCGCCGCCACGAGGTTGATCGCCTCCGTCGCGCCCTTGGTGAACACGAGCTCGCCCTCACGCGCATTGATCAGGCGAGCGACGGATCTGCGGGCCGCCTCATAGGCTTCCGTCGTTTCGTTCGCCAAAGTGTGCAGCCCGCGGTGAACGTTGGCGTAACCGCCCTGCATGCTCGCCGTCATGGCGTCGATCACCGCCCGCGGCTTCTGGGCGGAGGCGGCGCTGTCGAGATAGACCAGCGGCCGGCCGTTCACCCGCCGCTGCAGGATGGGGAACTGCGCACGGGCGGCTTGGACGTCGAAGCTCATCGGGCCATCGCCTCCAGCCGTGTGTCCAACCAGGCGGCCACGGTCTCCCGCGCGCCCTCGTGGGCGATCCGCTCCACCACGTCGCCCAGAAAGGCGCGCATCAGCAGCGACTTGGCCTCTACCTCTCCCACGCCCCGAGAGCGGATGTAGAAGAGCTGCTCGTCGTCCAGCGCGCCCACCGTGGCGCCGTGCGCGCACTGCACGTCGTCGGCATAGATCTCGAGCTCGGGCTTGGCGTCCACCTCCGCCCCCTCGTTCAGGATCAGCGCGTCGTGGCGCAGGCGCGCATCGGTGCCGTCCGCGCCCTCGGCCACCACGATCCGGCCTTGGAACACCGCGCGGGCGCGACCGCCGGCGACGCCCTTGGCCACCTCGCTGGTGGCGCCGTTCAGGCCGCGGTGCTCCACCACGCTCGTGAGGTCGGCGTGCCGGTCGTGCAGCACGTACACGGCGTCCATCTGCACGTCCGCGCCCCCGCCCGGATGAACCAGCCGCGTCTCGTGCCGCTGCAGCTTCGCGCCGGAGGTGGCGACCGTCTGGGCGAAGCGCGCGCGGGCGGCCATGCGCACGTCGGCGGTGACGACGCTGACGCCCTGTGCGGAGTCCGCCTCGATGACCACCCGCTCCAGCGAGGCGCCCTCGCCCAGGCGGATGTCGAGGTCGGCGGCGGCGACGTAGGCCCCCTCGCCCTCGCAGCTCTCCAGGAGCAGGAGCGAGGCGCCGGGGGCGACCTCCACAACCAGTTCGCAGGCGTGCGCGCCGTCACCGCGGGAGACGAAGCGCAGCGCCACCGTCTCGTCGGCGGTGCAGCGGATGTGCGCCGTATCCGTGCGTCCGTTCAGCACGAGCACCTGGCGGTC
>CAXSHO010000035.1:22325-24151 GCA_964237305.1 uncultured Caulobacteraceae bacterium
GCGGCGAACGGGCCCGGGCCGGGCGCGGCGGCCGGGCTGGAGGCGGCGGGCATCCGGCGGACGGCGCCGCGCAGGTCGGTCCAGCGCCACGCCTCGTCGCGGCGGGCGGGCAGGAGCGCCACGTCGCCCGCCCGGATCGCCTGGGCGAGGTGCGCGCGGGTGGGATGCGCCGCCTCCGGCTCGCGGCCGGATACGGTGGCTCCCACCTCCGAGTCGTTGGCGGGCTTCAGCGAAAGCGCGTTCACGCGGCCTCCGCGTACTTGTCGTAGCCCTCGCGCTCCAGCTCGTGCGCCAGTTCGGGCCCGCCCGACGCGGCGATGCGGCCGCGGCTGAGCACGTGGACGCGGTCGGGGCGGATGTAGTCGAGCAGGCGCTGGTAGTGGGTGATCACCAGCATGCCGCGGTCGGGCGCGCGCATGGCGTTCACCCCGTCGGCGACGATGCGCAGGGCGTCGATGTCCAGCCCCGAGTCGGTCTCGTCGAGGATCAGGAGGCGCGGCTGCAGCATGGCCATCTGCAGGATCTCCATCCGCTTCTTCTCGCCGCCGGAGAAGCCGACGTTCAGCCCGCGCTTCAGCATGTCGAAGTCGACCTTCAGCTCGCCCGCGGCCTTGCGCGCAGCCTTCAGGAACTCGGGCGCGGAGACCTCGCCCTCGCCGCGGGCGCGGCGCTGGGCGTTGACGGCGGTGCGCAGGAAGGTGAGCGCGGGCACGCCCGGGATCTCCAGCGGGTACTGGAAAGAAAGGAACACGCCCTTGGCCGCGCGCTGGCTGGCGTCGAGCGCGAGCAGGTCCTCGCCGTCCAACGTGACGGAGCCTTCGGTGACGTCGTAGCCGCCGCGCCCCGCCAGCGTGTAGCTCAGCGTCGACTTGCCCGCGCCGTTCGGCCCCATGACCGCGTGCACCTCGCCCGCGGGCACCTCCAGGCTGAGGCCGCGCAGGATTTCGGTCTCACCGATGGAGACGTGGAGGTCATGGACGGAAAGCATTGTTCTTCTTGTGGATGTGATCAGCCGACGGAGCCTTCGAGGCTCACCGCCACCAGCTTCTGCGCCTCCACGGCGAACTCCATGGGGAGTTCCTGGAGCACGTCGCGGACGAAGCCGTTGACGAGGAGGGCCACCGCCTCTTCGGCGTTGAGGCCGCGCTGCTGGCAGTAGAACAGCTGCGCGTCGGAGAGGCGGGTGGTGGTGGCCTCGTGCTCGAACTGGGCGCTCGGCGTCTTGGCCTCGATGTAGGGCACGGTGTGGGCGGCGCACGACTTGCCGATGAGCAGCGAGTCGCACTGGGTGAAGTTGCGCGCGTTCGCCGCCTTGCCGTGCGCGCTCACCAGCCCGCGGTAGGTGTTGGACGAGCGGCCCGCCGAGATGCCCTTGCTGACGATGCGTGAGCGCGTGTCGCGGCCCAGGTGGATCATCTTGGTGCCGGTGTCGGCCTGCTGGCGGCCGTTGGTGACCGCGATGGAGTAGAACTCGCCCTGGCTGCCGTCGCCGCGGAGAATGCACGACGGATACTTCCAGGTGATGGCGCTGCCCGTCTCCACCTGCGTCCAGCTCACCTTCGCACGGTCGCCCCGGCAGTCGGCGCGCTTGGTGACGAAGTTGTAGATGCCGCCACGGCCCTCGCTGTCGCCCGGGTACCAGTTCTGCACGGTGGAGTACTTGATCTCCGCATCGTCCAGCACGACCAGCTCGACCACCGCGGCGTGCAGCTGGTTCTCGTCGCGCATGGGGGCGGTGCAGCCCTCGAGATAGCTGACATAGCTGCCCTTGTCGGCGATGATCAGCGTACGCTCGAACTGGCCGGTGTTCTCGGCGTTGATGCGGA
>CAXSHO010000036.1:0-3369 GCA_964237305.1 uncultured Caulobacteraceae bacterium
CCTGGAGCGCGCCAAGGCGGCCACGGGCGGCGCGGTGGAGGCGTTCGAGCTGGTCAACCGCCTAGGCCTCGACCTGGCGCTCGCCCACCTGCCGGGCGCCCGCGCGCCGCTGTCCGCCCCTCACCCGTGGACGGTGCTGATCGAGCTCGCCGAGGCCGAGCCGGGGCGCGCCGAGGCCGTGCTGGAGCCGCTGCTGGCCGCCGCGCTGGAGGCGGGGGAGATCACCGACGCCGCCGTGGCGCAGGACGGGACGCAGGCCCGCGCCTTCTGGGCGTTGCGCGAGGGCCAGTCCGCCGCGCAGAAGCCGGAGGGGGCGGCGTGGAAGCACGACATCTCCGTCCCCGTCTCCGCCGTGCCGCGCTTCCTGGCCGAGGCCGGCCTCGCCGCCGAGCGCGTGGCGCCGGGGGCGCGCGTGGTCGCCTTCGGCCACGTGGGCGACGGCAACATCCACTACGACGTGCTGCGCCCCGCCGGCGGGGGCGACGCCGCCCACGACGGCCTGCGCGACGCGGGGAGCCGGGCGGTCCACGACGTGGTCCACGCGCTGGGCGGCTCCATCTCCGCCGAGCACGGGCTGGGCGCCATGAAGTCGGTGGAGGCGCTGCGCTACAAGGACAGGGCGCAGGTGGCCGCCATGCGGGCCATCCGCGCGGCGCTCGACCCCGGCCGCATCATGAACCCGCGGGTGCTGTTCTAGCGGGGAGCCGGGGCCGGTGCGGCGGGAGTGGGCGTCCGCGGGTCGGGCGCGCACAGGCCGTCCACGGCGTGGAAGGGCAGCCGCTGCCCCCCGGCCTCGAGATCGGGAAGGCGGCCGGCCGCCGGCTTGAAGTCGCCTCGACCGAGGGCTTCCTGCGCTCCCGCGCAGAAGGCTTGGCCGTAGGAGCCCACCCGGGCCCACGCGCCGTCCGGCCGGCGCTTGAAGGCCACCATGGTGTTGGGCGAGATCACCAGCACCTCCTCCACGCGGTCGCCATCGAGGTCTCGCGCCAGGACGCGGCAGGGGCTGTCGTCCACCAGGCACGTCGCCCCGCCGTTGTAATCAGGGAAGCGTTGCGCGAGGAAGTCGGGCGGCACGGGCCCCGGCCCGAGCACCATGGCGCTGCGCGGCGCCCGATGCTCGGCCGGCGACGGGGGCGCCGTGAGGAAGGCCTGGTCGCGCCAATGCGCGGCCTCCGCGGCCACCTTGGCGTCCGGCGAATGCGCGAGCCGGGCCAGCGCGTCGCGCCCGAACCGCGCCGCACGCTGGCGCAGGAAGGCGAAGTCGAAGCTCGACGCCGGGACGCGGCCGCTACGCAGGCGGTGCTCTTGGTCGGCGACGGAGAGCCGCGCGGGGTCCAGCACCGGCGACAGCAGCAGAAGCAGCAGCGACACGCCCGTCCAGGCGGCGGCCACGTTGGTCCCCTCCAGCCCGCGCATCCAAGGGCCGCGCCGCCACGCGGCCATGACGTAACCCACGGCGTAGAGCGCGGTCACCACGGTCAGCGCCAGCCCGACCACGCGCTCCGGCGTCAGTCCGTACTGGGCGATGCGGAGCCCGGAGGCCCAGGCCGACAGCAGCGCCAAGACCGGGAGGAGACAGGCCGCCAGCCGGCCGGCCCAGCCCGGCACGCGCGCGGGCGGCTCGCGCCCGTCCTGGTAGGCGGCGTTGACCAGGAGCACCAGGACGCCCGCCGCCGCCAGGAGCATCACCGAGGCGCGCTGCGTGCGCCATAAGGGCGCGACGCCGGTGAACAGGAGCGTCAGGAGGAAGGCCGCCGCCAGCGCCGCCATCAGCGGCAGGAGCCACGCCAGCAGCGTCAGCCCCACCGTCCGCACGCCGCGGATCAGACCCGGCCGCACATCCGTGAGGTGCACGGCGCCGGCGAAGGCGGTGGAGGTGGCGGGCGCGATGAACCACGCTTGGCGCAAAAGCGTGCTCAGCGCCTTCACGCCGATCAGGTCGAACAGCCCGGCGCCGAGCTGAAGCACGCCCCAGAACACGCCGGTGAAGGCTCCCGACACGGCCAACTGGAAGCCATGCCGCCACGCCCCCTCGAAGCGCGAGGGATAGGCGGGCGACAGCGTCCTCTCCTCGTCCGCCGGCTCGATCAGGTGGTGCAGCACGTAGAGCACCACCGCCGTCGAGAGCCATAGCTCCGCCCCCGGCCCGGTGACCGTCTTCCCGTCCGAGCCCACCGGGTCGCGCCACCAGCCGTAGAGCCCCACGGCCGTCACCAGCGCCGCCGCCCCCGCCGCCCAGCCCGCCAGCACCGCCGGGCGCATGCGACCGAGCGCGGCGAGCAGGATCAGGGGGACGAAAGCCGTGACCATCACAAGGGCGGTGAACAGCGCCCCGTGCGTGGCGGGCCACTGCGCCTCCGACAGCCGAATCAAGGCGTAGGCCAGGAGGCCCTGCCCGAGCCCCACGCCGAGGCGTCCTAGGCCCACCCACCGCGGAGGCGCCTCGGCGGCGGGATGGGCGCGGTGTTCGACGTCCAGGCTCATCGGCTCAGCTTGGCTTGGCGGCGGCGAAGGCGCCAGTGCTCGACGGCGACGGGCGCGAGGCGCTACACCGCCGCCGCCCATGCTGTTTGTGCTCTCCCCCGCCAAGACGCTGGACTTCACGCCCGCGCCCGGCGTCACCCCCACCAAGCCCGCCTTCGGGCGCGACACCGCCGAGCTCGCCAAGCGGGCGAAGACGCTGAAGGCGGCCGACCTCAAGGCGCTGATGGGGATCAGCGACGACCTGGCCCAGCTGAACCGCGAGCGCTTCCGCGCCTACAAGCTGCGGGGGACGGCCCACGACGTGCCCGCCGCCCTGGCCTTCGCGGGCGACGTCTACACCGGCCTCAAGGCGCGGGAGCTGGACGCGAAGGCGCTGGCATGGGCGCAGGGCCGGCTGCGCATCCTGTCCGGCCTCTACGGCGTCCTGCGCCCGCTGGACGCGATCCAACCCTACCGGTTGGAGATGGGCGTCAAGCTCGCCACAGAGCGCGGGCCGGACCTCTACGCCTTCTGGGGCGACGCCCCGGCCAAGGCGCTCGACTCCGCCCTGCGCGGCCACAAGGACAAGGCGGTCGTCAACCTCGCCAGCCAGGAGTACTTCGGCGCGGTGGACCGCGACGCCCTCAAGGCGCCCGTGCTCACCTGCCTGTTCAAGCAGGAGACGGCGGCGGGCGTCACCCACCCCGGCCTCTACGCCAAGACCGCCCGCGGCCTGATGGCGCGGTGGGCGATCGACCGGCGCGCGGAACGCAGGGTGGACCTCAAGAACTTCGACCGGGAGGGCTACCGCTTCAACGCGGGCCTCTCCGCCGCCGACCAGTACGTCTTCACCCGCCCCCACCCCTGAGGTCGACCGTGCCCACCGTGCTCGTCACCGGCGCCAAC
>CAXSHO010000036.1:3379-24090 GCA_964237305.1 uncultured Caulobacteraceae bacterium
CTCGGCCTGGAGTTCGCCCGCCAGTACCGCGCCGACGGGTGGGACGTGGTCGCCGGCTGCCGCCGCCCCGACGAGGCGCAGGCGCTGCGGGACACGGGCGCGCAGGTGCACGCGCTGGACGTGGCCGACGCGGCGGAGGTGGGCGCGTTCAAGGCCGCGGTGGGCGACCGCCCGCTGGACGTCGTCATCGCCAACGCGGGCGTCTACGGCGGCGGCGCGCAGATGCGGCTCGCCGACATCGACTATGACGAGTGGCTGCGCACGCTCAGGGTGAACACGCTCGGCCCCGTCCGCATCGCCGCCGCCTTTGCGGACAACCTGAAGGCGGCCAAGGGCCGGCTCGTGGCCATCACCAGCCAGATGGGCTCGGTGGCCGACAACGGCTCCGGCGGCTTCTACGCCTACCGCTCGTCCAAGTCGGGGCTGAACGGCGCCTTCATGAGCGCGGCGCTGGAGCTGAAGCCGGACGGCGTCACCGCGGTCGTCATGCACCCCGGCTGGGTCGCCACCGACATGGGCGGCCCCAGCGCCCCCACCACGCCCGAGCAGTCGGTCACCGGCATGCGCCGGGTGATCGACGCCCTCCTGCCGCAGGACGCCGGGACGTTCCGCACCTTCGACGGCAAAACCTTGCCCTGGTGAGCCTGGCTCGTCGTCCCGCCCGCAGAGCAGCGGAGAGCCGGACCTCCGTGGCGAGCCCTCGTAAGCTTCTTACGTCATCCCGGGCGCGCAGCGACCCGGGACCAGGACCACGCGCACGACCTGCACCCCTGGGTCCCGGGTCGGCTTCGCCGCCCGGGATGACGCGTTGGAGATGAACTGATGCCCCAACCTCCCCTGGACCTGTCCGGCCGCGCGGCGGTGGTCACCGGCTCCACCTCCGGCATCGGCGCGGCGCTGGCCGAGGCGCTGGCGCGGGCGGGCTGCGACGTGATGCTCAACGGCCTGGGCGACGCCGCCGCCATCGAGGCGCTGCGCGGGCGGCTGGAGACCGAGCATGGCGTGCGCGTGCTGCACCACCCCGCCGACATGCTGCGGCCCGGCCAGATCGCCGAGCTGATCGCCGCCGTCCACGCCGCGTTCGGCCGGCTGGACATCCTCGTCAACAACGCGGGCGTGCAGCACGTGGCGAGGATCGAGGACTTCCCGCCCGAGCAGTACGAGCGGATCATCGCGGTGAACCTCAACTCGGTGTTCCACACCACCCACCACGCCGCGAAGCTGATGCTGGCGGCGGGGCGCGGGCGGATCGTCAACATCGCCTCGGCCCACGGGCTCGTCGCTTCGCCGTTCAAGTCGGCCTACGTGGCCGCCAAGCACGGGGTGGTGGGCTTCACCAGGTCGGTGGCGCTGGAGTTCGCCCAAGCCACCGCCCTGGCGCAGCCCGCGGGGGCCGACCTCACCTGCAACGCCATCTGCCCCGGCTATGTGAGGACGCCGCTGGTGGAAGGCCAGATCGTCGATCAGGCGAAGGCGCGGGGCATGAGCGAGGAGGCCGTCATGCGCGACGTGATCCTGGCCGCCCACCCGAACAAGCGCTTCGTCGCCTACGAGGACCTCGCCGGCATGCTGTTGTACCTCGTGTCCGACGCGGGGCGCTCGGTGAACGGCGCGGCGCTCGCGGTCGACGGCGGGTGGACCGCGCAGTAGGGTCCGCCGCCTCCAGGGAAGAGACCGCATGATCGACGAACTCATCGGCCGCGCGGCCGGCGCCACGGGGCTGAAGCCCGACCAGGCGCGCGCCGGGCTGTCCGCGGCGCTGTCGCTGATCAACAAGCACGGCGACGCCGCCCAGACCTCCGAGCTGTTCGGGGCCATCCCCGGCAGCCAGGGGCTGGCCGAGGAGGGCAACGCCATGACGGCGCAGAAGTCCGGCGGCCTGCTCGGCGGCCTCATGCGCGGGGCGGGCGGCGCGGGCGGCGCGGCGATGAGCGACGCCATGGCCGTGGGCCAGAAGCTGGCCAAGCAGGGCGTGACGCTGGCCGACATGCAGAACATCCTGCCCGTGGCCATGCAGTTCGTGCGCGAGAAGACGGGCCGCGACCTCCTCACCGACGTGCTGGGCTCGATCCCCGGCATCGGCCCCATGCTCACCGCCAAGAGCTGACGCCGCGGCGCCGTTGCGCCGCCCCGTCCCGGGCCTAAGGTGGCACCCAACAAGAACACCGTTCACCGAACAGCAGGACACCCCCATGCCCGACGCCGTGATCGTCTCCTACGCCCGCACCGGCCTCGCCAAGAGCCTGCGCGGCGGCTTCAACGCCACCCACGGCGCGGCCATGGGCGGCCACGCCGTCCGCCACGCCATGAGCCGCGCGGGCGTCGAGCCCGGCGAGGTGGAGGAGGTGGTGATGGGCTGCGGCAACCCGGAGGGCGCCACGGGCGGCAACGTGGGCCGCAACGCCGCGCTGTGGGCGGGCTGCCCGGTCACCACCTCGGGCTCCACGGTCAACCGCTTCTGCTCGTCGGGGCTGAACGCCATCGCGGTGGCGGCCAACTACGTGCGCAACGAGGGGGCCAAGGTGGCGGTGGGCGCGGGCGTGGAGTCGATCTCGCTCGTGCAGTTCGGCGGCCACATGAACACCTACAACTACACGGAGGAGACGCTCATGGCCGAGCATCCCGCCCTGTGGATGCCCATGATCGACACCGCCGACAACGTGGCGCAGCGCTACGGCCTGAGCCGCGACTATCAGGACGAGTACGCGCTCCGCTCGCAGCAGCGCATCGCCGCCGCGCAGGCCAACGGGACCTTCAAGGACGAGATCGTCCCCATGCACACCAAGATGAAGGTCGTGAATAAGGAGACCAAGGAGGAGTCCATGGTCGACTACGTGGTGGACAAGGACGAGTGCAACCGTCCCCAGACCACGATCGACGACCTCGCCAAGCTGAAGACCGTGCGCGAGGGCGAGGGCAAGTTCGTCACCGCCGGCAACGCCAGCCAGCTGTCGGACGGCGCGGCGGCCGTGGTGGTCATGGAGCGCGCCGAGGCCGAGCGCCGGGGCGTGCAGCCGCTGGGAGCCTTCAAGGGCTTCGCCGTGGCGGGCTGCGAGCCGGACGAGATGGGCATCGGCCCCGTCTTCGCCGTGCCGCGCCTCCTGGAGCGCCACGGCCTGACCGTGGACGACATCGACCTGTGGGAGCTGAACGAAGCCTTCGCCAGCCAGTGCCTCTACAGCCGCGACCGCCTCCGCATCGACCCGGAGAAGTACAACGTCAACGGCGGCTCCATCGCCATCGGCCACCCCTACGGCATGACCGGCGCGCGCTGCACCGGCCACGTGCTGATGGAGGGCCGCCGCCGCGGGGCCAAGCACGTGGTGGTGACCATGTGCGTGGGCGGCGGCATGGGCGCGGCGGGCCTGTTCGAGGTCTACTGACGCTCCCATCGCCGTTCATCCCCGAGCGTGCGGGCGGCCAGACCTTCCTCAACCCGCGCCCTTGAGGCGGGCCGGGTGCACGCCGGGCGCTTTCCTAACTCACCCGGGCGGCGCGGCCGCGCCGGGCGCCCACCGGCGCGTACGCCGCCCGCCTCGCGCGCGCCGGCAAATCACCGCAGGCTCGCGCTCCCGATGGCCGACACCCGCCCGACCTTCCTGGAGTTCTTCTCCGGCGCCGGCATGGCGCGCGTGGGGCTCGGCCCCGGCTGGCGGCCGCTGTTCGCCAACGACCTCGATCCCATGAAGGCCGCCGCCTACGCGCTGAACGGCGACGCCGCGCACCTGCGCGCGGCCGACGTGTGGGACCTGACCCCCGCCGACCTGCCCCGCGGCCGCGCCGACCTCGCCTGGGCCTCCTCCCCCTGCCAGGACCTGTCGCTGGCGGGCCGCCGCGGCGGGCTGGCGGCCGAGCGTTCCGGCGCCTTCTGGGGCTTCCACCGGCTGATGGCGGCGCTGGCCGCCGAGGGCCGCGCCCCGCGCCTCCTGGTGCTGGAGAACGTCACCGGCCTCCTCTCCTCCCGCGGGGGGGAGGACTTCGCCGCCCTGTGCGCCGCCCTGGCCGGGCTCGGCTACGCCTTCGGCGCGCTGGAGATCGACGCCGCGAACTGGACGCCGCAGTCGCGCCCGCGCCTGTTCGTCGTGGGGGTGCGCGGGGCCGTCGACCCGGCGCTCGTTCAGCCCGGCCCCGCCGGGCCGTTCCACACCCGCCGGGTGACGGAGGCGGCGGCCGCCCTGCCCGCCCCCGCGGCCGCCGCCCTGCGCTGGTGGCGCCTGCCCGCTCCCCCCCGGCGCAACACCGCGCTGGCCGACGTGCTGGAGGCGGACGACGCCGTCGCCTGGCACGATGAGGCGCGGACCGCCCGGCTCCTCGCGCTGCTCTCCCCCTTGCACGCCCGCCGGCTGCAGGCGGGCGCGGGCCGCCGGGTGGGCGCGCTCTACCGGCGCATGCGCGACGAGGACGGCCGGCGGGTGCAGCGCGCCGAGCTCAGGCTGGACGGGCTGGCCGGCTGCCTGCGCACGCCCGCCGGCGGCTCCTCGCGCCAGTTCGTGATGGTGGCCGAGGACGGCCGCGTCCGCACCCGCCCGCTCACCCCGCGCGAGGCGGCGCGGCTCATGGGCCTGCCCGACGACTTCCGCCTGCCCGCAGGCGCCACCGCGGCGCTCAAGGCCATGGGCGACGGGGTGGCCGCGCCCGCGGTGCGCTGGTTGGCGGAGCACCTGCTGGAGCCGCTGCTGGACGCGCGGGTGCGGCGGGCGGCGTAGGGGGTCGCCGACGGAGGGGTGGCGCGCCGTTCTCGCCGGCGTCGCGCCACCCCCACCGCCACGCTTCGCGCGGCCCCCTCCCCCGTTCCGTGGGAGGACGGAGACCCAGCCTTCCTGCGGGCGCGTCCAGCAGACCTGATCGCCCCCTCCCCTCCGCGGGCGTATACTGCGGCCATGGACCAGCACGCCGCCCCTCTGGACGCCCCTGACGCCGCGCTCCGCCACGCCACCCGCGGGCGGGGGCGCGTGTACGACTCCGTGCTCGACCTGATCGGCGACACGCCGCTGGTGCGCCTGCCGCGCCTCACGGCCGAGCTCCAGCCCAAGGGCGAGGTCCTCGCCAAGCTGGAGTTCTTCAACCCGCTCGCCAGCGTGAAGGACCGGATCGGCGTGGCCATGATCGAGCAGCTGGAGGCGGACGGCGTGCTGCGCCCCGGGTCCACGCTGGTGGAGCCCACCAGCGGCAACACGGGCATCGCGCTCGCCTTCGCCGCCGCCGCCAAGGGCTATCCGCTGACGCTCTGCATGCCGGAGAGCATGTCGATGGAGCGGCGCAAGATGCTGCTGCTCCTGGGCGCGAAGCTGGAGCTCACCCCCGCCGAGAAGGGCATGCGCGGCGCGGTGGGCCGCGCGCAGGAGATCGTGGACGCGACGCCGGGCGCGGTCATGCCCCAGCAATTCGAGAACGCCGCGAACCCCGCCATCCACCGCGCCTCCACCGCCGTGGAGATCTGGAACGACACGGACGGCGGCGTCGACGCGGTGGTGGCGGGCGTGGGCACGGGCGGCACCATCACGGGCGTCGGCCAGGTGCTCAAGGGTCGCAAGCCCGGGCTGAAGATGATCGCGGTGGAGCCCGAGGCCTCGCCCGTGCTGTCCGGCGGCGCGCCCGGCCCGCACAAGATCCAGGGCATCGGCGCGGGCTTCGTGCCGGGCGTGCTGGACCGCTCGGTGATCGACGAGGTGGTGACCATCTCCAACGAGGAGAGCTTCGAGTTCGCCCGGCGCACCGCCCGGGTGGAGGGGATCCCGGTGGGCATCTCCTCGGGCGGCGCGCTCTCCGCCGCCTTCCGGCTGGCGGCGGAGGACGCCTGGGCGGGCAAGCAGATCGTGGTGATCGTGCCGAGCTTCGCCGAGCGCTACCTGTCCACCGCCCTGTTCGACGGGCTGGGCTGAGGCGGGCTGCACGGGCGCACAGGGAAACTTCATCGCTGGCGGGTAGAAGCGGACGGCTCCCGGGGTGGCGACGCGGGGCGCAATCGCCATATGCGCTGTTGCAGTTCCAGCTTCGAGACCCCTCCCGTGACCCGCATCCTCACCCTCGTCCTCGCGGTCGGCATCCTGGCCGGCGCCGCCGCCTTCGCCGCGGTGGACTCCGAGAGCGTCAGCTTCGTCGCGCAGGGTTTCGCCGCCCGGACGTGACGGCCCGGGGCGGCACGGACGTCTTCACCCCCGAGCAGCGCTCGGCGGTGATGGCGCGCATCAAGGGGCGCGACACGGGGCCGGAGCGCGCGGTGCGCCGCCTCCTCACCGCCATGGGCCTGCGCTACCGCCTGCAACGCCGCGACCTGCCCGGGCGACCCGACCTGGCGCTCGGTCCGCGGCGGGTGGCGGTGTTCGTCCACGGCTGCTTCTGGCACGGCCACCACTGCCCTCGCGGCGCGCGTCGCCCCAAGCAGAACGCCGAGTTCTGGGCGGAGAAGATCGCCCGCAATCGCGCCCGCGACGCCCGCAACAGGGAGGATCTGTCCTCCCTCGGCTGGTGCGCGCTTACGATCTGGGAGTGCGAACTGCGCGACGAGCCGACGCTGGTCGAACGGCTTCGGCGCGAGCTGGGGCATCCGGCGGCGGCGTCCCGCGTTGAGGCCGCACGCGAGACCTAGGGACACGACATGGCTTCCGACGACACCCCCGTCTGGTTCATCACCGGCTGCTCCACCGGCTTCGGCCGCGAGACCGCCCAGGCGGTGCTCGACCGCGGCTGGCGCGCCGTGGTCACCGCGCGCGACCCCGCCAAGGTGGCCGACCTCGTGCAGGGCCGCGAAGACCGCGCCCTGGCCGTGGGGCTGGACGTGGACGACGCCCGGAGCATCGCGGCCTCCGTCCAGGCGGCGCAGGCGCGGTTCGGCCGGATCGACGTGCTCCTGAACAACGCGGGCTACGGCTACCAGTCGTCCGTCGAGGAGGGCGAGGACGCGGAGATCCGCGCCCAGTTCGAGACCAACGTGTTCGGCCTCTTCGCCATGACCCGCGCCGTGCTGCCGGTGATGCGCGCGCAGAAACGCGGCCACGTGATCAACGTCACCTCCGTCGGCGGGCTGATCGGCTTCGCGGCCTCCGGCTACTACTCGGCCACCAAGCACGCGGTGGAGGGCTGGTCGGACGCGCTGAAGGCCGAGGTGGAGCCGCTCGGAATCAAGGTCACCTGCGTGGAGCCCGGCCCCTTCCGCACCGACTGGGCGGGCCGCTCGCTGCGGCAGAACACGTCGAACATCGCCGACTACGCCGAGACGGCCGCCAAGCGCATGGAGATGACGGCCGGCTACAGCGGCGCCCAGGCGGGCGACCCCGTCCGCGCCGCCCACGCCATGATCGCGCTCACCGAGCGGGAGACCGCGCCGCGCCACTTCGTCATCGGCGAATTCGGGCTGAACGCGGCCGTGGCCAAGCTGAGGGAGCGCCTGGAGGAGATCGAAAGCCAGCGCGCCGAGTCGCTCGCCACCGACTTCCCGCCGGGAGAGCGCTGAGGGCGTCTCAGCGCTCCTCGCCGCCCGCCAGCACGAACATCACGACGGCCGCCACGCACACCGACACGTACAGGAGGCCGCTCACCCAGCCCGCCGTGCGGGACACCCCGCCCTCCCGGCGCAGGGCGTCGAGGTCGGCCGTCGCCGCCGCGCCGCGGACCCGCTCGATGCGGGCGAAGGCGTGCGTCAGGTAGGCGTAGCGGCCCTGCGTGGCGAAGACGACCGCCTCGACCGCCCCCAGCGTGCGCGGCATCCAGGGCAGCAGCGCGAGGGCGACGACGAGCGCCAGCACGCCCCATCCCCAGACCCACATCCGCCGGTAGAAGAACCAGCACGGCCCCAGGAGGAAGGCCATGGAGACGAAGCTCAGCATGGCGCCGAAGCGCGGCCGCTCGGGCGAGGCGCGCAGGCGGTCGTACATCCTCAGGAACGGCGCGGCGTTCGGGCCGACGAAGGCGGCCAGCTCCGCCCGTCGCGCCTCCACGTCCGGGTCGCGCAGGAAGCGCAGGTAGGCGTTGTCGCGGGCCATGCGGTCCCCTCAGCCGGTGTGCGAGCTTAGCAGCTCCAGGGTGCGGCCGTCGCGCCGCCCCTGGCACAGGGCGTGCAGCGCGCGGCCGAACACCGGCTCGTCCGCAGCGGCGGCCTCGAACAGCGTCAGGCTGGAGCGGAGCTTCAGGTCGTCGGGCGAGCCGAACACCTCCCCCGCCGTGCGCCCGCGCAGATCGGCCGCCGCGCCGGCGATCTCGCACAGCCGCGCCCCGAGAACCGGATGGGCCAGGTAGGCGTGCGCCTCATCCCGCGAGGCGAGGGCGTAGAGCCGCGCCGTCGGGCTGGAGCCGAGGCCCGCGAGCTGCGGAAAGACGAACCACATCCAGTGGCTCGCCTTGCGCCCCCGCCGCACCTCGGCCAGCGCCCGGGCGTAGGCGCCGCCGTCCTGCGCCCGCACGAAGCGGAGGAGGTCGTGCGGGTCGTCTGCGCCGGCCACGCCTCAGGCCGCCGCTTTCACCGCCTGGGACCCGTAGAAGCTCTCGCCCCGCTCGGCCATGTCGCGCAGGAGCTTGGGGGGCGTGAACCGCTCGCCGTGCTTCTGGGCCAGGGCGTCGCACTGCTTAACGAACTCGGCGGCGCCGATGCCGTCGATGTAGCTGGCGGGGCCGCCGGTCCAGGGCGCGAAGCCCCAGCCCAGGATGGCGCCCACGTCGGCCTCACGGGCGTCGGTGACCACGCCCTCCTCGAAGCATCGCGCCATCTCCACCGCCTGGCGGTGCAGGAGGCGCTGCTTCAGCTCGGCCACCACGGCGGGGGGCGCGTCGGTCTGCATAGGGGGGACGATGCCGGCGAGGCCCGGCCACAGCGTCTTCTTGCCGCCCTCGGGATAGTCGTAGAAGCCCTTCTTGTTCTTGCGGCCGTAGCGCCCGAGTTCGGAGACCATCTTCTCCATGATCGGCTGGAACTTGGGCGCGACGTACTTGTCGCCCAGATCGAGCTGCGTCTGCTGGGCGATCTTGTAGGAAAGGTCGAGCGCCACGTCGTCGTGCATCTCCAGCGGGCCGCGGGGCATGCCGGTCATGCGGCCGACGTTGTCGATGATGGCGGGCGCGATCCCGTCGGCCAGCATCTCCATGCCCTCCTGCACGAAGGTGCCGAAGCAGCGCGAGGTGTAGAAGCCTCTGGCGTCGTTCACGACGATGGGCGTCTTCTTGATCTTGAGGACGTAGTCGATCGCCCTGGCCAGGGCCTCGTCGCCCGTGTGCTCGCCCATGATGATCTCGACCAGGCCCATCTTGTCCACCGGCGAGAAGAAGTGGACGCCGATGAAGTCCTTGGGCCTGACGCTCGCCTCGGCCAGTCCCGTGATGGGAAGGGTCGACGTGTTGGAGCCGAACACCGCGCCTTCGGCCAGCATCGCCTCGGCGCGGCGGGTCACGTCGGCCTTGATCTCGCGGTTCTCGAACACCGCCTCGACCACGAGGTCGCAGCCGCGCACGTGCTCGTAGTCGGTGGTCGGCGTGATCAGGGCCAGCACGGCCTCGGCCTTCTCGGGCGTCATGCGGCCCTTGCCGACGGCGGCCTTCACCAGGTCGGCCGCATAGCCCTTGCCGCGCTCGGCGGCCTCCTGCGAGGTGTCGATCAGCACGGACTCGATGCCCGCCATGGCCTGCACGTAGGCGACGCCTGCGCCCATCATGCCCGCGCCGATCACCGCCACCTTCTTCGCATCGGACGGCGCGACGCCCTTGGGCCGCACCGCGCCCTTGCCCAGCGCCTGCATGGAGCCGAACAGGGTGCGGATCATGGCGGTGGCCTGCGGCGTCATCAGCGTGCGCGCGAAGTAGCGGCTCTCGATGCGCAGCGCCGCGTCCATGGGGACCTGCAGCCCCTCGTACACCGCCTTGAGGATGTTCAGCTGCGCGGGGTAGTTGCCGTAGGTCTGCTTGCGCAGCATGGCGTTGCCCATGACGAACACCTGCATGCCGCCGGGCGTGTAGGGCCCGCCGGCCGGGATCTTGAAGTCCTTCTTGTCCCACCGCGCGACGGGGTCGCCCGTCTTCACCCAGGCCTTGGCGGCCTCGACCTCCTCGCCGCGAGGAACGAGCTGGTCGACCACGCCCGCGGACTTGGCGTCGGCGGGGCGGAAGCTCTTGCCTTCCAGCAGGTAAGGCGCGGCGGCCATCACGCCCATCAGCCGCGTCAGCCGCTGGGTGCCGCCGCCGCCGGGGAGCAGGCCGACCTTGGCCTCCGGCAGGCCGATCTGGATCTTGGCGTCGTCCACCAGCACGCGGTGGTGGCAGGCGAGCGCCAGCTCCAGCCCTCCGCCCATGGCCACCCCGGCGATGGCGGCCGCGGTCGGCTTGCCGCAGGTCTCCAGCGCGCGGAAGACCTTGTTGATGGCGTACACGCGGTCGAACAGCGCCTCGGGCGTGGGCCGCTCGCCGGTGGAGGAGCCGAGCTCGCCCAGGTCGGCCCCCGCGCAGAAGCCCGACGCCTTGCCCGAGGCGAACACGGCGCCCTTGATGGCCGCGTCCGTCCGGATGCGCTCCACCACCTGCGGCAGCTCGGCCATGACCTGGCCGGTGAGCGTGTTCATCGAGCGGCCGGGCACGTCGAAGGTGACGAGCGCGATCCCGTCCGCGTCGACGTCGAGGGTGAAGGTTTCCACGAGGTTCTCCTGATCGTCATCCCGGCCGGAGCGGAGCGGAGAGCCGGGACCCAGGGCCGCGGTCGCGACCGTCACTCCTGGGTCCCGGGTCGGCTGCGCCGCCCCGGGATGACAGCTGCTGGGGGTGTCAGACGCGTTCGATCACCGTGGCGGTGCCCATGCCGGCGCCGACGCACAGGGTGACGAGTGCGGTCTCCTTGTCCGACCGCTCCAGCTCGTCGAGCACCGTGCCGAGGATCATGGCGCCGGTGGCGCCCAGCGGGTGGCCCATGGCGATGGCGCCGCCGTTCACGTTCATCTTGTCGTGGGGGATGTCCAGGAGGGCCATCATCCGCATCACCACCGCGGCGAACGCCTCGTTCAGCTCGTAGAGGTCGATGTCGCCGACCTCCATGCCGAGCTTGCGCAGCAGCTTCTCCGTCACGTAGCTCGGACCGGTGAGCATGATCGAGGGCTCCGAGCCGATGGAGGCCATGCCCTTCACCCGCGCCCGGGGCTTCAGGCCCAGGGCGTCGCCCATCTCCTTGGACCCGAACAGCACGCCCGCGGCGCCGTCCACGATGCCCGAGCTGTTGCCCGCGTGGTGCACGTGGTTCACCCGCTCCACCTGCGGGTAGCGCTGGGTCACCACCGCGTCGAAGGCCATCTCGCCCGGCATGGTGAAGCTGGCGTTGAGCGCGCCCAGCGACTGCATGGTCGTGTCCGGCCGCATGTGCTCGTCGTGGTCCAGCCGCGGCAGGCCCAGCTGGTCGTGCACGGTGATGACGCTGCGGTCGAAGCGGTGCTCCTGCCAAGCGCGGGCGGCGCGGCGCTGGCTCTCCACCGCGTAGGCGTCCACGTCGTCGCGGGTGAAGCCGTGCAGGGTGGCGATCAGGTCGGCGCCGATGCCCTGCGGGGCGAAGTAGGTCTTGAAGGCCGACGACGGGTCCAGCGGCCAGGCGCCGCCGTCGGAGCCCATGGGCACGCGGCTCATGCTCTCCACGCCGCCGCCGATCGCCATGTCGGCCTCGCCCGTCATCACCTTGGCGGCGGCCATGTTGCAGGCCTCAAGGCCCGAGGCGCAGAAGCGGTTGATCTGCACGCCCGCGGTGGTCTCGGCGTAGTCGGCGGCCAGGACCGCCGTGCGGGCGATGTCGGAGCCCTGCTCGCCCACGGGGGCCACGCAGCCCAGCACCACGTCGTCCACCTTGGAGGTGTCCAGGTCGTTCCTGTCGCGCAGGGCCTCCAGCACCTGGGTGGCGAGGCTGAGCGCGGTGATCTCGTGCAGCGAGCCGTCCTTCTTGCCTCGGCCCCGCGGGGTGCGGACGGCGTCGTAGATGTAGGCGTCGGCCATGGCGGTCAGGCTCCCTGGAGGGCGGCGGCGTCCACGGGCTCGACCCGGACGTCGGTGAGGACGGAATTGGCGATGTTGCAGGCGGCGTGCGCCTTGTGATGCAGCGGCTCCAGCTCCGCGAGCGGGGTGCGGGCGCCGTTGCGGAGCGCGGTGACCTGCGGGCGCAGCACGCACTCCACCAGGCCGATGCGGCCGCTGGCGGGCATCTTGCCCATGCGCGCGGTGGCCGCGTCGCGGTAGCCGGTGACGAGCACGCCCGCGTGCTTGGCCATGTCGAGGAACCACAGCATGTGGCAGGCGGAGAGCGCGGCCACCATCAGCTCCTCCGGGTCGCGGCCGAGGCCTCGGGCACGGGGCGACGGGCGCCGCGCCTCATGCGGGGCGAGGCGCTGTAGCCGGCTGCAGGAACGAGGCGCCGGAGCCCGGCACGGCCACGCCGCCGTCGAACGCCACCGAGTGCTCGCGGGAGTAGCGCCCCGCCAGGAAGTCGTCGCCGGGGCGCAGCGCCCAGCTCACCACCGCGTCGTGCGCGCTCACCGTGAACTCCCGCTCATCCCGGCGAAGGCCGGGACCCAGGCCCGGGAGAGAAGATGCAGGACCCCGCCATCCGGGCGCCGAGTCCGGGATCGCGGGCAGACCTGGGTCCCGGCTTTCGCCGGGATGAGCGGGGATGAGGCGTTCATCCGTTCAGCCCCATCAGACGCGAGCCCACCAGGCCCGTGCCGCCGTCCACGTCCAGGATCGTCCCGGTGACGTACTGGGCTGCGGGGGAGCACAGCCACACGGCGGCGTCGCCGATCTCGTCGGCGCGGCCGTAGCGCTGCAGCGGCGTGCCCGCCTTCACCGCCGCCTCGGCCTCGGGCGTGGGCGCGAGCCGCGCCATGCCCTCCGTGCCCTCGATCGGGCCGGGGCTGATGCCGTTCACGCGCACGCCCATGGGCCCCCACTCCAGGGCGAGGCACTTGATGAGCATGTTCACCCCCGCCTTGGCGGCGCAGACGTGCGCCTGCAACGGCGTGGGCTTCACCGCCTGGCCGGCGGTGATGGCGATCAGCGAGGCGTGCGGGTTCAGGTGCTGGTGGCCCGCGCGGAACAGGTTGTAGCTGCCCAGGAGGTCGATCCCCACCACCGCGGCGAAGGCGTTGGCGCTCATCCCGAGCGCGGGGGCGACGAAGTTGCCAGCCTGCCCCGCGATCAGGATGTCCAGCTTGCCGAGGTCGGCCACCGCGGCCGCCAGCGCCCCCTCCACCGCCGCGTAGTCCCGCACGTCGGCGGTGAGCGCCAGCGCGCAGGGGCGGCCCGCCTCCCGGTCGATCTCGGCGGCGGCGCGGTCGGCCTTGGCCGGGTCGCGCCCGAGCACCGCCAACTTCGCGCCCAGGGCGGCGAACCGCTTGGCGATGCCCAGGTTGATGCCGGAGGTGCCGCCCGCGACGAAGGCGACGCGCCCGGCGAGGAGGTCGGGCCTGTACACGTCGTGGCTCATGCGTTTCGGCCCTCGCCCTTGGAGATCACAGCGCCCCCGTCCGACCCTAGGCTCAGAACGCCTCGGCGGGGAGCGCCATCATCGACGCCGCCCCCGTCTTCAGCTTGGCGAGGTGGGCCGAGGCCTCGGGCGCGATCCGTTCGACGAAGTAGCGGCCGGTCGTGAGCTTGTTGGCGTAGAAGGGGTCGGTGTCGCCGCCCGCGATCCTCGCCTGCGCCGCGTGCGCCAGCTTCAGCCACATGTAGCCGAGCGCCGTGAGGCCGAAGAGGTGGAGGTAGTCGGTGGAGGCGGCGCCCGCGTTGTCCGGGTCCGCCAGCCCGTTCTGCATCAGCCAGAAGGTGGCCTCCTGCAGCTGCGCCTTGAGTCCTGCGAGGCTTTCGGCGAAGGGCCTGCACGCCTCGTCCGCCCCATGCTCGGCCACGGCGGCGTCGATCTCGGCGAAGAAGCTCATCACCGCCCGGCCGCCCTTGGCCGCCAGCTTGCGGCCCACGAGGTCCAGTGCCTGGATGCCGTTCGTGCCCTCGTAGATCAGGGCGATGCGGCAGTCCCTCAGGTACTGGCTGACGGGAAAGTGCTCGGTGAAGCCGGAGCCGCCGTGCACCTGCATGGCCTCCTTGCACACCTGGAAGCCCTTCTCGGTGAGGTAGGCTTTCACCACGGGCGTGAGCAGGCCCATGTAGTCGCCGGCCTTCTCCGCCGTGGCCGCGTCGGGGCTGGCCTGCAGGTCGCCGTGCAGCGCCGTCCACAGCATGAAGGCGCGCCCGGCCTCCACCACCGCCTTGGAGTCCATCAGCATGCGACGCACGTCGGGGTGCACGATGATCGGGTCGGCGGGGCCGTCCGCATTCTTCTTGCCCGTGAGCGAGCGGCCCTGCAGGCGGTCGCGGGCGAAGTCCACCGCGGCCTGGTAGGCGGCCTCGCCCTGCGCCAGACCCTGCACGCCCACACCGAGCCGGGCCTCGTTCATCATCACGAACATGAGCTTCAGCCCGGCGTTCTCCTCGCCCACCAGCCACCCCTGCGCGTCCTCGTAGGCCATGACGCAGGTGGCGTTGCCGTGGATGCCCATCTTCTCCTCCAGCCCCACGCAGGCCACGCCGTTGCGGGCGCCCGGGCGGCCCTCGGCGTCAGGGAGGAATTTGGGCGCGATGAACAGGCTGATGCCCTTCACGCCCTCCGGCGCGCCCTCGATGCGCGCCAGAACGAGGTGCACGATGTTCTCCGCCAGGTCGTGCTCGCCGCCGGAGATCCAGATCTTCTGGCCGGTGATGCGGAACGAGCCGTCGCCCGCGGGCACGGCCTTGGTGCGGAGCAGGCCCAGGTCGGTGCCGCACTGCGGCTCCGTGAGGTTCATGGTCCCGCCCCACTCGCCGGAGACGAGCTTGGGGCAGTACAGCGCCTTCTGCTCGTCGCTCCCGCCCTCGCGGATGGCGGCGTAGCAGCCGTGCGTCAGGCCCGGGTACATGCCGAAGGCCATGTTCGCCCCCGACTGCATCTCGGCGAAGGCGGTGTTCACCACCGCCGGCAGGCCCTGGCCGCCGTAGGCCGGGTCCGACCCCAGCGCGGGCCAGCCCGCCTCCACCATCTGCTTGTACGCCGCCTTGAACCCCTCCGGCGTCGTCACCGTGTTGTCGGCCGAACGGGTGCAGCCCTGCACGTCGCCCACGTGGTTCAGGGGCGCCAGCACCTCCGCGGCGAAGCGGCCGCCCTCCTCCAGCACCTGCTCCACCGTGTCCATCGACGCGTCGGCGAAGCCCGGCAGGTTCGCGTAGCCGTCGATCTTCAGGACGTCGCGCAGGATGAACACCTGGTCGCGGACGGGGGCGCGGTAGGGCATCGATGTCTCTCAGTCGTGGGGGGCGTGGCCGTCGCCCAGGCGGGCGCGCAGGACGCTGTCATAGTCCTGCGCCTGGGGCAGGAGATCGGGACGGACGTCGGCGAGCTTCGCCTCCAGCCTCGACACGCCCGTCTCAAGGGTCTGCAGCGCCCGGTCGATGTCCTCGCGCTGGAGGTGGAGCGCCGCGATCCGCTCGCGGAACTTGGGCAGCGAGGCCGCCATCTGCGCCGCCCCGCCGTCGCGCTCGTCGTAGAGGTCGAGCAGCTCGCGCAGATCGGCCAGGCTGAAGCCCAGCCGCTTGCCCTGCATGATCAACCCGAGCCGGGCGCGGTCCCGCGAGTGGTAGACGCGGGTCACACCGTCGCGCAGCGGCGAGAGCAGACCCTTGTCCTCGTAGAACCGAAGCGCCCGCGCAGTGGCGCCGAACTCCTGGCGGAGCTGGCGGATGGTGAAGGTGCGCTCGGGTGCGCGCCGCTCGGTGGCCATGAACGCCCTCATGCAAGGGCGCGTAAATGACGCTTACGCGAACGTCAACCTAAGTCCGTAGATTTGCAATCTTGACGAGAGTGGACGGGCGGGATCAACCTCCGCGAGGACTCAACCGGAGATAAGTGATGACCAAGCACGAGATCGCCCGCGGCGTCGCCGCCCAGCTGTTCGAGGCGGAGAACGCGCTGGACGACGCGATCATGGCCTTCTCCCGGCTGACCACCACCGCACTCGAGGCGCGCGGCGAGCTGAACCTGTCCGCCGTCCTGGGCGGAGAAGTGATCGAGCGGGGCGCCGCGGTGCACGCCCGCCTCGCCACGGCCCGCACGGAGGCCGTGGCCCTGCACGCCGCCCTGGCCGAGCTGGCCGCCCGCATCCGGGTGCGCGCGGAGGGCGAAGACGGCGACCCGGGCGACGGCTTCGGGGCGGGCGACAAGCACAGCTACCCCAAGGGCGCCGCCGCTCCGCCGCTGCGTGCGGTGCGCGCAAGCTGAGCTGCAGAAGGCGTCTTCCCCGCGTCCGCCAGGGCTTGGCGACGCGGGGCGGAGGGGCTACAGCCTCGCGTTGAGAGGGAGAGGGCCGCGGGACCCGGCGCGTGCGGCGCGGCCCAGCCACCTCCTTCGATTGCGTCTGCGAGGCTCCTGGATTCCATGCCGTCGACCGTGAAGCGCTGGGGGGCGTCCGCCGCCCTCGGCGCGCTCTTCGCCACCCTGGCGACCGCCGCGGCGCACGCCGCGGACCTCCTGGGCCAGCCCACGCCCGGCGGCATCGCCATGCAGCCGGCGGGCTCGCCGCTGCGCCACTCCGCCATCTGGTTCAACGACTGGGTGCTCACGCCCATCATCGTGGCGATCTGCCTGTTCGTCCTGGGCCTCCTGGCCTACGTGGTGGTCAAGTTCAACCACAAGGCCAACCCCACGCCCGCGCGCTTCACGCACAACACGGCGGTGGAGATCGTCTGGACCGCGGCGCCGGTGCTGATCCTCATGTTCATCGCCATCTTCTCGTTTCGCCTGCTGTTCGCCTACCACGACATGCCGAAGCCCGACGTGACGGTGAAGGTCACCGGCAACCAGTGGTACTGGACCTACGAGTATCCGGAGTCCGGCGGCTTCTCCTACGACTCCATCCCGCTGAAGGAGGCGGAGGCGGAGGCCAAGGGCAAGGGCCTCTACCGGCTGGCGGTGGACAACCCCATGGTGGTGCCGGTGGGCAAGACCGTGCAGGTGCTGGCCACGGGCGCCGACGTGCTCCACTCCTTCTTCGTGCCGGCCTTCGGCATCCAGACCACCACCATCCCCGGCCGCATCAACCAGACCTGGTTCAAGGCCGAGCGGGAGGGGATCTACTACGGCGAGTGCAACGAACTCTGCGGCGTGAACCACAGCTTCATGCCCATCGAGATCGACGTGGTGAGCCCCGCGAAGTACCAGGCCTGGCTCGACGGCCACGCTAAGAAGGCCCCCGCCGCCGACGCCTCGCCCGCGCCCGCCGCCCTCCCCGGCCAATCGCCGCCCGCGCAGGGGCCGGCCACCGGACCGAGCGCCTCGTCGGGCGTGGCCGCCACGGTGGGCCCGCCCTCCGCCGCGCCGCCCGCGCCCGCGACCGCCGCCACCCCCGCGGCCCAGACCGGGCCGCTCGGCAAGGAGAAGGTCGCCCCCCCAGCGGCGGGCGCCAAGCCCGCGCCGGCCAGCGCCGCCTCGCCCGCGAACTGATGACGCCCTACATGCCTTCCTCCCTCCCCCTCCACAGGTCCTGACGCCATGGCGACCACCTACGCCGCGCACGAGGACCACGCGCACCACGGCGACCACGAGGCCCACAGCCACGCGCCGCCCTTCTTCACGCGCTGGTTCCTGTCCACCAACCACAAGGACATCGGCACGCTGTACCTGATGTTCGCCATCATGGCGGGCGTGGTGGGTGGCGCCCTGTCCGGCCTGATCCGCGCCGAACTGGCCGAGCCGGGCATTCAGATCTTCAAGGCCGGCTCCTGGCTGGCCCAGACCGGGCTGATCGAGCCGTCGAACCACGGCTACAACGTGGTGATCACCGCGCACGGCCTGATCATGATCTTCTTCATGGTCATGCCCGCCATGATCGGCGGCTTCGGCAACTGGTTCGTGCCCCTGATGATCGGCGCGCCGGACATGGCCTTCCCGCGCATGAACAACATCAGCTTCTGGCTCCTGGTGGCGAGCTTCGTGCTCCTGGGCACCAGCCTGTTCATCGACGGCGGCCCCGGCCGCGGCTTCGGCGGCGGCTGGACGCTGTACCCGCCGCTGTCCGTCGGCGGGCACACCGGACCGGCGCTGGACGTCGCCATCCTGTCGCTCCACCTGGCGGGCGCGAGTTCGATCCTGGGCGCCATCAACTTCATCACCACCATCTTCAACATGCGCGCGCCGGGCATGACCCTGCACCGCATGCCGCTGTTCGCCTGGTCGGTCCTGATCACGGCCTTCCTGCTGCTGCTGTCGCTGCCGGTGCTGGCGGGGGCGATCACCATGCTGCTGACGGACCGCAACTTCGGCACGAGCTTCTTCAACGCGGCCGGCGGCGGCGACCCGATGATGTTCCAGCACCTGTTCTGGTTCTTCGGGCACCCGGAGGTCTACATCCTGATCCTGCCGGGCTTCGGCATCATCAGCCACGTGGTGGCGACCTTCTCCAAGAAGCCCGTGTTCGGCTATCTCGCCATGGCCTACGCCATGGTGGCGATCGGCTTCGTCGGCTTCGTGGTGTGGGCCCACCACATGTTCACCGTCGGCATGAACGTGAACCTGCAGGCCTACTTCGTGGCCGCCACCATGGTCATCGCGGTTCCCACGGGGGTGAAGATCTTCTCGTGGATCGCTACGATGTGGGGCGGCTCCATCGAGTTCAAGACGCCGATGCTGTTCGCCACCGGCTTCATCTTCCTGTTCACCGTGGGCGGCGTCACCGGCGTGGTGTTGGCCAACGCCGGTCTCGACTACTCGCTGCACGCCACCTACTACGTGGTCGCGCACTTCCACTACGTACTGAGCCTGGGGGCGGTGTTCGCCATTTTCGCGGGCTACTACTACTGGTTCGAGAAGATGTACGGCATCAAGTACAACGAGGCGATGGGGTGCGTGCATTTCTGGCTGATGTTCGTCGGGGTGAACGTGATCTTCTTCCCGCAGCACTTCCTCGGCCTGCAGGGCATGCCGCGCCGCTACGTCGACTACCCGGCGGCCTTCGCCAAGTGGAACTACGTATCTTCGGTCGGCTACATGATCACCGCGCTGGGCGTGCTGGTGTTCCTGGCCATGCTGGTCGAGGCGGTGGTGCGCCGGCGCAAGGGCGTGGCCAATCCCTGGGGCGTGGGCGCCACCACCCTGGAGTGGACGCTCTCCTCGCCGCCGCCTCACCACCAGTTCAACGAACTCCCGATCATCCACGCCGAGAAGCACTGACCGCTGCTGCGCCGCGGCCTGCACGAGCCGCGGCGAGGATGCTCTTCACGGGCGCGCCGGGCTCTCGGGCCGGGCGCGCCTTCTCCTTCCAGGCCTCCGCCTTGCCCAACCCGTTCGCCACGCCCGCCGCCGCCCCGCCCCTGGCCAGCCCGGGTGACTACCTCCGCCTGCTCAAGCCTCGCGTCATGTCGCTGGTGGTGTTCACCGGGCTGACCGGCATGGTCTGCGCCGACACGCCGCTGAACCCCGTGCTGGCCGCGGTGGCGGTGCTGTGCATCGCGGTGGGCGCCGGGGCGAGCGGCGCCTTGAACATGGCGCACGAGGCCGACCTCGACGCCCGGATGAAGCGCACCGCCGGGCGGCCCACGGCCACGGGCGCGGTGCCCACGGCGGAGGCCGCGGGCCTGGGCGTGGTGCTGGCCATGTTCTCGGTGGCCACGCTGGGCTTCGCCACCAACTGGACCGCCGCGGCGCTGCTGGCGGGCACCATCGCCTTCTACGCCATCGTCTACACGCGCTGGCTGAAGCGGACGACGCCGCAGAACATCGTGGTCGGCGGCGCCGCCGGGGCGCTCCCGCCCGTGGTGGGCTGGGCCGCGGCGAGCGGCTACGCGCCGCTGGACGCCTGGATCCTGTTCGCCATCATCTTCCTGTGGACGCCGCCGCATTTCTGGGCGCTGGGCCTCTACACCACCGAGGACTACGCCCGGGCGGGCGTGCCGATGATGCCGGTGGTGAAGGGCGCGAAGTCCACCCGGCTGCAGATCCTGGTCTACAGCGTGATCCTCTCCGTGGCGGGCCTGCTGCCGCTGGTCACCGGGCTGGGAGGGCGCGCCTACGCGGTGGCCGCCTCCCTCGGCGGGGTGATCTTCACGGGGCTGGCGGTGCGGCTGTTCCTGTCCACGGCGGGCGACGGCTCGGCGGCGGGGCCGGGCGGGCTCTACGCCCGGCGCGAGGGGGCGACGCAAGCGCGCGACCTGTTCGCCTGGTCGATCGTCCACCTGTTCGCGCTGTTCGCCGTGCTCCTCGTCGAGCACGGCCTCAAGCTGGTGCACCCGTGAGCGACCCCCTGCACGATCCGTTCGGCGAGGGCGACGCGGCCGCGCGCACGCGCAAGCTGCGCTCCTGGGGCATCGCCTTGGCGCTCATCGCCTTCTGCGGCCTGATCTTCCTGGTCACCTTGCTGAAGATCACGGCCAACGCCCACCATGGCTGAGCGCGGACGCCCCCGTCCCCGCCACCGGGCGGTGTGGGTCGCCTGCGCCGTGGGCGTGAGCGCCATGGTGGGGGCGGCCTACGCCTCCGTGCCGCTCTACCGCGCCTTCTGCCAGGCCACGGGCTTCAACGGCACGCCCCGACGAGGCGAGGCGGCGCCCACGGGCGGCGCGCTGGCCCGGGAGGTGACGGTGCGGTTCGACACCAACGTCCGCGGCCTGCCCTGGACGTTCCAGGCGGACCAGGCGACGCAGAGCGTGCACATCGGCGCGCCGGGCCAGGCCTGGTTCCGCGTGACCAA
>CAXSHO010000037.1:0-3017 GCA_964237305.1 uncultured Caulobacteraceae bacterium
GTCCGTCACCGGGGTCGTGATCGGTCTCTGGGCGGCTTTGTATCCGGCGGGCTTCTACGCGGGCTTCCCAAGCCTCGGCCATCATTGGGTGTCGGTGGACGGGCCGTACAACCAGCACCTCGTGCGCGACGCCGGCGCCGCCTACCTCATGATCGCCGCCCTGAGCCTTCTTGGGCTCCTCCGGCCCGCGACGGCTCCGCCGGTGACGGTGGGCGCGGCCACGCTCGCCTTCAACGGTCCCCACCTCGCCTACCACCTCACCCACATGCACATGCTGACGCCCCTGGACCGGGCGCTGAACGTGCTGGCGCTGGGTGGGGCCGTGCTGGCGTCCGTGTGGCTGCTCACCCCCGCCGCCGCCGGCCGCCGAGCACGCGTGCGACGCCGGTGAGCGAGCCGCAGCGCCCCATGGACCGCCTGCTCGCCGTGATGGAGCGCCTCCGCGATCCCGAGCGCGGCTGCCCGTGGGACGTGCAGCAGACCTTCGCCAGCATCGCGCCCTACACGGTGGAGGAGGCCTACGAGGTCGCGGACGCCGTGGAGCGCGGCGACATCACCGACCTGCGCGAGGAGCTGGGGGACCTCCTGCTGCAGGTGGTGTTCCACAGCCGCATGGCCGAGGAGCTGGGCGCCTTCCGCTTCAACGACGTGGCCACCGCCATCGCCGACAAGATGGAGCGCCGCCACCCCCACGTCTTCGCCGACGCGCACAGGCCCGACACCGCCACGCAGAGCGTCGCCTGGGAGGCGCAGAAGGCCGCCGAGCGCGCCGCCAAGGGGCTTGGGAGCGCGGGCGTGCTGGCCGACGTGCCCGCCGGCCTGCCCGCCCTCACCCGCGCCGTGAAGCTCACCAAGCGCGCGGCTCGAGTGGGCTTCGACTGGCCTGACGCCGCCGCTGTCATGGACAAGCTGCGCGAGGAGACCGCCGAGCTGGAGGCCGAGCTTCCCGGGGCCGACCCCGCCCGCCTGCGCGACGAGCTGGGCGACCTCCTGTTCGTCTGCGCCAACCTCGCGCGCAAGCTGGGGGTGGACCCGGAGGACGCGCTGCGCAGCTCCAACGCCAAGTTCATCAGACGGTTCGGTCACATAGAGGCGGAACTTGCGGCGGAGGGCCGCACGCCCGAGCAGTCCGACCTCGCCGAGATGGATGCGCTCTGGAACGCGGCCAAGGGGCTGGAGCGGCCCTAGGGTGAGGTCATCCCCAGCAGCCGTCGCCGCGGACTCTCGCCCGCGCCCCGTATCGGCTATGGAGCGAGGACGCCCGCGCAGCCGCCGTCGGGCGGACCCGAGGAAGGCGGACGATGCCGGAGCGATCCGAGACTCCACGTTCAAGCGTCTCCGTGGTGGGAGAGCGGAACAGGTGGGTGGGGTCGTCAAGCGCCGGCGCGCCGGCGGTCCACGGCGGCATCGTCGTCAGCCATTTCGTGAACACCGAACGGGCCACCCGCGAGCTGGAGCTGGTGACGGGGGCTGACCATTACCGCGTGTCGGTGACCTTGCGCGGGTCGAAAGTGCTGGCCCACTCCGACGGGGCGCTGGCCTACGACGGCGAGACCACACCGGGCATGGTGCACATCGCCGAACCGAACACCAGGCTGTCGGCGGTCATCAGGTCGCCGGGCGAGGCGCTCCACCTTTTCCTACCGACGCGCTTCGTCGCCGAGTTGGGCGACGGCATGGAGCGGCCGGACCTCGTGCTGAGGAAGACGGTGTTCCAGACCGACACCTCCATCGCCTTCATGGCGCGGGCGATCGCGGACCACCTGCTCGATCCGGATGCCGCAAGCCGGCTCTACGTGGAGAGCCTCTGCATGGCGGCGGCGGCCAAGCTTACGGCCGAGTTCTCGAACCACGAGAGTGCGGTGCGCCACGGCGCACAGGGCTTGAGCACCTGGCGCATGAGGAGGGTGCGGGAGTATGTGGCCGCCCACCTGCAGGACCGCATCACGCTGAAGGACATGGCCGGCGCCATCGGCCTCTCCGAGATGCATTTCGCCATGCAGTTCCGGCGCGCCTGCGGGCAGAGACCGCACGAGTACCTGCTGGCGCAGAGGATCGAGCGGTCCAAGACGCTGCTCCTGAGCAGCCGAGACCCGCTTGTGGACATCGCCATGTCCGTGGGCTTCTCGACCCACTCGCACTTCACCGTCACGTTCAAACGCCTCGTCGGCGCCACGCCCGCGGAATGGCGCAGGCTGCGCACGCGCGCGTAGGAGCGGATGAGGAGGAGGACGGTGAGACGCCCTCCTCCCGCGTCCGCTCGACACCTATTCGGGAGTGATGCGCGTGGCGCTGCCGGAGCCGGCGGCGGTGGCGAGCGTCGTGCCGTCGGCGGCGGTGAAGACGACGCTGACGTTGGAGATGTCCAGCTTCCTGCCGTCGCTGCTCAGCGCGACCGTGGCCGTGGACCTGGCCGATCCCAGGGCCACGCCCTGCGCCCCGGAGCCCGCGTAGATCTCCTTCACGTACACGTACTGAAAGGCGTTCCTCCCCGTCCGCTTCCAAGCACCATGGCCATTGCCGAGCGCGCTGGAGCCGAAGAAGAAGGGGCCCGCCGTGGGCGTGTCCGTCTCGATCACGATGCCGTCGGAGGTGAAGCTGAGCAGGACGGTGGTGCTCGTGGGTCCGAAGGCGGGCAGGTCCAGGGACGTCTGCCACGATCCCACCGGCCCCTGCAGGGAGATGAACTCGGCCTTCGCAGGCGCGCCGAAGCCAAGCGTCATGCAGAACGCCGGGACGACCGCCAGCATCGCCAGCGTCATGCGGGGGCGGGCTCTACGGCTTGTGACGACGGGGGAAGCGGTGTTGTTGCGCATCGATCGTGAACCCTTCGGATCGGTTGGACGATCTCGAAACTAACGAGGCGGGCTGCGGGCGGCTCTCCAGATCGCACGGGGTCTTGCGGGATGGCACGGCGGCGTCAGCGGGCCGGCGCGACGGCAGGCGTCCCGGCCTGCCCGCGAGGGAGCGCCACCCGCTACTCCGCGGCCAGGGCCGGGACGGCGAGCGCGTGGGGA